>JBDHKE010000150.1:0-15587 GCA_039586555.1 Gemmatimonadota bacterium | reverse complement strand
ACCCTCTCCACGAGTCCGCCTGGAAGGCGGCCGAGGCGAGCGCGGCCCGCGGTGCGGAGGCCCTGGGTCGCACCGACGAAGGGCATTGGTACCTGACGGTCTCCACCACCCGCCCGGAGACCATGCTGGGGGACACCGCGGTGGCCGTTCACCCGGACGACGAGCGCTACGCCCTGCTCGTGGGCGTCGACGTGGAGCTACCCCTGACGGGCCGTACGATTCCCGTCATCTCGGACGCCTTCGTCGATCCGGATTTCGGCACCGGCATGGTGAAGGTCACGCCGGCACATGATCCCAACGACTTCGAGATAGCCCGCCGGAACGACCTGGAGTTCCTGGACATCCTCACCCCAGAAGCCCGGATGAGCGAGAACGCTCCCGAGCGCTTTCAGGGAATGGGCCGGTTCGAGGCCCGGAAGGCTGTCGTCGCCGCGCTGGAAGCGCAGGGGCTCTACGCGGGTGAGAAGCTCCACACGCACCAGGTTCCGCACTGTTACCGGTGTGGCACGGTCGTGGAGCCCCGCCTAAGCGAGCAGTGGTTCGTGCGCATGGCGCCCCTGGCCCATCCGGCGCTTCAGGCCTCTCTGGACGGGACCGTCACCTTCGCCCCGACGCGTTGGAAGAAGGTCTACGAGGACTGGCTGGAGAACATTCGGGATTGGTGCATCTCCCGACAACTTTGGTGGGGGCACCGCATTCCCGTCTGGTACTGCCGGGACTGTGACGAACAGGTGGTCTCCCGGGACGATCCCACCGCGTGTCCAGGGTGCGGGAGCCAGAGGCTGGAGCAGGACCCCGACGTTCTGGACACCTGGTTCTCTTCCTGGCTCTGGCCGTTTTCCGTGTTCGGGTGGCCGGATGCCACCGACGACCTGAGGGCGTTCTACCCGACGCACACCCTGTCCACTGCGCCGGAGATCCTGTTCTTCTGGGTCGCGCGCATGGTCATGGCCGG
The DNA here is from genome assembly GCA_039586555.1 of Gemmatimonadota bacterium. Taxonomy (GTDB): domain Bacteria; phylum Gemmatimonadota; class Gemmatimonadetes; order Longimicrobiales; family Gaopeijiaceae; genus JBDHKE01. The sequence goes on along the minus strand of JBDHKE010000150.1, from coordinate 14,632 downwards.
GTACGAGTTTCTGGGTGAGGAGCCCTTCGCACAGGTCTACATCCACGGCACGGTCCGGGACAAACTGGGACGCAAGATGTCCAAATCCCTGGGCAACGGGATCGATCCACTGGAGGTGGTAGACCGGTTCGGAGCCGACGCTCTGCGCTTCACGCTGATATCGGCCGCCGGCGTGGGCACGGACATCTATCTCGACCCCGAAGACCTGGAAGCGTCCTTCGCGCCGGGCCGCAACTTCGCGAACAAGGTCTGGAACGCGGGCCGCTTCACGCTGATGTCCCTCGGGGACGGTCCCGTGGCCCCGCCCAGCGAGGTAGACGACGACCTGGAGCTGGCGGACCGGTGGATCCTGTCCCGGCTCTCGAGGACCACCGCGCAGGTGACGCGGGATCTGGAGCGATTCCGGCTCCACGAGGTGGCGGAACGCCTGGCGTACGAGTTCTTCTGGGGTGAACTGGCGGATTGGTACCTGGAGCTGGTCAAGCCGAGGCTGCGGGGGGAAGCGGGTGAGGCCAGCCGTCAGGCGGCCCGGTCCACGCTGGTCACGGTCTTCGACGCGGTCTGCCGACTGCTCCATCCCCTGGTGCCTTTCGTCACGACGGCGCTGTGGAATCGGCTGCCTTTCCCGGAAGGGGAGGGCCGGCCGGAGGATCTCATTGTCGCCCCCTGGCCCGATCCGGTTCCCATTTGGGAGAATCCGGAGGCGGAGAGCGGGTTGGCCGCCCTTCAGGAGCTCATCACCGAGGTCCGCAGCCTGCGCAAGGAGTACGGGGTCAAGGAAGGGCGGGGGATCTCATTGGAGATCGGCGCTGTGCCGGAGAGCTTCCGTGGCACTCTGGACGTGGAGATGCGTTCCCTCCAGCGACTGGCATCCGTGGAGTCGGTGGCGATCGGGGACGAGTTCCAGGGCCGTATCGGCGCTCACGCCGTCCTCAAGAGTGGCATGGAGCTCTTCCTGCCCCTGGAGGGAGTGATCGATCTGGATCAGGAGCGTGCGCGGCTCCGCGGGGAGATCAGGCGATTGGAGGGGCAGCTGGCGGGAGCGGAGAAGAAGCTGGCCAACGAGAGCTTCGTGAGCCGGGCTCCCCAGGAGGTGGTGGAGCGGGAGAACGAGAAGGCCCGGAGCTTTCGGGAGCAACTGGACAAGCTGATCGAGAAACTGTCGGATCTAGAGGGAGCTTGATCTACCGATTCGCCCTCGTTCTGCTGGTTGCGGCGGCCCTGGGCTGCGCCCGTCCGGGCTCGCCGCAGGGAGGCCCCGAGGACCGGTTCGCGCCGGTGGTGACGGGCACCGATCCGGACACGTTCGCCATCGTGGAGCCGTTCGGGGATCCCGTTGTGATCCGCTTCAACGAGCGAATCAGCGAGAGGGCGGCGGGGGGAAGCCTCGATCAGGCCGTGATCGTCTCGCCGGAGAGCGGCGACGTGGAGGTGAAGCACGGTCGGGACAATCTGGAGGTCCGTCTTGAGGGTGGCTTCAAGGAGGGCCTAGTCTACCGGATCACCGTCCTGCCAGTGGTCCAGGACATGTTCTCCAACCGGATGGAAGAGCCCTTCGAGTTCGTCTTCTCCACGGGTCCGGAGGAGTTCGAACCCACGGTCCTCGCAGGGGTCGTGACCGATCGGATTACCGGTGAGCCCCTGAGCGAGACCCGCGTCGAGGCGGCGGCGGAGGAAGACACGCTGCGCTATGTCGCCCGGACGGATGAGAACGGCATCTTCGCGGTGCGCTATATGCCGGGGGGGCGGCTGGCGGTTCGTGCCTTCCAGGACCGAAACCGCAACCGGGAGCCCGACTACTCCGAGCCCCAGATCGAGATGACGGCTGCGGTCGCGCCCGCTGACACGTTGGTCACGTCACTGGCGCTTCTATCCCGGGACACGACTCCCGCGGTTCTTGCCGGCGTGGAGGTCTTCGATTCCCTGACCCTCAGCCTCCAATTCGACGACTATCTGAATCCAAGGGGAGACCTCGGCGGAGTCCGAGCGCGGCTGACGGTGGACTCCGTGATCCCGGGTCCCCGTGTCGTGCGCTTCCTGAACAAGGTGGAGGCACTGGAGTGGGCGGACAGCATCGTCCGAGCGGATAGCGTCAGGGCGGACAGCATTGCCCGGGCGGACAGCATCCGGGCAGCGAGGATGGCCCGCGCGGACAGCATAGCACGGGCCGACAGTATTGCCCGAGCGGACAGCGTCGCACGCGCGGACAGCATCGCCCGCGCCCGGGCCGACAGCCTGGCGGCTGCGGGAGTCCCCGTGGGTGACTCGCTGGTGACTCCCGACCCGGCGTTGATTCCCGACTCCATCGTCGGGCGCGACTCGTTGGGTATGGCGGACTCCCTCGCGGTGCCTGACTCGGCTACAGTGCCCGATTCCGCGGTGGTTCCGGCACCGCCGGACACGGCCGGGGCGCCAGAGAGCCGCGCGAGGGATCAGAGGCCAGCGCGAACCGCCGTGGAGCGGATACAGGAGGAGCTGGGCAGACCCGGGCGGCTCACAGGCGCTGAGCCCGCCGCGGGACCCCCACCTGAAGTCCTGCCGGGCCAGGAGATCATCGCGCTTCTCGCCTCGCCCCTGGTTCCCGACACCACTTATCAGGTGGAGGTGGAGGGGGTGATCAACATTCAGGGAACCCGGGGGGGTGGAGGGACCGGCGAGGTCCTGTTCGAGCTTCCCGAGGAGGACACGACCCAGGCGGCGGGGGACACGATCCCCCCGGACACGACGGGAGTCGCGGGGGACACCATCGCTCCGGATACGGCGACGGTGGTGCCCGATTCGGTCCCGCCTGACACGGCCGGTGTGGCGGCCGATTCGATGGCCGCCGACACGGTCCGGCCGGATACCACCGGAGTGCCACCGGACTCGACTCCTGCCGACACCTCGGGGGCATTGGGTGACTCCGTGGCCGGTGATTCCATCGTCCGCGATACCCTCCCTCCGGACACCTCCTATTTCGCCCGGGTCCGGTCGGTCCCATTCCTGCATCGTCGCATGCCGGAGGTCCGGGCGGCGGGCGCTCTCCCCGTCCGGACCATCGCTGCGAACCCGCGCGGAAGCGCTCATATTTCGAGGAAGTCCCGAAGGCCGTAGACGGGGCCGGAGTCGTTCATGCCCGACGTGCGAAGAAGCATCCCCGGGGTTGACCAGCTCATGGTTGCACCGCCGTTTCGGCGCCTGCTGGAGCGGTATCCCCGGGATCGCGTGGTAGTCCATCTCAGAGAGGTCCTGGACGACACCCGCCAGAAGCTCGGGTCCGGAGAGACGTCTCCCGGGGTCCTGGGTCCTGCTCTCTTCGCCCAGGAGGTGGAGCGGCTGTTCCAGTTGGAGGACGTGCCATCGTTGCGTCCGGTCATCAATTGCTCGGGGGTGGTGTTGCACACGAACCTCGGTCGAGCGCCCTGGGCTCCCGCGGCTCGAGAGGCCGTGCGACGGGCTCTGGGCGGGTACTCCAACCTGGAGTATGACCTCGACGAGGGGCGCCGGGGGTCGCGTTACACCCACTGCGTCGCCCTCCTCAGGGAGCTCACCGGGGCGGAGGACGCCCTGGTGGTGAACAATTGCGCCGCCGGGCTGGTCCTCGCCATGAACACTCTGGCCCTGGATCAGGACGTGGTGGTTTCTCGAGGCGAGCTCGTGGAGATCGGCGGCGGGTTCCGGATTCCGGAGATCCTGAGCCAGAGCGGGACCCGTCTCCGTGAGGTCGGTACCACCAACAAGACTCGGCTGGAGGACTACCGGGCCGCGGTGAGGGACTGCGACGCTCCTGTCCTCCTCAAGGTTCACCGCTCCAACTTCCGCATCTCGGGGTTCACGGAAGAGGCGTCCCTGAGGGAGTTGGCCGACCTGGCCACCGAAGAGGGGCTCTACCTGGTCTTCGATCTGGGCACGGGCCTCCTGATCGAACCCGAACGGCTGGGCCTCCCCCCGGAGCCCACTGTGATGGAGGCTCTGGCCGAAGGGTCCCACGTGGTGTCTTTTTCCGGAGACAAGCTCCTGGGAGGGCCCCAGGCCGGCATCCTGCTGGGACGGACGGAGCTCCTCACCCGGATGAGGGAGAATCCCCTCTGCCGCGCCCTCCGCGTTGACAAGGCGACCCTGGCCGGTCTGGAGGCCACGCTTCATCTCTACCGGGAGTCGGAGCGGGCCATTCGGGAGATCCCGGTCCTGAGGATGATCGCCGCCACGCCGGCCGAGGTGGAAGGCAGAGCCCGTTCGTTCGCGTCTATGATCCGGGACCTGGAGGTGGAAGTGGAGGTGACGCGAGGGGTGTCGGTGGTGGGTGGCGGCACCTATCCTGGAGCCGAGCTCCCCACCTGGACCGTGAGGCTCAAGCCGGTCAACGGAAGAGCGGCGACCGAGCTGGCCGAGAATCTGCGAACCGGCGATCCTCCAGTAGTGGCTCGGGTGGAGGGAGACCGGATCGTTCTCGACCTGCGGACCGTCGATCCCATCGAAGAAGTCCCCCTGGTGAGACGCATTCGGGAGACCCTCTCGCGTGCCTAGACGAGCGGTTTTCCTCGACCGCGACGGCACACTGATTCTCGAGCGGGATTATCTGGCCGACCCGGCCGGAGTCGCCTTCGTGCCCGGGGCCGTGGAGGCCCTGCGACGGCTTCGGGACGCGGGCTTCGTCCTGGTGGTGGTCACCAACCAGTCCGGCATCGCTCGGGGACTCTACACCGAGCAAGATTACCGGGCCGTGGCCGGGCGGATCGACGCTCTGCTCGCGCAATCAGGCGTCCCGTTGGACGCCACCTACCACTGCCCCCACCACCCCGACTTCACCGGCCCCTGCGACTGCCGGAAGCCCGGAACCGAAATGCACGGGGCCGCCGAGCGGGATCTGGAGGTGAATCTGGCCCGCTCCTACTACGTGGGTGACCGGGTGAAGGATGTCGCTCCCGCGCTGAAGCTGGGTGGAAAGGGAATCCTCGTGCGCACCGGATACGGACGCGAGGAGGAAGCCGCCGCGCCGGACGGAGTGGCAGTGGTGGACGACCTCGCAGCGGCGGCAGACCTCATCCTCGCGGAGCTGCGCTCCCGAGGTTGACCCCTATCCGGAGCCCGGGTAGCTTCCCATCCGAAACCTCGCCCGGAGCGTCCGGGTAGTAGGAGCGACGACAATCTCCGATCACAGTCTCGAAGAACAGGACCGAGATGGACATAACGCTGACGCAGACCGCGATCTCGCAGGTCGAGAAGTTCATGGAGGACCAGGGCGCTGCGCCGGACGCCGGCCTGCGAGTGGCCGTGCTTCCCGGCGGCTGCTCGGGCTTCCAGTATAGCCTGAACATCGACGACGCCCCCGAGGATGACGACGAAATCCTCGAGATCAGTGGGCTCCGGGTCTTCCTTGACCCCTTCAGTGCCCAGTACCTGTCCGGCGTGGAGATCGACTACGTGACGGGCATGATGGGCTCCGGGTTCGCCTTCAGGAACCCGAATGCCACGGGGGGCTGTGGGTGTGGGAGCTCGTTCACCGTCTGAGGCACCAGGATGTCCGAACTTCGGAAGCCCGCGGGGTCGCTCCCGCGGGCTTCTGCCGTTTCCAGGGGGCGATTCGCAGGGAGTTCGAGGGAAGAAGCTCGTGATCCGGAATTCGGCCAGGCGGCGGTCCGCCGGACCCTCGAGAGGGTGAAAACGTGATCCTGGCTCGCCTCTTCACCGGTGGCATCTTCGCCGAGAACGGATACCTGGCGGTGTGCGGCGAGACCCGGACCACCCTGGTCATCGATCCCGGCGCCTCGGCGCGGGACATGGAGAGGGCCATCGGTGCCGATGGTCTCGACGTCCAGGCCATCGTGCTCACCCACGCCCACCTGGATCACGTCGAGGGGGTGGGGCGAATCAAGGAGGCTACCGGTGCCCCCATCTACCTCCACGCCGCCGACCGAGCGCTGTACGACGCGGTCCAGGCACAGGCGGCAGCCTTCGGCCTTCCGCTCCCCTCGCCCCTGCCGCCCCCCGAGCACGAGATCAGCCACGGAGATGTCCTCGAGTTCGGTTCCTGTGCTCTCGATGTACGGCACGTTCCCGGGCATGCCCCGGGGCATGTGATCCTCTACTCCGAGCGAGATCACCTCGCCTTCGTGGGCGACGTGGTGTTCGCCGGATCCATCGGGAGAACAGACCTGCCCGGTGGGGACTTCCGAACGCTGATCGCGGGAATCCGAGCTCAGGTGCTCACCCTCCCGGACGAGACGCGACTCCTGACCGGACACGGCCCCGAGACCACGGTGGGAAACGAGCGGGTGGGCAATCCTTTTCTCACCCCACACTACGGCGGAGAATTGGCGTGACTGTTCCAGTAGCCGTTCTGGCATCCGGTTCCGGCACCAACCTGCAGGCGATGCTCGAGTTCGAGGCGAGGGAGTTGCCTCCCTGGCGCATCGTGCTGGTGGCGAGCGACCGGGACGATGCCTATGCCCTCGAGCGGGCCCGGAAAGCCGGCCGCGAGGCCAGGATCATCCCCGTGCGCGGCCGCACGCAGGAGGAGGTAGGGGAGGAGACCCTTCGGGCGTTCCAGGAGGCCGACATTCAGGTCATCCTCCTGGCGGGGTACCTGCGCCTCTTTCCCGACTTGGTGATCCGAGCGTACCCCCGCCGCATCCTCAACTTGCACCCGGCTCTGCTGCCGTTCTTCGGCGGGAAGGGCATGTACGGGCACCACGTCCACCGGGCCGTGCTGGACGCCGGCTGCCTGACCACACCCGACAGCCTGGCGGAGCGAATTCACAGGATCGAGCATGTTCTCTATCCCGTCGCGGCGGATCAGCTCTGCCGAGCGGTGGCCGAGGGCAGGGAAGCGCCGCGCTTCTCTCTTCCCGCGGACGCGTTTGGCGCCTGCTTCGACGAGAACTTCGAAAACCTCTTTCAGCATATCACTGGAGCATTCGGCACATCATGATCAACCGTAGAGCACTCCTCAGCGTATCGGACAAGGCGGGAATCCAGGAGCTCGGACGTGGGCTGGTGGAGCGGGGATGGGAGCTCCTGTCCACCGGAGGTACCGCACGGGCGCTTCGAGAGGGCGGCCTGCCGGTGACGGAGGTTGCCGAGGTCACCGGCCACCCCGAGATGATGGAAGGGCGGGTGAAGACGCTCCACCCCGCCGTGCACGCTGGTCTCCTGGCGAGGCGCGACCGGGACGACGACCTGGCCGCCGTGCGGGAGCAGGGTTACGGCCCCATCGACCTCGTGGCCGTGAATCTCTATCCTTTCCGGGAGACCGTGGCCCGCGGAGGCGTCCCGGTAGGGGAGGCCATGGAGAAGGTAGACATCGGGGGACCCAGCATGCTCCGGTCGGCTGCGAAGAACCACCGCTTCGTGTGGGTGGTGGTGGACCCGGCGGACTACCCCAGGGTGCTCGAGGCCATGGACGGCACCGAGGACGAGGCTGCCTTCCGGCGGGAGCTCGCCACCAAGGTGTTCGAGCACACCAGCGTGTACGACGCGGCCATCGCCGCATACCTGGGCGCCGCCGAATCCGACGCTAGCGCCGGGGAAGAGAGCCTTCCCTCGGGCCTCTGCTGGCAGTTAGAACGTGCACGAACGCTCCGCTACGGGGAGAACCCGGACCAGAAGGCGGCCTATTACGTGACCCCAGGGAACGAAGCAGTGGGGCTCACCGGCCTGGAGCAACTGCACGGCAAGGAGCTCTCGTACAACAACCTACTGGACCTGGACGGAGCCCTGCTCAGCCTCACTCCCTTCGCGTTCTCCCCCACGCCGGCGGTGTGCATCATCAAGCACACCACTCCCTGCGGCCTGGCGGTGGGAAACATCCTCAGGGAAGCGTACGAGGCGGCTCTGCGGACCGATCCCGTCTCGTCCTTCGGGTCGGTGATCGCGGTGAACCGAGCGGTGGACGGGTCCACGGCCGAGGCCATGTCAAACCTGTTCATCGAGTGCATTGTGGCACCCGGATTCGCCGACGAGGCTCTGGCTATCCTCCGGGAGAAGAAGAATCTTCGGCTCCTCACGTTCCCACAGGAAGGCGCTCCGCCCGAGGGGCTCGCCTTCGAGCCCGAGGGCGACCCATGGTGGGCCGGGGCGGGGGAGGAGCTCAAGCAGGCGTGCCGCTTCATCGCGGCCCACAACCAGGTACCCGAGCCGGTGGTGCTGCGGAGCGTGTACGGGGGCGTGCTGGCCCAGAGCCCACCCAACCCACCGTACTACGGCGTCGTCGACGGCTCCTGGAAGGTGGTCTCGGAGCGGCAGCCAACGGAGAGGGAGCTGGATGATCTGCGCTTCGCCTGGGCGGCCATCTTCGGGGTCAAGTCGAACGCGATTCTGCTGGCTCGGGACGGGGGAACGCTGGGGATCGGCGCGGGCCAGATGAGCCGGGTGGACTCGTCCAAGATCGCGGTCCGTAAGGCGGGGGACGCCGGTCTGAGGGTGGAAGGGGCCGCCCTGGCCTCCGATGCGTTCTTCCCCTTCCGGGACGGGGTGGACGCCGCCGCGGAGGCCGGTGTGAAGGCTATCGTGGAGCCGGGCGGATCGGTGAGGGACGAGGAGGTGATCCAGGCGGCCAACGAGCACGGAATCGCCCTCGTCTTCACCGGGAGGAGACTATTCCGGCATTAGTGCCCGGAAAGATGGGAAACAGGTGAGGGGCAAAAAAATACATGATCCCCCCCCGGCTGTGCGGAGGCCGGTCGTGCTCGAGATCGCGGTGGAGTGCGTTGGGGATCAGAGCCCCAGGAACCACTCGCGCCAGCGCAGCTCGTCTTCCAGCTCTTCCAGGGTCTTCCTTTCGGACTGGAACCGGGTCCTGCTCTTCGTGCGATGAGGGTCGACCTCGAGGCGCTGAGGACTGCGTATGTACCAGTCCTCCTTTGCCCGAGGTTCCGTAGTTCCCTCGTCTGTCCGCCGCGCGATCTCGAATCCCAGCTTTCGTGCTTCGGCTTCCGTCAGCATGTTCGTTCCTTCCTCCCGCTGACGAAACTTCGCATGGGCATGCGACGGCTCCACTTCCCAATATAGTGCATTCGGTCACGATCTGCACAGCATTGTGTCGCGGAGATGCCACACCCCAACATCTTGTGGCCCCCAGACTCGAAGCCCGAGGGAATAGCGCACCTTGCGGGCCGGTTTGGATGTCAGCCGGAAGCACTCGATCGCGGACAGTTGGCGCGCGGGAGGGATATTCGTATGCTTGCTCCTCACGCATGCCGGAGACACGGGACGCAAACGTGTCCGCCTCCCCGGCGTCGATCGTCGTCGGTGATCGAGAGAGGCCATTGAAGATCCCTGCTCGGGCCCCGCGCCCGTGGTCGCCTGGCCTGGCCTTGATGGTCGGGCTGACCCTCATGCAGGCGCCGCTGGAAGCCCAGGAGTGGATCCCTCCGAGACCGAACGGCACGGGGTATGCGAACCTCCCCCTGGATCCGGAGTCCGCTCCCCGCCCCGCGGCAAGGGCCACCCGAACGTGGGAGACGATCCGGGTAGACGGCCTCCTGGACGAGGCGGCCTGGGGCGAGGCGGAGCCCATCTCCGACTTCATCCAGTCGCAGCCCGACGTCGGGCAGCCCCCCACGGAGCCTACCGTCGTGCGCATCCTCTATGACGAGCGCGGCCTGTACGTGGGTGCCATCTGCTACGAGTCGGGCACGGACGCCCTTGTGGTGCGAAGCATGGAGCGGGACTTCCCAGGCGAGAGCACACGCAACACCGACGTCTTCGCCATCACACTGGACACGTTCCTAGACCGACGGAATTCGTTCATGTTCCTGGTAAATCCCCTCGGGGGGTTCCGGGACGATCAGACCTTCAACGACAGCCGCCAGCTCGATACCGGATGGGATGCGGTGGCAGAGATTCGAACCGCCATGTACGACTCGGCGTGGACGGTGGAGATGGCGATTCCGTGGCGCACGCTGCGCTTCGATCCCGGCAGGGTGGAGCAGGTCTGGGGCCTCAACCTCCTTCGCAGGATCCGGCGGAAGCTGGAGGACTCGTACTGGGCGCCCCTGGACCGGCGGGATCCGGTACACCGCATGTCCAAGGCCGGGACCCTGATCATCGGCAGGCTGGACGATCTGGAGACGGGCCGCGGTCTCCGAGTGAAGCCGTACGGCCTGACCCGGAGTTCGCCAGGCGACATCACTGACACGGGGCCCCTGGGAGGAGTTCTGGACGGAGGGCTTGACCTGAAGTACGGGCTCACCTCCGAGCTCACCGTGGATCTCAGCTACAATACCGAGTTCTCCGAGGCCGAGGTGGACCAGGAGCAGGTGAACCTCACTCGCTTCCCGCTCTTCTTCCCTGAGAAGCGGGAGTTCTTCGTGGAGAACTCGGGCTCGTTCCTCTTTGGCGACGTGGCGGAGCGGAACTACCGCCAGGGCACGTCACTCCGGGACTTCACCCTCTTCCATTCGCGCCGGATCGGGCTCACTCCGGACCGTCGGCCCCGCCCCATCCTGGGTGGGGCCCGCCTCTCGGGCCGGGCCGGACGGTTCGAGTTGGGGATGCTCAACATGCAGACGGAGGAGTTCGAGGATCTGGTTGCCGAGAACTTCACCGTGGCTCGGGTGCGCGGCAACATCCGGGACGGCACGGACATCGGTGCCATGTTCATCAACCGTCAGGCCACCGGCGGGAGCGGCGCGTACAGCCGCAGCTACGGAGCGGACGCCAATATCCGGCTTCTCGGCTCGATGATCATCAACTCCTACCTGGCGGGCACTGACACCGAAGAAGGCGGGGACGCAGACCTGGCGGGCCGGGTGAGCGTCTCGTGGCGAGACCGTGTGTGGGACGCGTCGGCCATGTACAAGCAGGTGGGAGAGGACTTCAGTCCGGGTACCGGGTTCGTCCGAAGGACCGGAATCCGGCACACCTATGCCACGCTGGGCGCCCACCCTCGACCGGGTCTTTCCTGGCTGTTCGAGGTGAATCCATACGCCGAGGTGCACTACATCACCGACCTGGAGAACCTGCTGCAGACCCGGGAGCTCCGCGGAGGATTGGGCCTCGACCTGCGAGGGGCGGGGGCGCTGGACCTAACATGGACGGATCGCTTCGAACGTCTCGCCGACGAGTTCCCGGTGAGGAGCGACGTCACCGTACCCGCTGGGGACTATGGGACGACCGAGTGGGGCCTGAGGTACCAGTCGGACCAGGGACGGCGACTGTCCGGGAACCTGTCCCTCACCACCGGCGACTTCTGGTCCGGAGAGCGGACCTCGCTGTCTCTCTCGGGGGACTGGCGGGTAAGCCCGTTTCTGGCCATCCAGGCGAGCGTGAGCCACAACGACGTCTCTCTGCTCGAGGGGGCCTTCACCGCCGATGTGTTCGGCGCACAGGCCAAGTTCGCGCCCACGCCCTGGCTGGTGGCCGCGACCTTCGTCCAGTACAACGAGGCCGCCGAAGAGCTCGTAACGAACGTGCGATTCAACTTCGTCCACGCGCCCCTCAGCGACTTCTATCTGGTATTCACGGAGCGGCGGAGCACGGGGGGAGGTGGCGCGCTGGACCGGATGATTACTGCCAAGCTCACGAAGCTCTTCGAGTTCTAGGGAGCGCAGGCGAACAGCTCGGGCGTGGCGGCCGAAGGAGGGCCGCAATATGTCACCCCACTTGAACCGCACTGGATTCGGCTGGCTCGAGGTCGACGGAGAGCGGCACGAGCATGATGTGCTCATCAGGCTGGACGGCGCCGTGAAGAAGCGTAAGAAGAAGCTCTCCAAGCGCGTGTACGGCACGTCCCACACGATCTCCGTGGACGAAGCCAAGCATGTCTACGAAGCCGGGGCAACCACGCTGATTATCGGCTCCGGTCAGTATGATCGCGTGCGTCTCTCGGAAGAAGCGGCCGAGTATTTCCGGCAGCGGGAGGTGGAGGTGCGGCTACTCCCCACTCCGGAGGCGATCGCGGCGTGGAACGATGCGCCAGAGAAGAGCATCGGCCTGTTCCACGTAACGTGCTGACGCCTTCGACTGCGGGACCCGGAGTTGAGCGTGGACCGGCGACAGTTCTTCTCTCGTGCGGCCAACCTCTGGCTCGCCATGGGCGGGCCGGCGTTGGGACTACGCAGCGTGTTCGGAGACAACAGCGCCGACGCGCGCGATCCTGAGCCCATGGGAGGGCACCGAGAAGCCACAGACGTCATCACTCTCTTCCTCTGTGGCGATGTGATGACGGGAAGGGGGGTGGACCAGGTGCTGCCGCACCCCGGTGACCCGCGCCTCTTCGAGCCATACGTGCGGACCGCCAGCACGTATGTGCGGCTTGCCGAAGCGAAGAATGGCCCGATCCAAAGCCCTGTCGAGGCCTCGTACGTCTGGGGGGACGCACTCACGGAGCTCCACCGGGTGAACCCCGACGCGCGCATCGTCAATCTCGAGACCAGTGTGACGACCAGCGGCACCCACTGGAGGGGGAAGGGCATCCATTACCGCATGCATCCGGACAACGTTTCCTGCCTCACGGTAGCTGGGGTCGACTGCTGCGTCCTGGCCAACAACCACGTTCTCGACTGGGGCCGCGCAGGGCTGAGGGAAACGCTGGATACGCTGAGGGCCACGGGGATCGCGACGGCCGGGGCGGGGGCCGATCTGGAGGAGGCGACGGCGCCTGCAGTCATGGAGGTTGGGACGGGAAGGCGAGTGCTCGTGTTCGCGTTCGGAGTAGAGAACAGCGGTATCCCAAAGGCGTGGGCCGCGACGGCGAGTCAGCCTGGTGTGAGCTTCGTGTCTCACCCCGATCGGGACGTCATCAGGGATGTTGCCGAGCGGGTGCGGGCGATCAAACGCGCGGGTGACGTGGTCGTCGCCTCGATCCACTGGGGTGGCAATTGGGGGTATGCGGTGTCTCGCGTTGAGCGAGAGTTCGCCCACGGCCTGATCGACGAGGCTGGCATTGACGTGATCCATGGACACTCCTCCCACCACCCCAGGGGGATCGAGGTCTATCGGGGCCGACCGATTCTCTACGGCTGTGGTGATTTCCTCAACGACTACGAGGGGATATCCGGGTATGAGGAGTTCCGGGGCGATCTGGTGCTGATGTACTTCTTGAGCAGCGATCCGGCGGACGGCAGGCTGGCGTGTCTCAACATGGTACCCCTGCAGATTCGGCGCTTCCGACTCAACCGGGCGTCTCCGGACGACACCGACTGGCTGCTCCAGATGCTGAGCCGCGAAGGTGAACCGTTCGGGACCCGCGTGGAGTCGGGTCCCGAAGGTACGCTGGTACTCCAATGGGAGTAGGGTTGGCTAAGGGCCCACCTCAGCGAAGCCGGCGCAATCCAGGCGGCGGTCTTCGAAGGTGATCTGGATCGCGTCCGGGAGCCCGCTCTCGTCCTTGCGGAGCACGGTAGCACCGAAGGGCGTTGAGGCCCGCAAGGTTCCCGGAATGACACGATCGTTGCCCGACAGGCGCTAGACGACCTGATGCTCCACGAGGGACCGGGCTCCCTCGACAAGCACCTCCCTGGCCGGGCGGAAGGTGACGCCCGTCAGCTCTGTCGCGTATCCCGCCTCCGCCACCGGCCACACACCGAGGCCCGGGGTGACGGATCTCAGGGCGGGTCGAACACCGACAGCAGACGAACGAGAAACGCCGGAAGGGTCCGGGTCGGGATCTTCTTGGCGTACTCCTCGTCGGGAGCTTCCTCGTCGATGGCTTTGGCTAGCGCCTCGGGAAAGCTACCTGCCGTCCCCTGGTCCTCCGCGGTCTGATACCGAACCCTGAACCCCTGCCCACGCAGCTCGTCTCGAAAATGCCGCATTGCGGACAGGAAGAGGGCGACACGCTGCTTGTGATTCGGAAAGGGTCGGATCTCGGCGTCTACGCCTGCCATGACGACCATGTCGTTCTCTGGATCGGCGCCGGTGAAAGCAGGGGAATGCAGCGTGGGCTGGTCGCCCAGAGGCCATCGCGGCGGCGAAGGCGGGTGTCGCGGGGCTCGTGCGGTCGGCAGCCGCCACTTATGGACGATCGGGCATTCGCGTGAACGCAGTGACACAAGGTCTCGTGGCGACCCCGGCGACGGAGCGGATCACGAGCTATGACCGATCCCGTGAGGCGTCGAGAGCCATGCATGCGCTGGGGCGCATCGGCCAGCCCGCGTAGGTGGCTGACTCAACCGCTTGGCGCCGTCGCCAGCGGCAAGCTGGATCACCGGTCAGATTCTGGGCGTCGACGGTGCACTCAGCCGGGCCCGGGCCGGCTGAGCTGCCGGACACAACAGATGAGGGGCGCCCCAGGCGACCGTTGAACCGAGGGCTCCTCAAGGCGATACTTAGGGCCTCGGAGGGGTGTCCGAATTGGCTAAGGAACCGGTCTTGAAAACCGGCGCGCGCAAGCGTATGTGGGTTCGAGTCCCACCCCCTCCGCTGCGTTGACACACAACAACTTACGCGACTTGACCCAGAGGTTGTCCACACCTCTGGGTCTTGCTTTGGGCACAGATTTGGGCACAAATTGTAGTGACAGAATCTTGACACAGGCCGTTCTGTGACATTTCTTTGTCACAGAAACCGGTGGGTCAGTGCCCGGAGCCGAGAATGGGAAAGCGGAATCATCCAGGCTCGATTGAGAGGCGAGGGAAGGGGTACCGTGTACGCCTGTGCGTCGCCGGAAGGCGGCGGTACTTCACCTTGCCCGAGGGTGCTACTCGGGCCG
>JBDHKE010000039.1:0-29551 GCA_039586555.1 Gemmatimonadota bacterium | reverse complement strand
GTGGGCTGGGCTAGGCGAGGACGGCTGGCCGGTGGCATGGGCCCACAGAATCGTGGGGCCTCCTCCCCAGGGCAGCCTCACGGGCGGTGCCGCGAACCCCCCGTACCGGATTCCCAACTTCAGGCTCGACTATCACCTGGATGACGTGGGGATTCCGGTGGGAGCGTGGCGGTCCGTGGCCAACACCCAGAACGGGTTCGTCGTGGAGTCCTTCATCGACGAGCTGGCGTCCGCGGCCGGCAAGGATCCCTACGAATACCGACGCCAGCTCATGTCAGAGGCGCCCCGCGTCAGAGGGGCGCTGGAGCTGGCTGCCGAAAAGGCGGGTTGGGGCACTCCCCTGCCCGATGGGGTGGGCCGGGGAATCGCCGCATGGTCGTGCTTCGGTTCTCACGTGGCCGAGGTGGCGGAGGTGGAGGTGGCCGAGGATCAGAGCGTGAAGGTGCGGCGGATCGTCTGCGCCGTGGATTGCGGTCATGCCCTGAACCCTCGCAACCTGACGGCGCAGGTGGAGGGGGGGATCACACTCGCGCTGACCTACACGCTCAAAGGTGCCATCACCATCGAAGACGGTGGCGCCAAGGAGGGGAACTTCCACGACTACCCCCTTCTGCAGCTCCGAGAGATGCCGAAGGTCGAAGTCCACATCGTCCCGAGCACTGAAGACCCAGGGGGAATCGGAGAGCCTGGTGTTCCGCCAGTAGCTCCCGCGGTGGCCAACGCGATCTTCGCGGCCACGGGCAGGCGGGTCCGCAAGCTACCCATCGTCGCGGAGGGCTTCCGGATCGGTTAGGTCAGGCCCTTCCAAAGACGGTCGTTAGGCAGCCCGGGTCCTGTCCGGGCCGCGGGACACAGAGGAACGGTTCCGTCGGGGATTACCCCCGGCGGGACCTTCTGCGTTCTGTGGCGAACCGCTCTCCGGTCGACGCCTCCTCCCACGTTCGAAGGGTACCGCTCGCAGTCCGGTCGCGCCCCGACTCCTTCGCGTGGTAGAGGAGACGGTCGGCGTGGGAAAGAAGGTCCATCGGATCGTCGTCCGCGGCAGGCACGGTCGCCGCCGCTCCCACGCTCACGGTCACGTAGGATGAAGCCGAGGAGAAGGCGTGGGGGATCCGGAGGTCCTTTACTTGCGCGCGGAGCCGATCGGCCACCACTCGGCCGGACTCTTCGTCCGTCTCGGCGAGGAGGCAGGCAAACTCCTCGCCACCGTAACGCGCCAGCAGATCCATGTGTCGACGGACCGCACCCTCGAGGGTTCTCGCCAGAGTCAAGAGACACTCGTCGCCCGCCCCGTGTCCGTAGTTGTCGTTGAACTGCTTGAAATGGTCCACGTCGATGAGCAGGACGGAGATAGGCAGGCGGTGTCGGACGGCGTGCTCCCACTCTCTCCCGAAGACCTCGTCGAAACGGCGTCGGTTCGCCACCCCGGTGAGCCCGTCCTTCATGGACAGGTCCTCCAGGAGGTCTCGATAGCGCTTGAGGTCCAGGTGGTTGCGGACGCGTGCGTCGAGGATCGGGGCGCTGATAGGCTTGATGATGTAATCGATCCCTCCCAGCCCCAACCCCCGTGCTTCCTCCTCCTCCTCGTCCTTCGAGGTGATGAAGATCACGGGAATGCCCTCTGTGAGCGGATCGGCCTTCAGGCGTCTGCACACCTCGTATCCATCCATGCCGGGCATGACGATGTCCAGGAGGATCAGGTCGGGAAGCTCGCTGGCGGCGATCCGGAGCCCGGTGGGCCCCTCGGAAGCCGTGAGTACGCGATGGACAGGCTCCAGAATCGAGCGCAGCAGCTCGATCGTGCCCAGATCGTCGTCGATGACGAGCACGCACCCGTCTCCGGGCTCGCCCATATTCGCAACTCCGGGACTTGCGGGAACTCACGGCCATTGCGGCCCCTGATGGCCCGTCCGAGCCAGTCGGCGGACTCCATTGCAAGTATCGGTCCCGCTCCAGTCGCAGGATCGCTCCAGGTCCATCGCCTCGCCGACCGCGACGACCGCGAGCCCGCCACCCGCGGGAGCTTGTTTCGCACCCGACGTACCGTCGGTTCGGAACCCCCTGGCGCCGTCGCGCGATGGCCCGACTCCACGCAGACGAAGGATCCTGAAGGAGCCCTGGCGGCCTGCGGTATTTTGCTGCGGCAACGACGCAGGCTTGGGCAGGCCGGCAAAACCGTGACCTCCGACGCGAATTCACATAGTTTCATGGGCGCGGGGGCGGGTGGATCTTCCCGCCCGCACCGTCGTTTCCACCGGCCGAAATTCATCCAGAGCTCCGGGAGCTGCGGGCTCACGTCGATCAGCGAGCCAATGTCGAATCCAGAAGCCGTGAGGAAGAGCCTACCCATCGTCGAGCCAGCACCCCTGGCACCGGGCGGGCACGAACCGCAGGTCGTTCAGAGGAAGCTCGAGGAACTGCGCCGTCTTCTGGCGACGTGTGTGCGCCAGGGCACTCTCGTGGCGTTTTCCGGGGGTGTGGACAGCGCGTTTCTCCTCTGGGCCGCGGAGGGAGTCAGGAGGGAAGTGGGCGGGAGTCTGTTGGCCCTGACCACGGTGAGCGACAGCATGCCCTCCGTGGATCGGGCGGATGCCCTCCGATTCTCCGCCTCGCTGGGGATCCAGCACCTCTGGCGGGAGGGCAGTGAGGTCCAGCTCCCTGAATATGCCCGGAACGACTGGAATCGTTGCTACTATTGCAAAGACGAGCTGTTCCGCATTGCTGGCGAAGTGGCCCGGGAGCGGGGGCTGCGCTGGATCCTGTATGGCTACAACGCCTCCGATCACCATGACATCCGACCCGGGCACAGAGCGGCGCAGGAGCACGGCGTGCAGGCGCCGCTCTCTGACGCCGGCTTGACCAAAGCCGACATCCGCTTCCTCATGAGCAAGGCGGGCCTGGAGATGTCCGACAAGCCCGCCAGCCCCTGCCTCAGCTCGAGACTCATGACCGGCATTCCTATCACTTCGCAGCGTCTCGAGGACGTGGGAGAGCTCGAATCGATTCTTCGCGGGGCCGGTGTCTCCATCTTTCGCGTGCGGATCTGTGGAGAAGAAGGGAACCTGTATCTGCGAATCGAGGTGGACCCGCGAGAGATGGCAGCGGTCCTGAGCTGCAGGGAGGACCTCGTGCGGGAGGGAGAGGCTCGTGGATACCGGTGGGTCACCCTGGACCTCGCCGGTTACCGCACGGGAGGAGGAGTCCTTTGACCCCCGAAGAGCTCCGGTCACTCATCGAGGACGTCGCCCAGGGTCGGGTACATCCCGAGGACGCCGTGGAGCGGCTGAGGGACGGACCCTTCCGCTGGGATGATCTGCCCTTCGCCACGCTGGACCATCACCGCAGTGTGCGGCAAGGGCTTGCCGAGGTGGTCTACGGCGAAGGGAAGAGCCCGGAGGAGTTGGTGGGAATCGTGGATCGACTGGCGGCTCCGGGGGTGCCCGTGCTGGTCACACGCCTGGAGCCCGAGAGGCAAGCCCTCCTGGGCGACCGATTCCCCGGGTGCCGCTCCAACTCCCGTGCGCGCACGTGTCTCGTCAACCCTCCCGACGAGAGGGAACCCGGGGGCGGAGAGCCCTTCGCGGCCATCGTCACCGGAGGTACGGCCGATCTGGCTGTTGCCGAAGAGGCCGCCGAGGTGTGCGTCGCCTCCGGAGTCGCCCTGCGAAGGATCTACGACGTGGGCGTGGCGGGTCTGCACCGCCTGGTCCGGCACGTGTCTGAGCTCCGTCGGGCATCCGTGATCGTGGTGGTGGCCGGGATGGAGGGTGCCCTCCCCAGCGTGGTGGGAGGCTTGGTGTCCTGCCCCGTGTTCGCGGTTCCCACCAGCGTGGGATACGGAGCCAGCTTCCAGGGGCTCGCCGCCCTCCTCGCCATGCTCAACTCCTGCGCGCCGGGGGTCACCGTTTCGAACATCGACAACGGATTCTCGGCGGGGATCGCGGCGGCGCGGGTGGTGAAGGCACTCTCCCGAGCTGTGGCCCCCGCGGCTGCCGGGGCCGGCGAGACGTCGTGAGCGGCATTCTCTACCTGGAGAGCGTGGCCGGGATCGCGGGCGACATGTTCGTCGCCGCGTGCGTGGATGCCGGTGTGGTTCACCCTGACCGCGTCAGACAGGTGCCGCAGCTTCTCGGGCTCCCCGACGTGGAGGTCGTGATTTCGGATGTCCACAGAGCCAGTACACGGGCCACACAGATCTCCGTCGAGCCCCGTGGTGATGGCTGGAGAGAGGTTCTCTCCCCTGGGGGGCTGGACTCTTCCAGAGACCACTGGCACACCCATTACGCCTTGCTGGTCGAGCTTCTGCAGGGTTCAAAACTGGACGAGGCTGCCCGAACATTTGCCCTGGAGGTCTTTCGCGTTCTCGCGGAGGCCGAAGGCGAAGCACACGGTGTCTCCGTGGAGGACGTGACATTTCACGAAGTCGGGGCGGTGGATTCCGTGGTGGACGTGGCCATGGCCGGTGTCTGCGTGAGTGCGATCAGCCCCTTACAGACCCTCGCCTCTCCGGTACGGCTGGGCCGTGGAGTCGTGCGCATTCAGCACGGAACCCATGCGATTCCGCCTCCCGCTTCGGCCCGGCTGTCCGTGGGCTTCCCCGTGGCGGCCATCCCCGAGGCCATCGATCGCACCGACGTGGAGCTTTCAACGCCCACCGGGCTCGCCATTCTGAAGGCACTGGATCCCACGTTCGTGGAGGGTTGGCCAGAGGGGACCGTGCGCGCCCAGGGGCAGGGAGCGGGAACCCTGGACCTGGGGTCCTTCCCCAACGTGCTCCGCATCGTGCTGCTGGAGCCGTATCGGGAGCCCGCCGCCCGGCCGCTCTCCGACCTCCGTCTGTCTCCCTCCGCCGAGGCGCTTCCCTACGAGACCGACCGGGTGGTGGAGCTTTGCTGCAACTTGGACGACGAGAGCCCCGAGCGCACGGCCTGGATCACGGCGAAGGCCCTCTCCATGGGCGCGCTGGATAGCTGGATCACTCCGCTGGTGGGGAAGAAGGGTCGACTGGCCTCCTGCGTCTCCCTCCTGGTCAGGCCGCACGACCTCCCCACCTTCGTGGACTTCCTGCTCCGCACCAGCTCCACCTTCGGGGTCCGCTACGCCCCGTGGAGCCGGTACAAGCTGTCTCGCACTACGGAGATCCGGAATACCCAACGAGGCCCCGTGTCGTACTCGGTGGGCCACACCGCAAACGGAGAGCTCGTCAAGGAGAAGCCGGAGTACGAGGACCTGAGGAAGATCTGGGAAGACGACCCGGACTTTCTGCCCTGAAGCTTCCGCCAGCCCTCCTGCTCCAAGGCCGCAAAGATGGGGCGCGCCGAGATACCGTCGGCGTCAGTAAACGGAACGGATCGGAGGCCGGGCTCAGCGGAGCCCGGCCTCCGCTCACCTGGGCGTTCCCAGGCTCTCTCTGCGAAACTCAGTCGTCTGTCTGCTGATCGTCCCGGTCGTCCTCCCGGCCGAATCCGGCGGCCCCCTGCTTGAAGAAAGCGGCCTCCATGGGGTAGCGGGATACCTTGGACTCGATCTCGGCCAATTGATAGCTGTTCAGGGGCTGGAAATTGGCCGCAATGGAGATGTTCTCCTCCAGCTGGGCCACGTCGTCACACCCGATGACCACCGTGCTGATGGGCTGTGCCAGGGTCCAGGTGAGGGCGTCCTTCATGGATGTGAGGCCGCCGTCCTGGAAGATCCGTCCGCGGGCGGGAATCTTCATCCCGATGACGCCCATCTGCTTCTCGTTGGCCAGTGGGAGCAGCTTCTCCAGGAAGGGGCGGTGGTACTTGTCCGCCGGGTTCAGCGCCATGAGGATGGTGTCGAAGTCGAAGCGGGTGATCCCGTCGATGAGCACGTCGGGATCGGCATGTCCCGTGATGCCCAGGAACCGAACGATCCCTTCCTCACGCGCCTGCAGAAGGGCGTGGATCGCCCCATCGTCCGCGAAGATCTGATCCAGCTGCTCCGTGCGGCTGATGTTGTGAAGCTGCCAGAGGTCGAGACGGTCGGTCTGGAGGAGCTCCAGGCTCTGCTCCAGGAGCTGCAGGGACCCGTCCCGGGTACGGTTGTGGGTCTTCGTGGCGAGGAAGACCTCGTCTCGACGGGTGGCCATGACCTCGCCGATGTAGGTCTGGCTGATGCCCCTCCCGTATGCCGCCGCCGTGTCGATGTAGTTCACGCCCAGGTCGATGGCCCGGTTGATGATGGCCATGGATTCATCCTGGGTGCCTGGCTGCTCCAGGGTGGCCTGACCTCCGAGGCTGAACAGGCGGACGTTGTGGCCCGTCATTCCCAGGGGGCGCTCGGGCATGGGGGGCGAACCCGGGCTGGACGTCAGGTCAGCAGCGGCAGCCTTCTGGGCCTGGCTTCCCAGCACCATCCCCGCGGTCCCGGCCCCGGTGACCTTCATGAAATCACGGCGTGAGAACTTGTGCTCCGGCATCGTCCGGTCTCCTGGCAGGTGGAAGCGATCTCAGAGCCGGCGACACCGCGAAGCGATCGTCCTGACGCCGCTCCCGGGTCTGGATCCCACAGAGAGCAACGACTCCGCGCCGGCTCGAATGCGTAATCTAGGGCCAGCGAGCGCTCAACGACAAACGACCCGTCGTCAGCCCCCTCCCCTGGCCAACGCCGGCTCCATCCGCTGCGGATCGGCTTCGAGGATCTTGTCGACCCGCTCGATATAGACCGATGCGGACAGGTCCCCGCACACGTTCAGCGTGGTACGGCACATGTCCAGAATCCGGTCCACCCCCAGGATGATGGCGATGCCCTCCGGCGGCACTCCCACGGTGGCCATGACCACCATCATGAGGGGAATCGAGCCGCCCGGAACTCCCGCCGCACCGATCGCGGTGAGGACCGCAAGAATCACCACGATGATCTGGGAGCCGAGCCCCAGATCCACGCCGAATACCTGGGCCAGGAACAGGACCGTCACGCCCTCGTAGAGGGAGGTCCCGTTCATGTTCATGGTGGCGCCCAGAGGCAGGACGAAGCCCGCGATCTTGGGAGACACGTCCAGCCTGGTCTCCGCCGTGTGGATGCTGGTGGGCAGCGTCGCCATGCTGGAGCTGGTGGAGAAGGCCGTGATGGCCGGGGCCTCGACGGACTTCCAGAAGCGCCACGGCCCCATGCGCCCGAACACCCGCACCAGGAAGGAGATGCCCACCGTGGCGTGGATCGCCAGCCCCACCACCACCGCCACCACGTACATGCCCAGCTGGGCGAGAATGCCCCAACCGAAGCGGGAGGTGACCACGAAGATCAGGCCGAACACTCCGTACGGCGCCAGCTTCATGGCCCACTCGATGATCTTGATGATGGCCTCCCCGATACCGTCGATGACGGCAATGACTGGCTCGGCCTTCTCCTTCGAGAGCAGTGTGAGCGCTCCTCCGAAAACCAGGGAGAAGAAGATCAGAGCCAGCATGTCCATGTCGGCCGCGGCGGCGATGGGATTCCGGGGTACGATGTTCACGAACGTGCCTACGCCGAACTCGGGCGGCTCCGGCATCTGCTCACCCTCGGAGTACATCGCCATCAGGGCTTCGCGGGTCTCCTCCTCCACTCCGCCACCAGGCCTGAGGGTGTTCACCAGGGTGAGTCCGATGGTGGCGGCGATGAGGGTCGAAAGGGCGAAATAGCCCATGGTTCGACCGCCCAAGCGACCCACCGTGCGGATGTCCCCGATACCTGCAACGCCCAGTACGATGGACGTGAATACGATGGGAACCACCGTCATGAACAGCATGCGAAGGAAGATCTGGCCCACCGGGCCCATGATGTTCTCGCCCAGCCAGTAGACCCAGTCCGCCCCCGGGAAGAAGGCGTTCGCGAGTCCCCCCACCAGGGCCCCGAGGACCAGCCCCAGTGCGATCTTCGTGTGAAGCTTCACGCAGAGTTCTCCCGTTCAGACGCTCAACAGTCGGCAAGAATAGTGGGGGCTACCGCTTGCGGCAACGCGGGTCGCCGCTCTTCCCTGGCCATCGCCCCAACGCGACGCCACCTTGTACGGTACGTGAAGGCCCGGGGCTACGTTGCAGGCAGCGGCCCTGGAGGACCACCCGCTTCGGCCGAACGGTCCCTCTGGGATCGTTCCCTGACAGGACACCCTGAGCGTGAATCTCACCGCCCCGGCGAGGGCCTTTGCCCCCGCAACCGTCGGCAACGTGGCCTGCGGGTTCGATGTCTTCGGCCTGGCCCTCGGGAGCCCGGGGGACGTGGTGGCGGCATGGGAGCGGGACGAGCCAGGAGCAGGGATTCGGTCCATCGTCGGAGACGGGGGCCGCCTTCCCTGGGAGCCCCACCGTAACTGCGCCAGCGTCGCCGCTGATGCAGTCCTGCGGCGTGTGAACGCGAACCACGGCGTCGAGCTGGAGTTGCACAAGGGGCTGCCGCTATCCGGGGGAATGGGCGGCAGCGCCGCCAGCTCGGTAGCGGCCGCCGTCGCGGTGCACGCGCTGATCGGGGGAGGTCTGTCCCGGGTCGAGCTTCTTGGATGTGCTCTGGAGGGCGAGCGGCAGGCCGCGGGGGCCGCCCACCCCGATAACGCCGCTCCTGCCCTGCTGGGGGGCATCGTCCTGGTGCGAGCAGCCGATCCGCCGGACCTCGTGGAGCTCCCTGTACCCCCGGGGATGTCCGTGGCGCTCGTGCATCCCCAACTGGAGGTGGAGACGCGAGAGGCTCGCGAGGCATTGGGGGAGACACTCTCGCTGGCCCAGGCCGTCATCCAGTGGGGCAACACGGCTGCCTTCGCGGCGGGACTGTACCGGGAGGACTGGGATCTCATCGCACGGTCGCTGGTGGACGTGGTGGCCGAGCCAGTACGCTCCCGATGGGTCCCTGGTTTCGAGGCGGTGAAGGCGGCCGCCCTGGAAGCCGGCGCGCTGGGGTGCAGCCTGTCGGGATCCGGCCCCTCCCTTTTCGCCCTCTGTCGCACCCTGGAAGTCGCCGGCGAGGTAGGCGCCGCCATGCGGGACGCCTTCATGGCCTCCGCGCGACTACCCTCTGACGCTTACGCTTCGGAAGTGGATCGTCGGGGGGCGCGTGTTCTCTCCGGCGCTGGGGGCGAGAGGCCTTGAGGTTCCGGTCCACGGGGGGTCGCGCTCCGGAGACCGACCTGGGGGCGGCTCTGCTCCAGGGTCTCGCCCCCGATGGAGGACTGTACGTCCCCGTCTCTCTCCCTCCTCTCACCGGTCCAGCGATCGAGGCGCTTCGGGGAGCGTCCTGCGAGACCACTGCCCATGCTCTGGGGCTGCACCTGCTTGGCGAGGACCTGCCGTCCGATGATCTGCACGGAATCGTTCGCGCGGCCCTCGACTTCCCGATACCCCTCGTTCCCGTGGAGCCGGGCATCTACGCCCTGGAGCTGTTCCACGGCCCCACGCTGGCATTCAAAGACGTCGGCGCTCGTTTCATGGCACGTCTCATGGCCCATTACCGCGGGGGGAGCACCCGCCCTCTCGTGGTGCTGGTAGCCACCTCCGGGGACACCGGCGCCGCGGTGGCCGATGCATTCCACGGACTTCACGGCATTCGGGTCTACGTCCTCTATCCCCAGGGTCAGGTCAGTCACAGGCAGGAGCTCATGTTCACCACTCTCGGGGGGAACGTTCAGCCTCTGGCCATTCAGGGAACCTTCGACGATTGCCAGAAGCTGGTGAAGGCGGCCCTGGCCGACCGTTCCCTGCGCCGCCGGTTCGACGTGACGTCGGCGAACTCCATCAACGTGGGTCGCCTCCTTCCTCAGATTCTCTACTACTTCCACGCCTGGGCGCAGCTCCCCCACGCGTCACCGCCTCCCGTGATCTCGGTGCCTTCCGGCAACTTCGGGAACCTCACCGCTGGCCTGATGGCGAAGCGCCTCGGACTGCCTGCCCGTCGTTTCGTGGCCGCCACCAACGCCAACGATGTCGTCCCGGAGTACCTGGCCAGCGGGAGATTCCGGCCACGGCCTTCGATCCGAACGATCTCCAACGCCATGGACGTGGGAAGTCCCAGCAATATCGCCCGCATCCAGGCGCTGTATGACCACGACCTGGACCACCTCCGGAAGGATCTCGCTGCGAGCGCCCACTCGGACGCAGCGACGAGGGCGGCCATCACCCGGGTTCACCGTCAGGCAGGGTACCTGCTGGACCCTCACTCCGCAGTCGGGTATCTGGGGCTGAAGGGCGACCTGGAATCTGGAGAATACGGAGTCGGCAGGGGGAGCCCCGGCGTGTTCCTGGCTACCGCCCACCCCGCCAAGTTCTCGGGGGCCATCGAGCCCCTGATCGGCCATCCGATCCCGGTCCCCCCCCGGATGGCCGTCCGGCTTCGAGGCGAGGCCCGCTCGGTTCCCATGGAGCCGGAGCTGCAGCGTCTGATGGAGGTGCTGACCGGCGGGGACGCCTGAGGCGATCTGCCGCCGGAATCAGCTCACACCTGGCCGGGCTCGGTCCCCAGCCACTCCAGCCCTCGGAGAATCAGCCCCGCCTGGATAGCTCTCGCCGCCCAGCGTCGCCGCACCAGCAGGGCGGCGGGAAGCATGAGGCTGAGCGCTGCCAGGGCAGTCAGATCGTGCCTGGAGAAGTGAGCCCACAGACTTGCGGCGCCCAGCAGCACGGGAAGGAGGTAGAGCAGGATCATCCTGGCGACCTTGCCGAGGGGACCTCTAGACGTCCAGAACCGTCCTCTGCAATCGATCGCAGTATTCGGTGAGGAGGTGGTAGGAGCGCAGGATTCTGTCCGCCTTCCGCGGGGTCTTGGCGATCTTCCTCCAGAACTCGGGACCGACCTGCTCACCGGGATCCCACCCCAGGACGTCTCCCACGACTCCCCTTTTTCGACTCACCGACTCGATCCGCCAAGCCCGCTGCTCCTCGGACGATGCACCCCAGACCGCCCAGAGGTACCAGCGCGCGCCCGCATCGTAGTCTCGGATGATCCGCCGGGCCACGCCGTCCCGGACCCGGTTGGCGAGGTGGCTTCCGAGATAGCTGAGCGATGGCCCGTTATTGGGAAGGAGGGTGGGCTCCTCTTCGGAATGGGGGAGACGCGCGACCTGGGGGAACTCGCTGACGAAGAGCCTCCGAAGCAGTGTCCGGTCGTCAAGCGCGAGCCGTGGCACGGATAGCCATTCCCGGATGACCTCTCGGTCGTAAAAGGGAGCTCCCACCCGGTAGTCCTGGCCGACGGTTCGCAGCATTGAAGCCTCCGAGCGACGGGTCCGGTTCTCCACCAGCCACAGCAGAGCGGCTTGGAAGGGTACCGGTGCCTCCGGGAGCGTTCGACGCACCTCCGCCTCCAGGTCCGATCTGGAGACCGACAGTCCCAGCGCCTCCAGATAGTCCTCCTGAAGCTCCCGGTAGTGCGCGTCGACGACGGCACGGGTGGCACCCTCGCGGCTTACGCTTTCCCCCGGGGAAAGCCACTTCATGGGTGAGCCCGTAATCAGGTTCCCCATGGCCCCGTGAAGGAGAGGGGTGCCGGCCGGATAGCCCCGCTCCAGGAACTCGGTGGCGAAGAACACCCCCGGAGTCCCGTCTCCGTCCATCACCTCCAACCAGAAGTCCATGCGATCAGGGGCATCGCGGCGAGGCTCGAAGACTCTGTGGCGCAGCTTCAGGACCTTCGCGACTCGGCGCGCAATCTTGATGTCGGTGTGTTGCGGGAGTCCGATGGAGAAGCTCTCGAAATCGAGCCCCACGTCCCTTGCGCAGCACGCGATGAGCCTGGAATCGAAACCTCCGCTCAACGGTACGACGCCCCGACGAGGTCCCGCGAGCAGGCGACTCGCGCTCAGACCGGTGACCTCCCTGATTCTGCCGATGACCTCGGATGCGCTCCGTTCGCCTGCGACCTCCGGTGCCTCGATCGACGCGGGTACGTCCTGCCTGAATCCGGCATCCCGACGCCAGGAGAGGCGGGCTCCGGAAGGGGGTCGTCGCACGCGCTCATGGAGGGTGCGGGTGCCCGCCCACCACTGCCCCCCCAGCCGGTCCACGACGCCGATGGGGTCAAGGGGCCGGACGAGCTCGGGAAAGCACGACAGCAGAGCGCGAAGGGACGAGGAAACAAGGATCCCGGCGTCCAGCTCGGCGTGATAGGCAGGCATGAGACCGGCGAGGTCGCCCGTCACCTCCACCGATCCCGGGCCGATTTCGACGAGATTGAACAGCTGGACCCGACGGGCGGCATACTCGCGCCAGGCACTCCCATCGGCTGGTAGCGCCTCCACCTCGCCTCCGATCTCGGAGGCCAGGACACCGGGGAGCACGTGGAGGAAGAGCCGCGGGCCAGGCGCCGAGATCGGGGCCGCTCCCGGCCCGGTAGCCGATCGCTCAGAAACCCCTTTCGGCCTGTAGGCGAAGAGAAAACCGTCCTCGAAAATCCGGCATTCGCCTCGGCGAGCGAAGTCGCGGAGGCTCGCCATCTCTGGACCTGCTGCCGGTGCTCCACCCTTCGGCATGTACAGGAGAAACTGTTCGATGAGCATCCCGGCAACCCGTTGTCACGCTTACCGACCGGGGAACGACCGCACCACTCCGATTCTGGCGTGCCGTCGCAGACGTCCGGTGGCCAGGGAGGTCGTCGAGGCGTCCGATCGGTACACTAGCTCCCCATCGTCGGTGGTCGCGGCCCGGCTGGGAGGTTCTCCATCAGGTACCGTGTCAGCAATCCGTACACGTGTCGCGTGGTCCCCCGCCCCTCGAAGATGCCGTGGGACCGGTTGGGGTACGCCATCATGGTGAAGTGCCTCCCCGTTTCGACGAGGCGGTTGATGAGGGCCTCCGTCCCCTGGTAATGCACGTTGTCGTCTCCCGTGCCATGGACGATGAGGAGATTGCCTTCCAGCTGATGGGCATAAGTGATGGGAGAGCCTCGCCGGTATCCCTCCGCGTTGTCCTGCGGGAGCCCCATGTAGCGCTCCTGGTAGGCGGTGTCGTAGTACCTTTGATCCGGGACCGGGGCCACCGCCATTCCGGTTCGGAACACGTCCGGGTGGCGGAACATGCTATTCAGGGTTTGGGATCCGCCCCCGGACCATCCCCAGATCCCGATTCGGTCGGCATCCACGTAGGATCTCTGCCGAGCCAGAGCCCGAGCCGCATTCGCCTGGTCCGCGGCGGCGTGGGTACCGACCTCCCCGTGGACCACCTTCCGCCAGTCCCGCCCCCGGGGCGCCGGAGTGCCACGATTGTCGAAGCTCACCACGATATATCCCTGCTGTGTGAGCAGGTGGTGCCACAGCATCCGGTGCCCAGTCCACTCGTCCGTCACCGTCTGGCTCCAGGGCTCCCCGTACACGTGGAAGAGCACCGGGTATTTCCTCGACGGATCGAAGTCGTTGGGCTTCATCATCCACCCGTCCAGCACCAGGCCGTCGCCGACATCCAGTCGGAAGAACTCCGTAGGCTCGCGCCCCAGGGCCTCCACCTTCCGCCGGAGGTCCGCGTTGTCCACAAGCGTCCGCACCACCCGGTGACCGGGGAGCTCCACGAGGGAGATCGTAGGCGGGCTGTCGAAGCTGGAGTGGGTGTGGAAGGCCCAGCGGGCGTCCGGAGACATCTGATATTGGTGGTAGCCCGGCTGGTCCGCGGGCGTGATGCGCTCGGCCCGCAGGGAGCCGTCCAGAGGCACCCGGTAAAGGTAGAGCCGCGTGGGGTCGTCCGGGGAGGCCATGTAGTAGAGCCAGCCGCCGGGTTGGTCCACCAGCTCCACGCTCATGATGTCCACGTTCGCGGGAGTCAGCGGAACGGTGTCGTCCCCGCCGCGGGTGACCCGGTACACGCGGCGCCAACCATCCCGTTCGCTCCGCCAGGTAAACGAGCCCCGGTCGTCCAACCAGCGAAGGTCGTCCGAGAGCGACAGACCCCTCCCTGGCACCGAGATCTCCACCCACGCTTCGTCGGTCTCGGTCAGGGTCGGGCGCACCTCGCCCGTCGCCGCCGAAGCCAGGAACACGCGGTTGGTGTTCTGAAGCCGGTTCAGCTGCTGCAGCATGACTTCCTCGGAGCCCTCCGCCCACTCGACGCTCACGATATAGTGGTTTCGCGGGTCCCCTTCCAGGCGGAACCAGACGGTCTCACCGCCGTCGGCCGGAATCACCCCGGCTCGGGCCGCGGAATTGCGGGTGCCCGCCTTCGGATACTGGACGGGTATCACGTACGAGTAGAGGGAATCCGTGTTGTTGATCATCAGGAACTCCCGCACGCCGGACGCATCCAGCTGCCAGTAGGCGATGCGCGTCCCGTCCGGGCTCCACCGGAATCCGTCCCGGAGGAAGAACTCCTCTTCGTAGACCCAATCGAACGTTCCGTTGATGACAGTGCGGGAGCCGTCGTGGGTGAGCTGGGTCACCTCCCTGGACTCCAGATCCTGGACGTAGAGGTTGTTGCCGCTCACGAACGCCACCCGCCCTCCGTCAGGTGAGAATTTGGCGAACATGAGAGAGGACCCGGGGAGCTCCTCTCCCAGTTGGAAGAGGTCGCCGCTGATCCGGTCCAGGACCCAGTAGTCCCCACGAGTGTTCTCCCTCCAGACCCTCCGTGAGTTGGTGAAGATCAGCAGCTTCTGGCCGTCTTCCGACCAGTGGTAGTCCTCCAGGCGCAGGGGTGCGTTCTCACCTGGAGGTACGAGCTGACGTCCCGAGACCAGGACTTGCCGGCTCCCCTCCCGGGCATCGTAGCGGACCAGCTCCAGCGCTCCGGTCCGGGCACGCTCCACGGTGGTGTAGCTCCCGTCTTCGAGCCAGCGGGCGGGACCGAACCCCTCCCCGAAGAACTCCGGCGAGGCGAAGAGCCGATCCAGGGTGAGCTGATCCGCCTCGCGGGACGCTCGGGCCGGCACCTGGGCCGTAGCCACCTGGCCGGTGCTCCAGCCTGGCGCGCTCGACAGTGAGAGAACGACCAGGAGAATGGCCGGAACGAGGGGTACGCCGAGGTTCCTTCGCATTTCGATTCGGTCCTTTGTGGGTGTTCGCTTAGGCGGGAAAACCGGCAACGGCCCCACCGTCATCCCCAGGGGGTCCCTAGGCCCGCTCCTCCAGGAGGTCCGCGTAGAGACCCAGGTAATCGTGAACGATGTCGGCCGGAGCATATTCGGTGACGACCGTTCGTCTTCCTTCCTCGCCCAGGCTCCGCCGCGTCCGCTCCTCCTCCTTTAGCAGACGCTCGAGATCGCTCGCCAGCGCTCGAGAATCCGCGCACGGCGTCAGGATCCCGTTCAAGCCGTGGGTGATGAGCTCCTCCCCTCCGTGCGTGCGAGTGGAGAGCACCGGAGTGCCGTGGTTCCAGGCCTCGAGAATCACGTTGCCCAGCGGTTCGATACGGGAGGGACAGACGAAGATGTCAGCGAGCTGGTAGAACGGCCCGGGCTCGCTCTGCCAGCCCGCCCAGTGGACCCGCTCGGATACCCCGAGCGCGGAGGCCTGATCCCGGAGCCGTCGCTCGATCTCGCCAGCTCCCACCAGAAGCAGATGCACGGGGCGACCACCCACCGAAGGGGGTGCGAGCGCGAGCGCGTCCAGAAGGTCCTGAAAGCCCTTCTTCTCCACGAGCCGCCCGACCCCTAGAACCACGAGTGCGTCTTCAGGAATCCCCTGTGCTCTACGAAGGTCCTCCAGACGCTCACGAGGGGCCGGCTCCGCTGGCTCCACGAAGTTGCGGATCAGGAACACCCGATCGGCGGGGAATCCGTTCCGGATCAGATAGTCGCAGATCGCCCTGGCGTTCCCCACCCAGGCATGCGCATGCCGGTAGCCGTAGAGATGGTAGAATCCGCCCAGCCTGGCGATGTGCACCGGCACCCTTCCCCGCCGAAGGCGAGTGAGCCAGGTGGCGCGGCCCATATAGGTCTGCACGATACGGGGGCGGCGTCTCGCGATGATCTGGTGGATGCGCCACATGGACCAGAGATCCAGGGTGCTCTTCATGGGCACACGGTGGCCCGGGAGCCAGTCCCCCAGTTGCTCGTGCAGAGGGCTCTTCGAGCGGGTGACCACCAGCGTGGGGTGCCCGTCGTCACGCAGCGCTCGAACCAGCCGCACGAAGAATCTTTCGGCTCCCCCGATTCCCTTGGTCCCGATGAGGTGGGCGGACGAGATCATCGAGCGACCACGCAGATCCTACAGAGCGTCGTAGAACTCCTCCATGCGGGCCCGAAAGGCCGCGTCCGGCAGCCGACCTCTTCTGGTCAGGGTCACGGGTCTCCTCCTCAGGATATCCGGCTCCGAACTCAGTACCGCCATCGGGGCGTGTTCCGCAGTCCCTCGGCCTCCTCCTCGGAAACAAGCCGACTCCCGAGGAAACGTCCCGGTCCAGAGGTGATCTGCGAGTGCACGCGCGTACCCGACTCACTCCGCGTAGATCCGCGGGGGTCCAACGCTCATCGGCGATCAGTTGTCTCCCAAATAACGCGCCTTCGCGGAGTGTATCGGACAGGGGAAGGCCGCCGAGGCCTCCAAGCACCTCAGGCCGCTATGCCAGGCTCTAGCACAACGCCTCGCACCAACGCTACCCCGCTGGAGAGAAAGCTACGGCTCTTCTCAGCCACGAATATCGTGGTGGGGGACATGATCGGCGTCGGGATCTTCACCACTTCGGGGCTACTCCTGGGGGAGCTTGGCAGCCCCCTGCTCCTGGTCGGCCTGTGGGTGGCGGGAGGGGTCCTCGCGCTGCTCGGAGCCCTCTGCTACGGTGAACTGGGGGCCACCATGCCCCGCGCGGGGGGTGAGTACGTCTACCTGTCACGGCTCTATCATCCACTGTTCGGATTCCTCACCGGTTGGGTGTCCTTGTTCGCGGGATTTTCGGCGCCGCTCGCGGCGGCCGGGCTGGGCTTTGGCGAGTACTTCGGCCGGGCCGCCCCCGGTCTTTCAGTTGGGGGGCACGCGACGCTCGTGAGCAAGACGATGGCGGTCGCCGCCATCGCGGTCCTTACCCTCGTTCACGTCCGAGGAATCGAATTCGGGGCGAAGGTCCAGAATTACCTCACGGTGGGCAAGGTGCTCCTGATCGCCGGTCTGGTGGCCGTCGGGTTCTCCCTCGGGCAGGGTGACTGGAGCCACTTCTCCGCACCCTCCCGGGCGGGGGTCGCCGGGGGAGGATGGAGAACCGTCGGGCTATCGCTCATGTGGATCATGTTCGCGTACAGCGGCTGGAACGCGTCGGCATACATCGGCTCGGAGATCGCGGAGCCTCGACGCAACCTCCCTCGATCACTCCTTCTGGGAACCGGAGTCGTTCTGTTCCTCTACTTCTGCCTGAACGTCCTCTTCGTGTGGGCGGTGCCCACAGGGGAGATGGAAGGCGTCATCGCGGTAGGCGGCCTGGCGGCATCCCAGCTGTTCGGTGCACGAGCAGACGCGGCGTTCTCTCTTCTCATCTCGTTCGCGCTCCTTTCATCCATCAGCGCGCTCATCATCCTGGGACCCCGCGTCTACCTCGCCATGGCTCGTGACGGCTACTTCTTCCGCGCCTTTTCCCAGGTAAACCCCGGCACCCGGGTCCCCGGAAAGGCCATCGCCCTCCAGAGTCTTCTCGCGGTCGTCATGGTCATCTCCGGGACGTTCGACCAGATCCTCACGTACATGGGCTTCTGCCTGGGGATCTTCCCCGTCCTGGCGGCCCTGGGCGTAATCAGGTTGCGGAGGAGCGGCGAGAGCCGGCTAAGGATGCCCGGATATCCACTGGCCCCCCTCGCCTTCGCGGCGATCAGCGTTTCGATCCTCGTCCTCGCGTACCTGGAGCGACCCGTCGAGTCCTCGGTGGCGGTGCTAACGGTTCTTCTCGGATTGCCGGTATACCTGGCCTTCAACCAAGCGAGACGCAGGAACGCGCTGCGTCAGGAGGTCTCTACATGAATCACGTCATTCCGGCCGTGCTGGCGGCTGTCGTGCTGCAGACCGTCTTCTCGGCCCCGCCCGTTCGAGCCCAGGAGGCAGACGAGCTCGACCGCAGGGTCCGCGAGTTTCTGGACAGGAGCCGGCGATCCTGGCGGGACATGAACGTTCCGCAGGCGGACGGCCAGCGTTTGTACGATCTGGTCGTGGAACACGGGTACACGAGAGCCCTGGAGGTGGGGACCTCTACCGGACATTCCGCGATCTGGATTGCCTGGGCTCTCAGCAAGACCGGGGGCAAGCTCATCACCATCGAGATCGACGAGCGACGGTACCGCCGGGCCCTGGAGAACTTCGAGGAGGCCGGGCTCAGCGATTTCATCGACGCGCGGCTCGCAAACGCCCACGACCTGGTGCCCGAGCTGGAGGGACCCTTCGACTTCGTCTTCGTGGATGCCGACAAGGACTGGTACACCCGGTATTTCCGGGCCATCCTGCCAAAGCTCGAAGTGGGGGGTTGCTTCACGGCTCACAACGTGTCCGGCCGCCGCAGGGGATGGGTCGGGGAGTTCCTGGATGCCCTGGAGAGCACGCCGAACCTGGAGACGGAGGTCGCCGGATCCAGACGGTCGGGGCTTTTGGTGAGCTTCAAACGGGGCCCCGCCGGGGGATGAGTCCGGCTCCGTCCGCGAGGCTCAGCCACACCAGCCGCCCCAGTAGCCGCCTGGGACGAAAGCGACATCGGGTGGCTGTGCTAACCCGGTGGGACGACCCCTGCCTTCTCCAGGATCCGCTCCATCAGACACCAGCGGGTGAAGCTGGACTGGAGAAGGTTGAGCCCCACGAAAGCCGTAAAGAGGTACCACCAGGGGCTCACCCAGGACCCCAGAGCGAGGGACACCAGGACCAATGTCCCGGCGATGCCCCGGATCATGTAATGCATCCTCGGCGCGGCTTCCATGCTCAGATCACCTCCATGGTTTCCAGGATGTAGGCCTTCAGCCCTTCCTCCGGCCCCGCCTGGTCGCGCAGCTCCTTGAGCTCCTTGCACAGGGTCCGGCAGGTATCGTCTCCGATGGCCACGAAGTAGAGGGTGCTGGATCCCGGAAATGCCCGGGTCCCCGCCTTGCGGCCGGTCTGGCCCTTGCCCAGGACGTCCGGGAACTCGCTGTACCCGGGCACGCCATGGTCATCGAGGATTCGTTCCACGTGGTCCCGGTGGTTCGAGTCAACAAAGATCAGCAGCAGCTTCATTTCCTGTGCATCTCGTGGTAGAGGAGCGGAATGGCCACCAGCGTGAGGGCGGTGGCCACGACGGCACCGCTGATGAGGGCGATCCCCAGTCCCTCGAAGATCGGGTCCCGTACCATCACGAGCCCGCCGATCACCACCGCGAGCGCCGTCAGGATGATGGGGCGAGAGCGGATGAGACCCGACGCGATGACGGCCTGGCGGAGCGAATGGCCGCGCTCGAGCCCCAGCTCCACGAAGTCCACCAGCAGGATCGAGTTGCGCACGATGATTCCCGCCAGGGCGATCATCCCGATCATGGACGTGGCGGTGAAGAAGGCGCCCGTCATGGAGTGGGCCGGAAGGATCCCGATCAGCGTGAGCGGGATCGGCGCCATGATCACGAGGGGCACCGTGAAGGACTGGAACCACGCCACCACCAGCACGTAGATGAGGAGCAGCACCGCGGCGAATGCGATTCCCAGATCCCGGAATACCTCCACGGTGATCTGCCACTCCCCGTCCCAAACCAGAAAGGGCTCCTCGGTGAGGGTCGGCGAGCCTACCCAGTGGCGCTCCACCCCCGGAGCGGCATCCTCCAGGGGATCGCCCACCTCGATCATGGCATAGGCCGGGCTCTCCAGCCGCCCCGCCACGTCCGCGGTGACGTAGACCACGGGCCGAAGATTCTTGTGAAAGATGGGCTGCCTCGCCGGCACGCTGTCGATGGATGCCAGGGTCCCCAGCCGCCGGGCGCCTCTGGGGGTAGCCACGGGTACCGCCGCCAGGTCGTGCGAGGAGCTGGTGGCCGAGTCCGCGATCTGAAGACGGATGAGCACGGGCTCCGCGGCGTCGTCGTCGTGGAGCAATCCGGCCGGCATTCCGCCGAAGGAAGCGGCCAGGCTTTGGGCAATCTGCCGCGGGTTCGTCCCCGCCCGAAGCGCCTCCGCCTGCGAGATGGCCGCATGCACCTCGGCGTGAGCGGCCGATACCGACCAATCCACGTCCACCACCCCATCCGTGGCCTCGAGCACGCCTCGCACCCGGTCGGCCACCTCGATCTGCTCCTCGTAGGTTGGACCGTAGACCTCGGCCGTGAGGGTCGCCAGAACGGGAGGACCCGGAGGGATCTCCGCCAGCTTGACCGACGCGCCATACGCCCGAGCCACGGAGTCCACCGCCGGCCGCACGCGGAGCGCGATGTCGTGGCTTTGCTCGGAACGCTCGTGCTTGGGCTTGAGGTTGACCTGGACGTCCGCCACCGTAGGCCCGCGACGGAGGAAGTAGTGTCGTACCAGGCCATTGAAGTTGAAGGGCGCCGGGACACCGACGTAGGTCTGGATGTCATGCACCGCCTCGTCGCGAGCCGCGACCAGGGCCAGGGTCTGGGCCACCTCGGCGGTCTGCTCCAGGGACGTGCCCTCGGGCATGTCTACGATGAGCTGGAACTCGCTCTTGTTGTCGAAGGGAAGCATCTTCACCGTCACGAGCCGCAGTGGCACCAGCGCCGCCGAAAAGACCAGGAGCCCCAGCATCACCACGTAAGTGATGCGCCGCCTTCGGGTGTTGTCGATCAGCCCCTCCATGAAGCCGCCGTACCACCGGGCCAGTCGTCCCGTGGGCACCGCTTCGTCCGCCGTTTCGATGGGCTCCCCGGTGGGATCCGTTCCGTCGTGCTCCTTCACCAGACGCACGGCCAGGTAGGGCGTCACCACGAACGCCACGGCCAGAGAGAAGAGCATGGCCACCGAAGCTCCCACCGGGATGGGGCGCATGTAGGGCCCCATGAGCCCTGAGACGAAGGCCATGGGAAGAATCGCGGCGATCACGGTCAGGGTCGCCAGGATGGTGGGATTGCCCACCTCGTCCACGGCCAGGACCGCGGATTCGTCCGGATGGTGGTGCTTGAGCTTCAGATGCCTCGCGATGTTCTCCACCACCACGATGGCGTCGTCCACCAGGATACCGATGGCGAACACCAGGGCGAAGAGGGTGATGCGATTGAGGGTATACCCAAGGAGCCGGTACACCAGAAGGGTCAGAGCCAGAGTCACGGGCACGGCCACGAGCACCACCACGGCCTCCCGCCAGCCCAGCGCGATCCACACCAGCAGCACCACCCCGAGGGTGGCCACGAGGATGTGGACCAGAAGCTCCCGGGACTTCTCGGTGGCGGTCTCGCCATAGTCCCGCGTCACCGTCACCCTCACGTCCTCGCTGATCACCTTGCCCCGAAGCTCCTCCAGGCGCTCCATGGCCCGGTGCGCGATGGTGGCAGCGTTCTTCCCTTCCCTCTTCGCCAGAGCGATGGTCACGGCCGGCTCGAAGTCGGCCCCCGCTCCGCCGCCCGGGAGAAAGGCCACGTACTGGTCCGGATCCGCCGGTCCGTCCGTTACCGTGGCGACGTCCCGCAGGCGCACCGCCCGGTCATTCAGCACCGCCACCACTACTTCCCGCACCTGGTCCGCGTCTCTCAAAAGGTGTCCG
Source organism: Gemmatimonadota bacterium (assembly GCA_039586555.1). Taxonomy (GTDB): domain Bacteria; phylum Gemmatimonadota; class Gemmatimonadetes; order Longimicrobiales; family Gaopeijiaceae; genus JBDHKE01. Next base: position 8,010 of record JBDHKE010000039.1, on the reverse strand, counting down.
ATCCGCACCGGAATGCTCCGATTCCCGGTCACCAGCCCACCGGCGGGGAGGTCGGCATTGGCCGCACCTAGAGCCTGGAGGACCGCCCCACCCGAGAGCCCCCGCGCCGCAAGCGCCTGCGGATCCAGGGTGACCGCGACCTCCCGGGGGGCTCCCCCGATCACCCAGGTCTCGGCCACGTCAGGCAGACGCTTGAGCTCGGCGGCCAGTTCCACGGCCTGCTGGCGCAGGAGGTACCCGTCCCCCGAGTCGCTCCCGCCGGAGAGGGTCAGGGTGAGGATCGGAACCTCGTTGATCCCGTGGAGGGTGACGAACGGTGGCGTGGCGCCGGGCGGCACCCTGCCCATGTTCGCCAGGAGCTTTCCGTGCAGCCGGGTCAGGGCGATCTCGGGCTCCGTACCCACCTTGAATCGGGCCGTCACCAGAGCACCGTCGGACTGGGCGGCGCTGTAGACGTACTTCACGTCCGGCACTTCCCAGATCGCTCGCTCCAGAGGCTCCACCAGGCGCCGCTCCACCTCCCGGGGAGTCGCCCCCGGAAGCCCGACGACCACGTCGATCATGGGGACCCGGATCTGCGGCTCCTCCTCCCGTGGAGTGGTCATCACGGCGCCGATACCCAGAGCGAGGGAGGCCGCCGTGAGGAGAGGTGTCAGCTTCGAGTTGAGAAAGCGCTGCGCGATGGCGCCAGAGGGGCCAGTCTTCATAGGACGATCCGGTCTCCAGAGCTGAGTCCGCTCAACACCTGCACGCGGTCCCCGTCGCCCAAGGAGCGGCCCAGGCGGACCCAGCGAAGGGCCACGCCGTCAGGAGTGACCACGCGCACCCCCGTGAGTTGTCCACGTCGCACCACGGCACTCACGGGGACGGCGATCCCCTCGGCGCTGCCTGCCGGCACCAGGGCGGTGACGCTCACTCCCGTCGGCCACTCCGCCGGGAGCGTGGCTCGCACTTCGATGGTACGGGTCATGGGATCCGCCCCCCCCGCGACCGCTCGCACGGGCGCCTCGGCACTCCGGCCGTCTCTGGTGGACACGCGAATCAAGGTCCCCGGTTCCAGGTCCCCAGCCGCATCCGCCGGGACCGCCAGTACCGCGTCCCGCGGCCCGGACTCCTCCACGATCAGCAGCGGCATGCCGGGAGCGGCCACGTCGCCTTCGTCGATGAAGCGCCCCACCACCTCCCCGGCGAATGGAGCCCGTATGGTAGCATAGCTGCCCGCGGTCTCCACCTCTCGAAGGGTCGCCTGGGCGAGCGCCAGCTGGGATTCGGCCTGGGTCAGCTGAAGGCGCGCCTGGTCCCGCTGCACCTGGGCAACCGCGTCCGCGGCATACAGCGTGTCCATCCGCGCGGCGTGCCGGTGAGCCTCGTCCCGGGCCGCTTGCGCCGCCGTCACGGCCGCCTCGGCCTTGGCGCGGTTGGCCGCGATGTCCTCGGCCCCCAGCTGGATCAGCACCTGGCCTCGGCTCACCTGGCTTCCCACGTCGGATGCGAGGCGCGTCACGCGAGCCATCATGCGGGTGGTGATCTCCGCCCGATTCCGGGCCACCACCGACCCCTCCACGGGCACGAAGGAGGGCAGAGCTTCGGTCTGGACCGTCATCGTGGGACCGGTGGGCCCCGGCTGGGACCGCTGGGCCGGATGGGATTCCCCGCACGCGGTCACGCCGGCGGCGAGACCCAAAGCGAGCGGCAGGGTGGCGAATCGACTTCTCATCGGTCAAACACTCCGTATGCAAGGTCCAACGCCGCGTGCGCGACGAGGAGGTCGCGCCGGGCGGAAAGTGCGGAGAGGGTGGCCTGGGTGGCTGCGGCCTGAACGTCCAGAAGCTCGGTGATGGGCGCCGCGCCGGTGCGGTAGCGTAGTCGCGCCTGCTCCAGCGCCACCTGCGCCTCATGAGCGGCCCGGGCTGCGACGTCCGCTGCCTCCCGCGCTGCGTCCAGCATCCGGGTCGCCTGGAGCACCTCCAGCTCCGCCTGGCGCTCGGCCGCCTCCCGCTTGGCCTCCGCCGACTCCTGCTCGGCTTTCGCGGCGCGTACGGCACCCGGACCGGCCAGTCCCTGGAACGGCCTCCAGGAGAGGCCGACGCCAATGGTCCAGTCCCCGCTGCCCTCACCGAAGGGAGCATCCTTCGAGTAATGCGCCGCGGTTCCGAAGGCCGCGATGGACGGTAGTTGGGACGCCCAGGCCTTCTTCACCCCCAGGCGGGCCGCTTCCACACCGTGCTGGTAGGCCACCAGATCCCCGCGATCCGAGAAGGAGCATCCTTCAGCCCCTCCGGCGCAGGTGGACGGCACGGTCGCGCCAGCCAGCGAATCGCTGAGCGACAGCTCCACGGAATCCGGCAGGCCGAGCATGGCCCGAAGCGCCGACAGGGCATTGCGGGCCTGGGCGTCGGCGGCCAGACGCTGTACCTCGATCTCCGACGCCTTCAGGCTCGCGAGGCGAGCATCCAGGCCGGTGACCAGACCCTGCTCACGCATGGCGCGGGCCTGCTCCACGTGTCCGCGAACGGCCTCCAGTGCGGTGTCCAACGCCGCGACCCTGCGGGCCGCCAGCTGAGAACCCCAGTAGGCCTGGATGACGAAGAAACGGGTGGCGCCCGCCGCGCGGTGAGCGCCGGCGCGCTCCGCCCGTGCCGCTCGCCGTGCGGCTGCAAATCCAAAGAGGCCCTCCGGGGCCAGGAGTGGTAGCTGGACGGCCGCGATGGCGTTGAAGCCCGGGTAGGCATCCGGTCGGTTCAGCGCGTCCAGGGTGAGATCTTCCTGGGCGAAGTTCTCCTGGCGGAGCTTGAGCCCGAAGGCTGCCACCGGGTCCGTGGTTCGCATGCCCTGGACATCAAGCGTCAGGGTCGGCAGAAAGGCCTGGCTCGCCTGCAGGGGCAGCTGCTCCCTGGCCCTGGCCGACGCGCGCTGCGCCTGCAGCGTCGGATTCGCCTCCAGGGCCCGATCGATGGCGTCGGCCAGGGACAGTCGCACCGTATCACGCGCAGCGACTTGCAGACCGGCCATCAATAGGAAAATAGCAATGTTCATATGTATGGATCCAAGAAAAAGGGCGGCCCCTCCGCCGCCCCGTGCGCTACGTATGACAGTGACGGATGCAGTCGAGAATGTGCTGCACCTTGGGCTCCGTGATCCGATAGTACACGTGGTTGCCCTCCCGCCTCGCCGCGACGACGTCACAGCCCCGCATCTTGGCCAGGTGCTGGGACACGATGGCCTGCGGGAGATCGACCGCCTCCTGGATCTCGCTCACCGCCGCCTCTCCCCTCTCCAGCACCTCCACGATCTTCAGACGATCGGGGTGGCCCAGGAGCTTGATCACCTCGGCGGCGCGGGCCAGCACCGAGGGCCTGATCTCGCGAATGAGCTTGTCGTTCTGCGTCACCATAAGGCATAGGATAATAGCAATTATACTATGATGCAAGAGGCGGGTCTCCTGGCCCACGTCGGGATCCCCGACTTAGCTTGAGGGCCGTCAGTCACGACCCCTCCCCGCTCCCGAACAAAGGTGACCGATGCGTGCAGAGGCGCCTCGCATGTGGAGCCCTTCCGGCTTCCTCGAGGTGATCGAGCAGGCAACCGCCATCTACAGGGGTGTCGTTCCGTTGGTCGTGCTCTGCACGTTGATCGGAGGTCCCGGCTGCGCGGATCCCCGTGCCGGAACGGCAGAAGCCACCGTCTCCATCATGATGCCCTTGGACGAGTATGGGCTGAGCTGGCACTGGAGCTCGCAGGCTCAGTTCCTCGTCTTCTCGCCACTCGTGGCCCGGAACGCGGAGGGGGAGCTCGAGCCCCGGCTCGCGGCTTCCTGGGAGCACTCGCCGGACTACCGGGAGTGGACGGTTCGGCTGAACACCAAAGCTCGCTGGCACGACGGTGTGCCGGTGACGGCAGGAGACGTGAAGTACACCCTGGACCTTCTGGCCCGTGAGGGCGGCGTGCCCGGCAGCGGCGCGTACGCCGTGTCCGTCCTGGACGACAGCACCTACAGCATCCGCTACGAACGGCCCGGCATCGGAAACCCCCTCGACGACTTCACGGTGATCTACCCGAGGCACCTGCTCGAGGACCTGGACCAGGAACGCTGGGGAGAGTGGGAGTTCTGGAAGAAGCCGGTGGGAAGCGGCCCGTTCCGGCATGTGCGCACGGTGGAAGGAGTGGGCTTCGAGTTCGAGGCCAACCCCGATTACTTCCGGGGGCGGCCTCGAATCGACCGCGTGGTACTCAAGTTCGGTGTGCCGCAGCTCCAACACCTGCAGAGCGGTGAGGTCGACGTCCTCCCCAACGTCACCGAACTCATGATGATGCAGCTCGAGCAGGATGAACGGTTCAGCGGATATCGCTGGAACAACCCGATTCGGATCAAGACGCTCCTCTGGAACCACCGCTCACCCCTGTTCGAGGATGCCAGGGTGCGCCGCGCGCTCGCTCTGGCCATCGACCGTCACGAGCTTCGGACCGCGGTCGGCCTACCCGACGGGCTCCCCGTCTTCGACGCACTTTACAGCGACAACCAGTTCCGCCGCGGGGATGTGCCCGGGGCCGTGCCTTACGATACCACCGAGGCCGCGAGCCTCCTCGAGACTGCCGGGTGGCGCGACAGGGACGGCGACGGCGTGCGCGAGCGGGCCGGGCGGTCCTTCCGATTCACGATTCACTTCAGCGGAGGTGGCGGCAGCTGGGGGGCACGGGGGGGAGAAGCCGCGGCGCTGTTCGTTCAGAACGCTCTTCGGCCCCTGGGCATCGATGTGAGGCTCCAGCCACTGGAGGGCGCCGTCTGGCGGGATCGCGTGCAGTCGGGCGAGATCGAGGCCGGCATAGAAGATCTCGCCGGCCTCGCGACTCGATTCTGGGTCTTCGGCGAGGAATCGCAGCTGGGATACGTGAAACCCCGGGTCGTCACTCTGCTGAGGCGTATCGAGTCGGCCTTCGATCCGGACAGCGTCGACTTCTTCTACGACGAGATCGCCACCATCTTCGCCAAGGACCACCCGGTCCTTTTCCTCTACCCGGCCGTGTCGATGACCATTGCCCACAGGCGGCTCCGGGGGCTCAGCACGCCGTATCGGGCGGACGCCGTGTGGTATCTGGAGGATCTGTGGATCGAGGAGGAGGAGTGAGGTCTTTACACTCTCGCTCGATAGGCCCCGAATTCACCGAGTCAGCCTCCGCCTGATTGCCCCGCTTGGGTTTGCGGCCACACTGCTCGCTCCCCATGTTGTTGGGTACCGGGGCTGACCACGAGACTTGCCTGCCCTGGGTCCAGTTTCCCGCCGTTCGGTGTGGCGCCGCCCGCCACGACGCCTTCCGAGCTTCAGGACGGCCCCGGTTCGATCAATCGATGACCGGAGGCCAGCCCCATGGCCCCTCCAGCGCGCCGGACGCCGCCTCGACGGGACCACCCGTTCCGTCCTCCCTCGTTCCAGCCCGCCACGGTCGCTCCCTATCCAGCTCTTCTCTCGGAGGCGAGACCCATGAAACGGTTGCTCCCCCTCGCGGTCGTTGTCCTCGTGTTGGCCGCCTGCGAAAACGCCCAAGACCCCGTCGCTCCCCAGGCCGACCTCCCGCTCGCGGCAACCTTCGACGTGCCGTGGCCGGACCTGGACATCGTGGCCTTCAAGGTCACCAAGCGAGTGAGCCTGCAGCACGCCAAGGACATCAAGATCAAGCTGGTGGTCAAAAACCAAGATACTCAGGGCACTCAGGTCGAGCCGGTGTCGGCCACGGTTGTCGGCATTCAGAACAGCATCGTGGTTCACAGCGTGACACGTACTGACGTCTTCGACCCGGTCGGAAACGGCTCAAGCACGTTCTCGTTCCCCGCGTACATGCCGACGGCCAGCGGTGAGATCCAATGGACGGTCCAATTCGAGGACGGGGATCCGGACGCCGACATTGCCGCGGCAGCGACGAAAGTCGTTCAGTAAGACGACCGAGGTAATCACGCGAAGACCCAGGTCATGGCCGAGCAGAGCCCGGGGGCGCGGCTCACGCGCCGCCCGGGCCCCGACTCCTGCTGGACCACCCGCCCTTCGTCAGGCCGACCGGTTGGCCCCACGCAACCCGAAGGGATGAGCCGCACGTGATCCCCCGAAACGACAGAGCACGAACCTGGAGCCCGCCTGCCGCTCAGTAGCGAGCCGCCAGGCTCCGACGGGAGAATGCAGAGGTCTTCAAGAGAAAGGTGATGAGACGATGAGTGCGATCAGTTGGGCCATCGTAGGCCCGGTCCTGCTTCTGATGGTTGGAGCCCTGGTCCTCTACTTGTGGCTCGTGGGCAGGGCCATCCTGGCCATGTTGCGGAGCGGCGTTTCCGGTGTGCTCCTCACGTTCGCCTTCCTGGCACTGGTGCCACTCCCCGTGCTCGTGGTCATGGGAATCGCCGTCCTCTTCATCTGGCATTTCCACAGGGAGGACATACTCACCAGGGCGGCAGGGACTCCGTGAGCCCAGTCCGCCTCGGAGCGTCCGGGTCTGTGGCGCCGCGCGCCACCCGTATCCTCCTCCTGACCCTGGCTTCGCTGAGGGGCGCCGCCTGCGGCCCGGGCTACGACGCCGAACAGGGTGCGCAGGGTGAACCCTCGAAGGTCACCGTCCTCTATTGCTGCGATGAGCGGGTGCTGGGCCCTTCCTACCAGATGCCCGCCCAACTGTTGGTCTTTCTCCCCCTGTTCGGCCGGAGCGAAGAGGGAGAGATCCAGGGCAAGCTCGTGAGCCGCTGGGAGTCCTCCCCGGACTACCGGACCTGGACGTACCACCTGCGCCCGGGCCTGCGCTGGCATGACGGCGTGTCCGTGACCGCGCACGACGTGAAGTTCACGTTCGACCTGCTGACCCATCCCGAGGTGCTCTACGAGCCGCCCGGGGTCCGGATCGTCACCGTGCTGGACGACAGCACCTTCAGCATCAGCTACCAGCAACCGGCCGATCCCTACGACACCTACAGCATCTACCTGCCGAGACATCGCCTGAAGGATCTCGATCCCGCGGAGTTCGGAAGCTGGGACTTCTGGACCCACCCGGTGGGAAACGGACCCTACCGACACGTACGCACCGTGCCCAAGACCATGGTCGAGCTGGAGGCCAACCCGGACCACTACCCGCGGAAGCCCGATATCGAACGGGTGGTGCTCCGCTTCGGCGGGGGTCTGAACGCCTATGCGGAAGCGCTCAGCGGCAATGTGGACATCCTGGCGTGGGGGGCTGTCGGCCGGGATGTGGCGATGAGGCTGGCTGCCGATCCGCGATTCCGTGTCTACGAGTCGCCGGGAGGAGCCACAACCGCCCTCTACTGGAACCACCGCCATCCTTTCTTCGGGGACCCGGGCGTACGGAGAGCACTCGCCCTCGCCGTCGACCGGCGGGAGCTGGCCCGGATCCTGGGCTATTCGGACGACGTTGCCCTGTACGATGTCTGGGTCGGCGAGGAACAGAGGCGAGGCGGGGAGGCTCCGGAGCCGCTTCCCCACGACGCCGAGCTGGCGATGACGCTGCTGGAGGAGGCCGGCTGGCGGGACGCCGAGGGGGACGGAACACGAGAGCGTTCCGGAGAGGCGTTCCGCTTCACCGCCATGCTGGAGTCCTCATCCCGACAGCACGCCACGCTCGTACAGGCTCAGCTCCGCGAGATCGGCGTTCGCATGGAGCTCCGCTACGCGGCGTTCGACCAGGTGAGGGACGCCATAGAGGCAGGCGATTTCGAGGCGGCGTTCTACCACTTTCGCGAAGCCGAGCTGACCAGGTATCTCTCCGAGAACTCTCCCCTCGGCTATGAGAACCGGGAGCTCGCGCGACTCCTGAGGGAGGCGGCGACGACCTTCGACCCTGGCGAGAAGGACCGGATCCATCGGGAGGTGTGGGACATCTTCCAGAGAGACCTCCCGGTGCTGATCCTGGTACCGAACGTGGCGACGAGCGTGGCCCACCGGCGCGTCCGCGGGCTGTCGAGCCCGAACCGGGCGTTTCCCGTCTGGCACATGGACGAGCTCTGGATCGAGGAGGAGG
>JBDHKE010000149.1:0-7943 GCA_039586555.1 Gemmatimonadota bacterium | reverse complement strand
TCAGCTTCTGGGCGCGCTGGTGTCCACGGAGGCGGGTCGAGCGGTTGGGAGGGTCATCGAGGTCTTCGAGATGGAGCCCGCCGACATGTTGGAGGTCCAGGGACCGAAAGGTTCGGTGCTCATTCCGTTCACTCGCTCCGTCATTCGTTCCGTCGACCACGAAGCTGCAAGGATCGTGATCGATCCCCCTGAGGGTCTTCTGGACCTGTAGGGTGGGGGGACCCATGGCGCTGAAGATCAACATCGTCACCATCTTTCCGGAGTTCTTCAGGGTACCGCTGTCCCTGAGTATCCCGGGGCGGGCCGAGGGGGCCGGGCTGGTGGAATACCAGCTCGTGGATCTGAGAGACTTCACCCATGACCGCCACCGGACCGTGGACGACACGCCCTATGGGGGAGGCGCCGGGATGGTGATGAAGCCCGAGCCCTTCTGGGAGGCTGTGGAGTCCCTGGCCCCTCGGGGCCCGGTGGTGTTGCTGTCCGCGCGGGGTCGCCCATTCAAACACGGGGACGCGGTCCGCTATTCCGTGGAGCCCGATCTCACCTTGCTTTGCGGTCATTATAAGGACGTGGATCAGCGCGTCGCGGATCATCTGGCTACGGAGGAGATCTCTCTCGGCGACTTCATTCTGTCGGGGGGCGAGGTCGGTGCGCTGGCCATCACGGATGCCGTCGTGCGACTGCTTCCGGGAACTCTGGGAGACCACGAGTCCGCGTCCGGGGACTCCTTCTACGACCAGAGCCTGCTGAGTCCTCCCTCGTACACCCGGCCGCCGGAGTACCGGGGGCACCGGGTCCCCGACGAGCTGCTCAGTGGGGATCACGCCCGAATCGCCGCGTGGCGAGCGGCCACGGCGCGGAGACTGACCCTCCGGCGGTCGGACCTGGGCAGGAGTGGAAGGACGGACGAGGAGGAGTAAGCCCGGCTGTTTCGGTGGCGCGGCGAACAGAGGAGATGGGCATCCGGGGGCCATTCGGGAGCAGCCCGACCCCTTCACCGAATCGCGACATAGAGTTATTTTTGGCGTCTGTCCTAAACCGAGAAGAGCCCGGGGCAACAGAGAGGTGAGACATGTCTGACTTACTGCAAGAGCTCGAACGGGAGCACCTGCGGGACGACCTCCCCGAGTTCGCTCCGGGCGACACCATCCGCGTGAACTACCGTGTCCGGGAGGGCCAGAAGGAGCGGATCCAGGCCTTCGAGGGCGTCTGCATCGGGCGCAGAGGTGGCGGAACGGGAGAGACTTTCACCGTTCGCAAGATCTCGGGTGGTGTGGGAGTCGAGCGTGTCTTCCCATTCCACTCGCCGTCCATCCGCGACATCAAGGTGGTGCGTCGGGGCAAGGTCCGGCGCGCGAAGCTGTACTACCTCCGAGGCCTTCGAGGCAAGGCCGCCCGCATTCCGGAGAAGCGGACTCGCTAGAGCAGGGTAGGGAAATGCCACCGGAAGAGGGTGGCGCAGTTCGGTCCCAAGATCCCCTCGCGTACGAACGACGCTTCTGGCGTCGTGGCGTCCACAAGGTTGCCGGTGTCGACGAGGCGGGCAGAGGACCCCTGGCAGGTCCCGTGGTGGCCGCTGCCGTGATCCTCCCTCCGGACCTCACGGTCGAGGGCGCTGCCGACTCCAAGCAGCTATCTTCCATCGAGCGCATGGATATCTCCAGGGAGATCCGGCGAAAGGCGTTTGCCGTGGGGGTAGGCGCCGCGTCCGTCCGGGAGATCGACCGCGTGAACATCCTGGTGGCGACGACCCGTGCCATGAGTCGCGCCCTCCAGGCGCTCGCGGTGCCACCCGATCACGTGGTGGTGGACGGGCTTCCGGTGCGGAACCTGGGCTGGGAGCACGAGGCCGTCGTGGACGGGGACGAGCGGATCCACAGCGTCGCCTGTGCGTCCATCGTCGCGAAGGTGGTGAGGGATCGGCTGATGCAGCGGCTGGCCCGGCGATATCCGGGATACGGGTGGCACACCAACGTGGGGTACGGAACGCCGGAGCACCGGGAGGCCCTGGGGCGCCTGGGGCCCACCCCCCATCACCGCCTCACGTTCGGTGGAATTCAACTGGATCTGGGGCTGGATCAGGAGTGGGAAGCAGATGTACTCGGAACACCTGAATAACGTCCACCCCGGCTGGGTGGTGGGCGGCTGGCTGGTGGCCGTAGCCGTGACCTCGGCCGTGTTCCTCGTGCTGGTGGGCCTCGGGGTGGTGAGCCCGGGGGCTGGGGGTGGCGGCGCGTTCGCGGGAGTGGCGGTTCTGGTCGGTTTCTTCGTCGGCGGGCTGTTCGTGGGCCTGCGGTGGACCGACGCGCCCATCCTTCACGGTGCCGCAATCACCTTGCTGAGCGTGCTCGTCCTCTTTCTCCTGGATCTGGCTTTCCCGGAGCCGTTAGGTGGCCCCGTGCTGGAGCTCAACGACACCGTACTGGTGCTGGGCGTGATTCTGCTCCAGTTCGTGGCCGCGGTGGGCGGGGGTTGGCTGGGGCGCCGCTGGGTGTTGAAGGGAGGAGGGGCGCCGGGGATCTCCTGAGTTCTTGACCTCGGTGAGTGGATGGGCGACGACAGCGGATTCTTGTATGTTATCCACGACCCGGTAGCTCAGCTGGTAGAGCAACGGACTTTTAATCCGTAGGTCGTGGGTTCGAGTCCCACCCGGGTCATTGGGGTAAGTGGCCTATCAGCAGTATCTTATAGTTCTTCCCTTGACCGATCCGACTCCAAACAGTAACATGGAATAGTAACACGGAGTCGGTTCCATGCCGAAGCTCTACACCCGGAATCAGGGTGGTAAGACGCGCTACTATGCGGACTTACGCGACCTTGGAGGCGGCCAGGTTGCCCTGATACCTCCCGGAAGCACTCGCGCCACAAGCGACGAGACGGAAGCTCTGAAGCTCCTCGCTGCGAAGATCGAAGAGCTGGAGGGTCGAGTGCCCGCCGGGAGTGCTCTCCTGGGTCCGTTCGTGCAGGAGTTCCTCAGAGAGAATCCTGGGGATGTGACCGAGCGCTGGCTCCGTGACCTTCGACTGCGCCTCAGCCGTGCGGTGGGCTACTTCGGCAGCCAGCGGGAACTGACCTCAATCGAGCCTCGCCACCTGCGAGAATGGCTCAACGACAGCCTCTCCCATCTCGCAGGCAGCACTCAGCGCCACTACCTCCACGCGCTCTCCAGTCTGTATCGCTATGCTCAGGAGCGTGGCGTGATCCCTGTCGGGTACAACCCCGTAGCGGGGCTCTACAGGAAGCCCAAGGCGGAGAAGAAGCGGCAGAGGACTGAGGAGTTCTTCGAGATCCATGAAGCAGCTGGATTCCTCGACGCAGCCAGGAAGCTCAACCTGTACTACCCTCTCATAGCCACGTTCCTGCTCACGGGGGGACGCCGCAGTGAGGTCCTGGGGCTACTGGTTCGCGACATCGACTTCGAGGTCGGCTATGTCCACATCCGGCCCAACCAGTACCGGGGCCTCAAGCGCCAGTGGAGTGAGCGAGTCGTGCCCCTGTGGCCACAGCTCAGGGACATCTTGGAGCCGTACGTGAGCCAGCTCGATGCAGCGCCTGGCGACCTGCTCTATCCGGGAAGAACAGGGGGCATGATCACCGACCTGCGGAAGCCCCTGGCAGCCATCGCGAAGGCGGCTGACCTACCAGTGCCACGGCTCACCAAGTTCCGCCACACCTACGCGACCGCCCGTCTCCAGACCACGGACAACGGGAAGCAGATCTCGCTCTGGACCGTGGCGAAGGAGCTGGGCCACAAGACGGTGGCGCGAGTGGAGGACACCTACGGGCATCCCAGCCACTACCGTGTGCGTGGTGAGGTGGTGGAGTACAGGCTTCCCGAAAAGTAGCACACCCTCCCCAGCTGAGCTGACCCCTACTCCCCCGTTCGGGCCAGATGGGACCCGTGAGTAGGTAACCTCGGGAGACGGGTACGCAGCGTGGAGCGCCAATACGCTAAGGTGAGCGATGTGAGCGAGACTGGGGGCCTCAGTTCGCGCCGTGCTTCTCCAGCAGGGCTTGGAAGCGGGGATGGTCGCGGAGGGGGTCGAGCCGGGGGTCGATTCTCAGGAGCTGCACCGATATGGCCATCCGGTACTCCAGCTCGAGCAGGTCCTCCACGATGTCCAGTGCCCTATCGTGGTCGTCTAGCATGACCCGCACGTGGATCTCCACCTCGTCAGCCTGGGCACGGGTGAAGGGGTCGTACAGGAACAGCTCCCGCGCGGCTTGCAGCTCCCGCAGGGCCTCTTCTTCACGGCCAGCGCCCGCCTGCGCCACGGCCGACGCCAGCCGCGCATCGGTGAGAGCGACGAGCGGATCCCGAGGCACATTCCCTGCGTCCACCACCCTCTGAAAATGGGAGGCCGCCTGCGCGGAGTCACCGAGCAGCCGGTGGGCTACTCCGTAGAGCAGGTCCACCGGCCCGGCGCCCCCCGCGACGACGTGACCAAGCCAGCCCGCGTCCGGTCGCAACAGCTCCAGGGACCCTCGGTAGTCGCGGGCATAGATCCGATTCCAGAATCGGGCCGCGAGCAACTCGTCCTCCTCCACCGAAGATCCCGCCTGATCGAGGATCGTCCGAGCCTCGGAGAGGTCCCCGTTCCATCGCGGGTAGAGCTCCGCAAGGTAGCGATGTGAGAAGGGGTACTCAGGTGACATCGCTTTCGAGAGATTCAGCCAGGCTTCCGCCTCCTGGTAGCGTCGCGCTGAGATGAGAACGTTGGCCAGCGTCACCAGCACCTCCGGCCGCGGATCGAGGCGCGCGCTTCGCTCGAAGGCGTCGATCGCCTCCTGGAGTCGACCCTGACGGATGCGGATCGAGCCCAACAGGGTGTACACCTCCGGGTTGCCCGGCATTCCTTCAAGCGCGATGGCCGCCTCACGGCTAGCCCGCGTCGCGTCCGCCTCACCCAAGTTGTAGTAAGACCCCAGGGCCCAGTGGGCCAAGGGTAGCTCAGGATCCAGTTCCAGCGCTTGATCGATGGCCTCTTTTGAACGAGCGAGACGCGCCGGTGAACGATCCACGTTCTTGTCATAAATGTCGAGGTGCTGGAATCCCAGACGCGCCCAAGCCTCGGCGAATGTGGGATCCACTTCAACCGCATCCTCGTATCTCCGCACTGAGAGTTCGAAAAGACGACCTCGCTCCTGGTTTGCTCCGGCCAGGTATCCTCGTCGCCGGTAGTCTCCAGCCCGCAGGTAGAGCTCGTATGCGGCGGGGATATCGGTCGGAACCTGCGAAATCCGCCGCTCCTCTGCGGGCTTGAGCTCGACCTGGAGAGCCTGCGCGATGCGACGGGCGATGTCGGTCTGGATGGCGATCGCCTCGGCGGGGCTGGGGGTGCGATCGAAGGTCTCCGACCAGAGGTGCTCATCACTTCTGCCATCGATGAGCTGTGCGGTCACGCGGATCGTGGGCCCACCACGCCTGACACTCCCTTCCAGCACGGCCGTCACGCAGAGCTCTCTGGCGATCTCGGGGGTGGACAGCCTGGAGTCTCCATACTTCAGCACTGAAGTCCGGGAGCGCACATCGAGCGAAGCGATCTTGTGGAGCTGCGTGATGATCTCGTCGTGGATGCCGTCGGTGAAGAACAGATCCAGGGAGTCCCCACTGATGTTCTGGAAAGGCAGGACGGCCACGGACCGACGGCTCCGAGATTCCTCTCCCACTTCTAGCCACGCACAGACGGCATCAGCGGAACGGGCCGCCGGGTCCTCCCGTCGCACGGTCGTGAGCCAAAGGCCGCCCCCGCCCAGTAGGACCGCGAGGATGAGAACCTCGACTCCGCCGACCCGCTGAAGACCTTTCTCTCCGTGATACCAAGCCAGGACCAGCGTGACGAAGACGCCCACGCGAAGAAGGATGTGGATCGACCTCTGGAGCCACCCCGAAATGCCCCACGGCTCCGCCATCACCTCCACAGCCTGGAAGACGACAAACGCCCCCGCCAGATACGCGAGCGCCCACTGGACGAGCTTCCGCTCCTTCAGCCGCTGGAGGAGGGAGGAGTCAGACACAATTGACGTCCCGGCTCTGGAGAGTGATCAGCTACTCAAGAATCAAGATGCAGCGGGCCTCAGATTGGGGTCAAGCGAACAGAGGGCCGACTCTTGGAGTCTCGCCTGCCATGGGCTGCGCCTGCAGAAAGGCGGCCCCCGAAGGAGCCGCCCCAAGTCGATAAAGCGATGCAGGGTGTTGCTGGTACTTTCCTCCGGGTTTGACGCTACTAACCCGGGCACACCACTTGCTCGTCGCCGTGATCTAAGTGGGTCTGCAGCGCAGCCGCCGCAATTCTGATCGTGTTTCCATTATGGAACACGCAGACAGGTGGCTTTCGCTTGCCTGCTTTCCCGGCTTCATAGATAGCTTGGATCTCTTCAGCCGAGAGAGCGCGGTCGAAGATTTCGACTTCATCGACTTCGCCGGCCAAGAATCTTGCTTCAGCTTCCGCTAACCTGTCCGATCTCCCTATCCGTAGCGAGTTAAAGCTCACACGAGTGTTGGCATTGTATGGGTTGCCCCACGGGTCGGCAGACTGTGGGACTTTTACACCATCCACATAGATGATCAAGTCTGGAGTTACCCCGCTTCAGTGGACGGTTTAGTGCTTTCGCCTCAAGCCGCAGATTTGTGTCTCCTTTCATAGCTCACGGGGGAGTGGTAGGCGAGGGCTGAGTGACGGCGGTGCGGGTTGTACCAGCCCTCGATGTAGTCGAAGATTGCCATCCGGGCCTCGGCCTGAGTCCCGAACTTCCGCCGATCCAGCAGCTCGCATTCCAGCCGTCGCGAAGAAGCTCTCGCACAGCGCATTGTCGTAGCAGTCGTCCACCGAGCCCATCGAAGGCTTCACGCCCGCTTCCCTGCAGCGTAGCCCGAACGCGATGGAGGTGTACTGACAGCCCTGGTCCGAGTGGTGGATCACCGCCTCCGGCCTCCGCTGCCAGACGGCCATGTTCAGGGCCTGGAGCACGAGTTCTGTCCTGAGGTGCGTGGCCATGGACCAGCCGATTACCCGGCGGCTCCAGGCGTCCAGCACCACCGCCAGGTACAGAAAGCCGGCCCAGGTGGGGATGTAGGTGATGTCGGCCACCCAGAGCCGGTCGGGAGCCCTGACCCTAAAGTCTCGCTCCACCAGATCCGGTGCGGGCCGAGCGTCCTTCTCGCGACGGGTGGTGCGGCCTCGCTTGCGTCGGCTCACACCCTCCAAGCTCGCTCCGCGCATGAGGCGTGCGATCCGCTTGCGGCCCACCCGGTACCCCTCCGCCGTGAGCTCGGCGTGGATCCGTGGACACCCGTAGGTGCCCCGGGAGCGTTCGTGAATGCTGCGAATCCGCTCCAGGAGCAGCGCATCGTCCCGGGCCCGGGCCGAGGGCGGACGATCCAGCCACGCATAGTAGCCGCTGGGGGAGACGCCCAGCACACGGCACATCGTGGCCACCGGATACGAGGCCTGGTTGGCTCTCACGAACCCGAAGACTTCGGGGGTACCGCTTGGGTCTCCCGAGCGAACCAGGCCGCGGCTTTTGCCAGGATCTCCCGCTCCATCCTCAGCTGCTTGTTCTCCCGGCGCAGCCGCCTCAGCTCTTCCCGCTCCGCTGTGGTGAGACCGTCGCTCCGGATCCCCTCATCCAGCTCGGCCTGCCTCACCCAGTTCCGAATCGTTTGTGCGGAGGGCTCGAACTCCCGAGCCAGCTCCTCCGGTGTGCGTCCGGCCCGGGCTAGCTCCACCATCTGGCGGCGGAACTCAGGAGGGTACGGCGGTCTCGTTCTCGGCATCGTGGACTCCTTTTCCCCAAGTCTTTAGGTGTCCACGAAACCGGGTCAACTCCAATCGCGGAAGTGGCTGCCACGAGCAGTTGACATCGCCAGGCGGAACAATCTGATCCTGATCGTGGACAGCACCTTTGCCACGCCTATCAACCAGCGGCCTCTGGAGTTCGGC
>JBDHKE010000038.1:0-54030 GCA_039586555.1 Gemmatimonadota bacterium | reverse complement strand
GGATCCACCGAGAGCGCGATGCCCACCAGAGAACCCGAGAGTGGATCGGGGCCCGAGCTCTCGACATCGATTGCCACCCACCCCACCTCCCGGACTCGAGAAACGATCCCTTCCACCTCCTGAGGCGTCGCGGCCACGGAGCAGGAAGGTGGCCGTTCAGGAGGCGCTCCACGGGACTCCGCTGCGTCGGCGACCCGATCCAGCAGGGTTCTGAACTCCAGCTCCGTGAACAGCTCCCGGAGGCGGGCCGCGTCAGCTTCCCGGACTCGGAGCTTCTCCAGCTCTAGGCTCACCGGCACGTCCTGCTGGATCGTGACCAGCCGTCGGGACAGGCGGACGAGATCGGCATTCCGCTGGAGCGACTCACGAGCGCGCTTCCCTGGGAGATCCTGAGCGTGCTCGAGAATCTCATCGAGTGATCCGTATTCCTCGAGGAGTCGCACCGCCGTCTTCGGTCCTACGCCCGGCGCCCCCGGCACGTTGTCCGAGGAGTCTCCGATCAAGGCCAGATAGTCCACCACCTGGGCTGGGGGGATGCCGAACTTATCCGAAGCGTTGTTCTCGTCGACCCACTCCTCCGCCACCCCAACGGGGCCGCCTCGACCGGGGTTCAACAGATGAACCCGGGGGCCGACGAGTTGAAAGAAGTCTTTGTCTCCGGAGACGATCACGACTTCCAGACCCGCCTCGCGTCCCAACCTGGCGAGCGTTCCGATCACGTCGTCCGCCTCGTATCCATCCACCTGAATGACCGGGTCGTTGAAGGCCTCGATCAACTCCCGGATTCTCGGCAGGCTCACGGCGAGATCGTCGGGCATCTTGTCGCGCGTGGCTTTGTATTCCGGATACTCCTCAGTCCGATGGCTGGTACCCGAATCGAAGACGACGGCCAAGTAGTCGGGCTGGTGCTCCTCCCGGATCCGGATCAGGAAGTTGGTGATCCCCCACGCCGCCGAGGTGTTCTCTCCCCGGGAGCTGACGAGCGGTCGGTTCACGAACGCGAAGTATGAGCGGTAGATGAGGGCATACCCGTCTATGAGGAAGATGCGGTGAGCAGGCTTGGGCGGTGTGTGGACCATGGGGATCGCAGGCAAACATCCGATGAAATCAGGCTCTCGTGAAGAATATGCCGGAGGCGAACAGCCGCACAATGAAAGAGGCCCCGCGCGCGCCGCGGGGCCTCTTTCATTCTGTGAGAACCGAGCGGCTTACGCCTTCACGACGTGCGTGGCCTGAGGACCCCGATCGGTCTCCGCCACTTCGAACTCCACCGTCTCGCCTTCCGCGAGCGTACGGAAGCCATCTCCCTCGATGGCGGAGAAATGCACGAATACGTCCTCGCCACCGGACCGCTGGATGAATCCGTAACCTTTAGTGTCGTTGAACCACTTCACGGTTCCTCTGGGCATACATCCACCTTCCAAAGCACAGGTTCTAGGAGACACCGCGATGGACCAAGCTAAAGAGCCTCGGAAACGGCCGTCAAGAATCCGACAGGAACTTCTGGACCATCAGGGAGAAGGACCCGCCCCGCGCCGCATCAGTCCGGCTCCGCACCTTCCCGATTCCTCCCGTAGAGCCACCGGTAGATTTCCAGGTTCCGGGTCACGTTCTTCACGAATCCTCGCGTCTCCGCGAACGGGATCCGCTCGACGAATCGGAGGGGATCTGTGGCCTCGGGCAGACTTCGCCAACGGTTCGCCCGAGAGGGGCCGGCGTTGTACGCCACGAGGACGAGATTCAGATCCGCCTCGTATCGCGCCAGCATATCGGCCAGAAAGGCCGACCCCAGGTGAAGGTTCACGTCCGGAGTCTCCAGGCTCGCAGTGCTGAACCCGTCTGGCCCGATGCGGCGAGCGAGACCGCGGCCGGTGGCTGGCATGACCTGCATGAGACCCACCGCCCCGGCCGACGAAACCGCCCGAGCCCAGAATGCCGACTCCTGGCGGATGAGCGCCGCCATAAGGTACGGATCCAACCCCCGCTCGATGGCCTCTCGCTCGATCTGCTCGCGGTAAGGAAAGGGATAGATGATCCGGAGCAGACGGAGATCCCGGGGGTGCCCCTCCCCCTGGAGCTCCCACCCGAGGTTGATTCCACGCCAGGTGAGCCCCCGCTCGATCAGCCCCTCGGCGAGCTGGAGACGCGCGCCAACGAGCCCTCCCGCTCGACTCAGGATCTCATCGATTTCCGCGGCTGCGCCATCCTCCAATCCGGCCGCCAACATCACGTCCAGGCGACGCAATCCCCCTTCCACCCATGGGAAGAACTGTCGCGGCATCGGCGCAGGTTCTGGCTCGGGCTCATAGGGCTCATCGGTCAGCCGATATGCCATGACGCCGTAGTAGGAGAACGGCGCCTCCCACCGGAGGCGGTCCAGGTAGGTAGAAGCTGGCTCCGCTTCGCCGGAGGCGAGCAGGCTCCGAGCCGCCCAGAAGGCCGCTTCGTCCCAGCGGCGCCCGTCCGGGAAGTCTCGCAGGTATTCTTCGTATACCCTGGCAGCCAGGGCCCAATCGCCCCGCCGCACATAAATCTGCCCCATCCGCATTCGCGCGAGCCCCGCACGGTTGCTCGAAGGTGCCATGGAGCTCGCTTCGCGGTAGTGCTCCAGCGCCTCCTGCAGTTGACCCCGATCGTGGGCTGCGTCCCCACGGAAGAACACAGCCTCCACCGCCTCCGGGCGTGAGGGAAACCGTGTGATGAGCTCCTCTTGGAGCCTCGCCGCTTCCGCGTCTCGGCCCTGTCGCCGGCGCAGGCTCATGAGCAATGCCAGGGCAGCGCCAGCCAGGTCAGCGTCCTCGGATCGGCTCAGGGCTACCAGCTCGTCGGCCGCGTCGCTCACCCTTCCGGAAGATGCCCACGCCCGAGCCCGATCCAGCCGGATGTCCTCCGTCGCCTCCTCGGCGTCCAGGAGCCCAAAGTAGATCTCAAACGCTTCCGTCGCTGACTCCGCGCGCCCCCCACTCCGCAGAACACGGGCGACGCGCAGTGCCTCCTCCTGGCTTGCCGGGCCCAGCTCGAGCAGATGCGCCGCCGCCGTCACTCCACCTCTGGAGCTCGCCTCCTCCATGGAGCGAGAGAACCAATCCCGAGCACCCGCCGAGTCGTCCTGCGCCAGCCTGAGCGCGCCCAGCCGATTCAGCATCTCGGCTCGGGCGGCCGCAGATGAAGTCCCGGGGATCGCCTCTCGAAGGACTATCTCCGCGCCAACCGTATCCCCGGCTCCGAGCAGCGCCATGCCGAGAATTCTCTTCGCAGGGGCGGTCGCGCCCGGCTCAGAGATCCGCGCCACCGCTGCTTCGAGGTCGACGGGGTCCGCCTCCCCTTCCGCCGCCGCTCGCACCACCTCCAGAGCCGCCCAGCTGGCAAAAGGGGCAGACGCCTCCTGGGCGAGACGGTCCACCTCCACTAGCGCGTCTCGCATCTCTCCCAGGCGCGCCAGGACGATCCCGCGGCGGATGCGCGCCGCGGCGACCTCCTCCGCTGCGCGACCCGAAGACAGCCCGAGGTACCTGCCGTACGCCGAGTCGGCCGCCTCCCACGCCCCCGCTTCGGCCTGGGCTCGGGCGAGTAACCCCCAACCTGCCCCGGCCCGCACCTCATCCAGCCAGGCAGCTCCAGCCAGCAGCACTGTCACGGCTGGCCAGTTGCCCCATCCCCCTTCGGCTTCGGCAAGCTCCAGGATTCTCCTGGGCTCTGCCTGCGACAGATCTCCCAGTTCCTCTCTCAGTCGCACACTGGCATGCCAGTACCTGCCAACGGACAGGTCCCAGGAGCTTGAATCGGTTGAGTCTCGACGCTCGACCGCCTGGGCAAGCACGTTTCCAGACCCGCTTCGAGGGGGTGTCCGTCCCATCCACGCACTGGATCCGGGCGGGCCATGGAAGGCAACGAGGAAGAACGCGAGGATTCCCAGGGAATTCCGGTTCAGGCCCATTCAGGGATCCCGGTCAGCCGGCTTTCGGACAGAACGTCCGATCGCCCGCCTGCGCTGTGCGAGGGCACGAAGCCAGAGACACCCCCAGCTCGGGACAACGTCTGCGGGGACACGTCAGGCAAGATAGCCCCGAGCTGCGGCTCCGGGTTCCACCTTGCCGGCTCCTCTCACCTCGACCGCATCCGGTGGCGGGGCTACCCCACCGGCGGAAGGGTCGGACCCCGGCCAGGCAAAGAGAAACAGGCAAGAGAAAGAGGCCACCGGCGCCGGTGGCCTCTCATCCACTGGAAGGTCGTCGATCGTGCTGTGACCGTCAGACGTCAGGCGGTAACGCCGGACCTCCCGGCCTCGATCGCGTGCAACGCGTCGATCATCTTCTGAGCGGATTCCTCCATATCGATGACCAGTGCGTCGATGCGCGAGACGAAATAGTTGTGCGCGATGCTCACGGGAATCGCGATTGTCAAACCTGCCGCCGTGGTCAGCAGCGCGACCTTGATTCCTCCCGCCACCAGCGTCGCCTCTACCTCGCCAGCCGCTTCGATGGACTGGAAGGCGATGATCATCCCGATCACCGTGCCGAGAAATCCGAGCAGCGGCGCGATGTTGGTCAGGGTAGCCAGGACCACGAGGCCTCGCTCGAGCTTACTCAACTCGATCAGGCCTTGGTTCTCGATGGCTTTCATGACCCGGTCCGTCCCCTCCTCGTGCCGCTCGAGGCCAGCGTAAAGAATCTTGGCGGCAGGGGAGTGGGAGCTGCGGCAGATCTCGAGCGCCTCCTGGATCCGGTGCTGCCCCAGGAGCTGGTCGACCTCCTTCAGGATCTTCCGCGTCATCGCGCTCTTGGCCAGAAGCGAGAAGAACTTCCAGATGATGACGATGATTCCGACGAGTAGGCAGAGTCCAAGCGGCCAGCGCATGAACCCCATCTCCTCCCAGATGAACACCATCTGTTCGCCCAGGGTCTGGTCGGGCGCCTCCATACCGGGGAGCTGAAGCAAAGCAGCGTATAGCCGCATGATACCGCCCAAGGGGACCTCCCGTGGATGTGGACTCTTTCAAGAAATTCGTTCGGCCGAATTGCGCGACCGTCACGTCGGCTCCGGCCTTGTTCATCGGGGAACCGAAATTGGGTGTCCCGAACTACCGTGTCAAGTCCCGGACCGAGGGCTGTCAGGTGCCGGTCTACCGGTCTCGAGAGGCCCCCCGCCCGAGACCTTGATGCAGGCAGCCAGATGTCCAGGGGTCTTCTCAGCGAGATCGGGAACGATTCTCGCACACTCCTCGTCCTTCTCAGGGTGAGGGCAGCGTGCGTAGAACGGGCAGCCCGCAGGCGCCTCCGCATACACCGGCAGCTCGCCCCGCAGTAGGATCCGGTCCCGAATCGCCCCACCTCGTCTGCCCAGCCGCGGGATCGCCGACAGAAGAGCCCGAGTGTAGGGGTGGAGGGGGCCTCGATAGAGCTCGGCCGCCATGGCGAGCTCGACGATCCGGCCCAGGTACATCACCGCAACCCGATCGCTCACATGCCTGACCAGGGCCAGATCGTGGGCGATGAACAGGTACGTTAGACCAAGCCTCGACTGGAGGTCGTCGAGAAGATTGACCACCTGGGCCTGCACGGATACGTCGAGGGACGAGACCGGCTCGTCGCAGACGATGAACTCAGGCTCCACCGCCAGCGCTCGCGCGATCCCGATCCGTTGACGCTGCCCACCACTGAACTCATGCGGATAGCCCAGCGCGAGCTTTGGAGACAGACCCACCAGAGCGAGAAGCTCCCCCACACGTGCTTCGCGCTCCCCTCGCCCATCCACCAGGCCGTGGACGCGGAGCACCTCGTCGAGGGCGGCCCCGGCGGTCATCCTTGGATTGAGTGATCCGAAGGGATCCTGGAAGACGATCTGGGCCCGACGGCGGAGCGCCCGGAGCCGCGCTGGATCCAGGGACAGAACGTCCATTCCGTCGAAGCGAACCTCACCGGATGTGGGCTCCACGAGTCGAAGGACGATACGGCCCGTGGTTGATTTTCCACAGCCGGACTCTCCCACCAATCCGAGGGTCTCCCCGCGATACACATCGAAGGTGACGCCGTCCACCGCCGGAACGCGGCCCACCACCCTTCCCAGGGGGCCGCGGGTCACCGGGAAGATCTTTCTGATATCGCGGACCTCCACAAGAGGAGCCCCGCGCCAGTCGTCCCCCCTCCTCATGATTCAGCCTCCCCCTGGGCCATCCCTACCTCCGCCGCCATCCAGCACCGACTCGTGTGCGTCGCGGTGTCCAGGGCTTCAAGAAGGGGGGGGGACTCGCTGCGACAGCGATCCCAGGCCTGAGGACAGCGCTGGTGGAACCGGCAAGCTGGGGGCCAGTCCGTTGGCGTCGGTACCGAACCCGCGATGGGCCTCAGGCGATCGCCGGCCGCGTCCACCCTGGGCATGGAGCCGAGGAGCCCCCGGGTGTAGGGATGCGCGGGATCCCCGAAGACCCGATCCACTCCCCCCTCCTCCACCACCTGTCCGGCATACATCACGATCACCCGATCGCAGATCTCCGCAACGACACCCAGATCGTGGGTGATGAGGAGCAGCCCCATCGCGTGCTCCCTCTGGATGCGCCCCATGAGGTCCAGGATCTGGGCCTGGACCGTCACGTCCAGAGCGGTGGTGGGCTCGTCGGCGATGAGCAGCCGTGGATCCCCCGCCAGCGCCACGGCAATCATGACCCGCTGACGCATTCCGCCGGACAGCCGATGTGGATAGTCTCGAGCCCGCCGGGCTGGATCGGCGATCCCCACCTCCCGGAGCAATTCGACTGCGGCTTCGCGCGACCGAGGCCCGGACACTCCCCTATGGAGGCGCACTGCCTCGGCGATCTGATCTCCGACGCTGTAGACTGGATTCAGCGAGGTCATCGGCTCCTGGAAGATCATCGCGATCTTCCGGCCTCGGACGGCCCGGAGCGTCCTCGCCGGAGCCCCCACCAACTCCTTCCCTTCGAATCGGATCGAGCTCCCGGGCAGGACCCGACCCGGCGGTTGGGGCAGGAGCCCCATGATGGAAAGGGATGTCACCGTCTTTCCGCATCCGGACTCTCCGACGATCCCCACTGCTTCTCCCTCATCCACTCTGAAGGATACACCGTCCACGGAGCGGGCGACCCCCTGGTCGGTGTCGAAGTAGGTCCGCAGCTCGTCGACCTCGAGGAGGGCCATCGGATTCTCCTCCTCAGCGTCTCACGCGGGGATCGAAGGCGTCCCGCAATCCATCGCCCAGCAGATTGAAGCAGAGTACCGTCAGAGCGATGCTGAGGCCCGGAAACGTGGAGATCCACCACGCCCCCAGGAGATTGCCGCGGCCGTCCGCCACCATCGTCCCCCACGATGGTGTGGGCGGCTGGACACCCAGCCCAAGGAACGACAGGCCCGCCTCCAGCACGATGGTGTTTCCGATACCCAGGGTGGCGGCCACGATCACGGGAGCCAGCGTGTTGGGGACCAGATGTCTCAGGACGATCCGGGAGCCGGAATAACCCAGCGCCCTTGCCGCTTCGATGAACTCACGCTCCCTGAGGCTGAGGACTTCCCCCCGAACGATGCGTGTCGTCTGAGGCCACTGTGTCAGCCCGAGCACAACCACGATCAGGAAGATGGAGGGCTCGAAGAACGCGATGACGGTGATCAGGAGCACGAGGCGTGGGAACGAGATCACTAGGTCCACGAACCGCATGATCGACCCGTCGATTCGCCCCCCGAGGTACCCGGAGGTGGCCCCCAACACCGTCCCGATGGTCACGCTGATGCCCACGGCCACAAAGCCGATGGTGAGGGACACGCGCGCGCCATACAGAAGCCGAGAGAGGACGTCCCTGGCGAATTGATCCGTGCCCAGGGGATGTAGCCGCGAGGGAGCCAGAAGTCGCTCCCGAATCAGGTCTCCTTGAGAGGCAGGATCGAACGGCGCCAGGAACGGAGTCAAGAGAGCGAGGAGGTAGAACGCGATCACCGCGACCAGGCCCGCGGCGGCCAGCTTGTTTCGAGCGAGTGACGCTCCCACGGCTCCCCACCATCCGTCGTGAGGTGACTTCGAAATCCCCCGCCGCCGGGTCCCCCGAACCGACCACACCCAACTCCCCAGGAGCCCGATGAGCAACGTTCCCAGAGCGAGCCACTCGTCCAGGGGCCCGCCCACGGACGCAACGACCCGGTCGAAGCGGCCGACGAGGACGAACCAGAAAAGCAGCCACAAGGACAGCGCGCAGGAACCAGCTACGTGCCGGCCCGCCAGGAGCTGCGGCACACCCGGGAGGACGAAAGCGAGCACAGCCTGGAGACGGCTCGGGCGACAGACTCGCGGTGTTCCCTGGGGAGCAACGTTCTCCCTCGGATGCGGCCTACTCATAGCGGATTCGTGGGTCCACCACCGCGTAGAGCACGTCGGCGATCAGGTTTCCCATTAGCACCATGGCGGCGAAGATGAAACTCCCCGCCATCACCACAGGGTAGTCCCGCTGACCAATCGCCTCCACCATCAGCTTGCCCATCCCGGGCCATGCGAAGACCCACTCGATGAAGACGGTTCCGCTGAACAGGAAGGGAAGGTAGAGCCCCACCAGGGTCACGATGGGGATCAGGGCATTCCGCAGCGCATGCTTGAAGATCACCGTCCGTTCCGGAAGACCCTTTGCCCGGGCCGTCCGGACGTAGTCCTGCCGAATAACCTCCAGCATGCTCCCTCGCATGTACCGGCCAATTCCCGCCGCCAGCACCAGCGCCAGAGAAACCGTGGGGAGCACCAGATGCCTGAGCCGGTCCACGAACTGCTCCCAGGGACCGAGAAAAGCGGCATCCACGCTCTGCATGCCCGACACCGGAAAGTAGATCGGCCATTCCCACACGTTCCTGGCGTAGAGCCCGAAGACGAGAATCATCATCAGGGCCAGCCAGAATGAAGGCATGGAGTAGAAGAAGAGCGCCACCGCGCTCAGGTAGGCATCGAGGCGGGAATACTGGCGGGCCGCCTGCACCACACCGAGAACGATGCCCACGGCGAAGGCCAGGACGAGCGCACACCCGGAGAGAAGCAGAGTGTTCGGAAGGATCTCCGCCACGAGCTCGGCTACCGGCCTGTTCTTGGCGAGAGAATATCCCAGATCCCCTTGCAGAAGGCTTCCGATCCACTTCACGTAGCGAACGTGGACCGGTCGATCGAGGCCCATGTTCTCACGAATCTGATCGATGACCTCGGGAGAAACGTTGGGGCCGACGAACAGGAGGCTGGGGTCGCCCGGCGCGAGGCTGACGAGAAAGAAGATGAGAGTGGCGATTCCGAGGAGAAGAGGAATCGCTCCCAGGCTTCGGCGGATCAGGTATCTCGTCATGCGGAGCTCGGGATGATGCCGGTCCTACCTACGCCAGGTCCATTCCGGAGATCCGTAGCGCTCGACCAACGCACGGGCTCTCTTCTCCACCGCGGGCGTCGTGGTTCCCGACTCCCACACTCCGGATAGTGCCTCAGCGAGCCCGGAGACCAGCCCCTCGACCAGCTTCCCTTGCGAGGGAACGCGCCCGGTCACGTCCTGGATCGTGATTGCCGGCCGCCCTCTCACGCCCGGTGGTCCCATCCTTGCCAGGAGTTCCTGATCGCCCGCGAGCAGCACCGACCCATGTTGCAAGAAGGATTCCTCGATTCGGACCTGGGCGCTCCCAACGATCTTCCTTCCCTGAACGGTGATTTCCCCGGCCTCCGGCTCCCGGAAACACGCCTCCGCGTCAGGCGGACGCGCCCGTCGTCCGGGACCGGCCAACTCGGCGGGGACCCCGAGGGATCTCAACGCATGCACGATACCCTCATTGATGCGCCGGAATGCCTCGCGCAAGCCCCCCCAGGCCCTCAGTGGGGCCACGACAGCGTAGGTGAGCTCGCGATCGTGAAGAACCGCCCGTCCACCCGTAGGCCGGCGCACGAAATCCACGCCCAGGTCCGCTGCGACCTCCGAATCGTACAGACCCCGCGCCGGCTGGTTTCGCCCGAAAGACACGGTCGGCGTGGTCCACCGATAGAGACGTAGGATTCCCCGACCCTCGCGTCTTTCCAGGGCCAGGGCGTGATCCCGGGCCATGTTCTCCGCACCCGACCTGGGGCCATCTATGAGAACCGTCCAGCGCAAGCTCGCCGCCGTCTCGGACCTCCACCGGGTGGTGGGACTCCAGCCCACGGAACGCCTCACCGCGCCGCACCCACATCGGCAGGATCCGTCAGTCCAAGCGGGCCCCGCTTGCGGCTCCTGGTCGACCGGCGCACTAGACTCGAAGATGATCACCCGGATTCAGGATCTCCACCTTCGCCGCGGTTCCCACCAGGTCGCGGAAGACCTCCGGGTCCTGCTCGATCACCGGAAACGTGTTGAAGTGCATGGGCACGACGATCGTCGGTTCGATGAAGCTCACGGCCATCGCCGCGTCCTGGGGACCCATCGTGAAGTTGTCGCCGATGGGCAGCAACGCTACGTCCACCTTTCCCTTCAGTAGCTGCATGTCCATGAGAAGCGCGGTGTCACCCGCATGGTAGATGCGCGTGTCTTCCAGCTCGATCCAGAATCCGCCCGGAACCGTGGTCCACGCGCCCGTCGGATCCCCATGGACCTGCCCTCCGTGGAGTGCAGGAGTCATCTTCACGTACCCGAACGGGAAGCGATACCCCCCACCGATGTGAAGGGGGTGCGCGTTTTCCACCCCCTGCGATTGGGCGAAGCTCACGATTTCGAAGGTGGAGATCAGGGTCGCACCCGTTTTCAGGGCGAGCGGTATCGCGTCGGCGAAGTGGTCGGCGTGACCGTGCGTGCACAGGATGTAGTCGAGCCGGTCGATCTCCTCCGTGGAGAGGTCGGACGCGGGGTTCTCGTCCAGCCATGGATCGATCAGGATGCGAGTTCCGTCTTCGGTCACCAGGCTGAAGGTGGAGTGTCCATGGTAGGTCAAGGTAGTCATGCTGTTTCTCCCTTGGCGCGGTCCCGGAGACGACGGCCGGGTCAGAGCCCCACTCAGTCCATGTAGGACTCGATCGGCGGGCAGGCACACACGAGATGCCTGTCTCCGTAGGCGTTGTCCACGCGACGAACCGGGGGCCAGAACTTGTGATCCCGCGTCGACGGTGACGGATAAGCGGCGCGCTCGCGGCCGTAGGGGTGGTCCCAACTGTCCGACGAGACCATGCCTGCCGTGTGCGGTGCATTTCGGAGCACATTGTCGTCCGGATCGGCCGAACCCATCTCGATTTCCTCGATCTCTTCCCGAATCGAGATCAGGGCATCGCAGAGGCGGTCCAACTCCTCCTTCGACTCGCTCTCGGTGGGCTCCACCATGAGTGTGCCCGCAACCGGGAACGATTGGGTCGGCGCGTGGAACCCATAATCCACCAGCCGCTTTGCCACGTCTTCGTCGGTGATGCCCGAAGTCTTCCGGAACGGGCGCAGATCCAGGATGAACTCGTGGGCCACCCGTCCCCGCTCGCCCGTGTACAGCACCTCGAAGTGCTCCGAGAGCCGCGCGGCCATGTAGTTCGCATTCAGGATCGCGACCTCGCTGGCTCGTCTGAGGCCGTCGGGTCCCAGCATGAGGATGTAGGCCCACGAGATCGGCAGGATCGAGGCGCTTCCCCAGGGCGCAGAAGACACTGGGCCGATGGCTTTGTCTCCGCCCACCTTCACCACCGGGTGGCCCGGAAGGAACGGTGCCAGGTGCTCCGCTACGCAGATCGGACCCATGCCGGGTCCGCCACCGCCGTGAGGAATAGCGAACGTCTTGTGGAGGTTGATGTGGCACACATCGGCTCCGTAGTCGCCTGGCCGGGCCAGCCCCACCTGAGCGTTCAGGTTGGCGCCGTCCAGATAGACCTGACCGCCGTGGGCGTGAACGATATCGCAGATCTCGCGGATCGCCTCCTCGAAGACCCCATGTGTCGACGGATACGTGACCATGATGGCCGCGAGCCGGTCCGCGTGGGTTTCGGCCTTCGCCCGGAGGTCCTGGACGTCGATGTTCCCCTTCTCGTCACAGGCCACCACCACGACCTCCATGCCTGCCATCACCGCGCTGGCCGGATTCGTGCCGTGAGCGGAGGATGGAATCAGGCAGACGTCGCGCCGCGCCTCTCCACGGTCCTCGTGGTAGGCGCGGATGACCTTCAGACCCGTGTACTCTCCCTGAGCTCCCGAATTGGGTTGCATCGAGACTGCCGGGAAGCCCGCGACCTCCGACAGCCACGCCTCCAGTTGTCCGATCAGCTCAAGGTACCCCCTAGCCTGCGCCACGGGGGCGAAGGGGTGGAGGTGAGCGAACTCCGGCCAGCTGATCCCCAACATCTCGGTGGTGGCGTTCAGCTTCATGGTGCATGAACCCAGCGGAATCATGCTCGAGGTGAGGGAGAGGTCCCGGCTTTCCAGCCTGTGGATGTACCGGAGCATCTCGGTCTCGGAATGGTAGCGGTTGAAGACCGGATGCTCCATGAAGCGGGAGGAACGGGCGAGAGCCCGCGGAAACTCCGGGGCTTCCGCCGACCGAGCCAGGTCCTCTGCCCGGATTTGCGGGTCGTCACGCCCCGAAAAGACAGCGAACAGGGTATCCAGGTCCTGGGCCGTGGTGGCCTCGTCGAGGGCTACGCCCAGGGTCCCGTCACCGAAATCCCGCAGGTTGACCCGGAGATGCACGGCCCGGGCCATGACTTGCTGGCTGGAGGTGGAGTTGGGCGGCGCGATCCGAAGCGTGTCGAAATAGTTCTCGTTGAGGACCCGGTACCCCAACCGGCGCAATCCAGCCTCCAGAACGGCGGCCAGATGATGGACTCTCCGAGCGATTCTCCGGAGGCCGTCCGGCCCGTGGTACACACCGTACATACCGGCCATGACCGCCAGCAGCACCTGCGCCGTACAGATGTTGGAGGTGGCCTTCTCCCTGCGAATGTGCTGCTCCCGCGTTTGCAGCGCCATCCTGAGAGCCTGACCGCCACCCGCGTCCACCGACACGCCGATGATCCGTCCGGGCATCTTCCGCTTGAAGTCCTCGTGTGCGGCCATGTAGGCAGCATGGGGCCCACCATATCCCATGGGAACGCCGAACCTCTGCGAGTTGCCTACCGCCAAATCGGCGCCGAATTCGCCTGGGGGCGTCAGGAGTACGAGACTCAGAAGGTCCGCCGCCACCACCACGCGAGCTCCCGCCGCATGAGCGGCGTCGCACAAGGCGCGATAGTCGTAGACTGACCCGTCGGTGGCGGGATACTGGACGAGAGCCCCGAAGACCCGCTCGGAGAACTGGAACGTCCGGTGATCTCCCACGACCACCTCGATCCCAATGTGTCTCGCGCGCGTCTGCACGACGCCGACGGTCTGGGGGTGACATTCCTCAGACACGAAGAAGACGCTTCGCTTCTCACCCCTCGCCACCGCTCCGTAGAGCATGGACATGGCCTCTGCCGCAGCTGTGCCTTCATCCAGCAGCGAGGCGTTGGACACCTCCAGACCCGTCAGGTCGATGATCATGGTCTGAAAATTCAGGAGAGCCTCCAGGCGACCCTGCGAGATCTCTGCCTGATACGGAGTGTACTGGGTATACCAGCCCGGGTTTTCGAGGATGTTCCTCTGGATCACGGCAGGTGTAATCGTGTTGTGATACCCCATGCCGATGAATGACCGGAATACCTCGTTCTCTCCAGCGATCTCCTTCAGACGAACGACAAGGGCCGACTCGGACAACGCCGGCTCCAGCTGGAGCTCTCCAGCCATCCGGATCGACCCTGGAATAGTCTGCCCGATGAGCTCGTCCATCGTGTCGCAGCTCAGCTGCTCCAACATCCGGGCCTGGTCGTGCTCTGCAGGGCCGAGGTGCCGTCCCAGAAAGGTGTCGGTAGCGTCTATGGAGAGTGACATGATTTGATCTCGTAAAGGGGTCCTCAGCCGCCTGGGATCGGCGGCGCATCCTGTTCCCCGCCGCCCCTGAAACCCAGCTTCTCCCGCCCCGTTCCCCAAGGGGCGCACCGGAGATCCGTCGGGGCATCGCGCAGTCCCACGACCCGGCAAGACAGAGGACGCCGGGACGGATGGGCACCCACCGTCCCGGCGTGTTCCAGAGGGCGAGGGTCGGCGGCTCCGACGACCTCGTGTGCGTTCACTCGCCGATGTGTCTTCCGTACGCCTCGGCGTCCATCAGGCCCACCAGATCGTCCTCCGATGCGATCCGGAGACGGATCATCCAGCCTTCCCCGTAAGGATCACTGTTCACCAACGACGGATCATCGTCGAGGGAGACGTTCACCTCCACCACCTCGCCCTCCACGGGACAGTAAAGATCGCTTACCGCCTTGACCGCCTCGATGGTACCGAAGGTCTCCATCCGGCTGAAGGTGGATTCCGCCTCCGGCAGCTCGATGTAGACCACGTCTCCCAGCTCTCCCTGGGCGTAGTCCGTCACCCCGACCAGGTAGACGCGCTCTTCATCCGTGGGCCGAAGGTACTCGTGTTCCTCGGTGTACAGGAAACCCTCAGGGATCTCCGACATGCTCTCCTCCAGTGCACGTATCGGGTCGGCGGCACAATAGAAAGGCTCTCGACGGCCAGTCAACCCCGCCCTTCCGCTTTTCCGCGTCGCTGGGCCCAGGTTACCTTACGGTCCAGCCTGCAGCGCTCGGAGGAGCGCCCGAAAGACGAGGTTCAATGATGGCTACGATACTGGCGAGTGAGCATCCCGCGCTCACCCAACTCTCTGAAGAAGAAGAGATGTTCCGGGAGGCCGTCCGGGACTTCGCGGAGACCGAAATCGGCCCTCGGGTCGGTCGGATGGACGAAGAGCAACGACTGGATCCGGATCTCCTGCCTCAGCTGTTCGAGCTCGGACTCATGGGCGTGGAGATTCCGGAGCAGTTGGGGGGTGCCGGCGGGACATTCTTCACCGCAGTGCTGGTGGTCGAGGAGCTGTCCCGCGTGGATCCCGCAGTAGCGGCATTTGTGGATGTCCAGAATACCCTCGTGATCAATGCCATCCTCCGTTGGGGTACGGAGGCGCAGAAGGCAGCGCTACTCCCCAATCTGGCCTCTGAGCTGGTGGGGGCCTACGCCCTCTCCGAGGCGGGAAGCGGGTCCGACGCCTTCGCGCTGGCCTGCCGAGCGACCCGGGACGGGGACGACTGGATGCTCAACGGCCAGAAGCTGTGGATCACGAATGGCGCAGAGGCAGGCCTGTACATCATCTTCGCCACCATCGATCCCGAGGCCGGATACCGGGGAATCACCGCATTCTTGGTGGACCGTGGAGCCGACGGACTCTCCGTGGGCAAGAAGGAGGACAAGCTGGGCATCCGAGCCTCTTCGACGACCGAGCTGATCCTGGAGGACTGCCGGGTCCCTGGTGACAGTGTCCTCGGGGAAGTGGGCAAAGGGTACAAGGTGGCCATCGAGACCCTGAACGAGGGCCGCATCGGCATCGGCGCCCAGATGGTCGGGCTGGCGCAGGGCGCGCTGGACCACACCCTTCGGTATGTGGGCGAAAGGGAGCAGTTCGGGCGACCGATCGGCGATTTCCAGGGAGTCCAGTTCCAGATCGCCGAGATGGCCACCAACCTCGAGGCTTCCCGGCTCCTCGTGTACAACGCCGCCCGGCTGAAGGACGCTGGCAAGCCCTTCCTGGTGCCTGCAGCCATGGCGAAGCTTCACGCCTCCTTGATGGCTCAACAGGTCGCGTCGAGCTGTATCGACCTATTCGGCGGGTACGGATTCACCAAGGAGTATCCGATCGAGAAGTTCTACCGGGATGCCAAGATCGGTACGATCTACGAGGGAACCACCAACATGCAGCTCCAGACCATCGCGAAGCTGCTCATCAAATAGGAGGCGTAAGAGCACGTGTTCGGCCTTGGAGCAGGTGAGATCATTCTGGTCCTCGTCCTGATTGTATTCTTCTTCGGGGCCCGGAGGCTTCCGGAGTTTGCCCGGGGTCTCGGGGAGGGAATCCGAAACTTCAAGGGCGCGCTTCGCAGTTCGGACGAGGAGAGCGACGAAAAGCCCAGGCTCGAGCCGGGAGATGACATCGAAGAGGAGTAGCGGGCCACCTCACGCCATGAACCCGACGGCTTTGAACAATGTTGTCATCGTCCTGGACGAGCCCCAGGACCTGGTGAACATCGCCGGGGTGCTTCGAGCCATGAAGAACATGGGGATCTCGTCGCTGCGCCTGGTCCGCCCCGCAGAGTTTGAGGCCTACCGCATCACCGGCATCGCCCACCGCACCGAAGACCTCGTGGAGCGCACGAGAATCTTCGACACCCTGGAGGGCGCGGTGGCAGACCTGATCCACCTGGCAGGCACCACCGCTCGTGCCCGCACCGCCGAGCGGAACTACGCCCGTCCCCGTGTGGCCGCTCCGGGAATCGTGGAGCGGTGTCAGGAAGGGCCGGTGGGCATCATCTTCGGAAGGGAGGACCGGGGACTCTCCAACGAGGCCCTCGACCTCTGCCACCAGGTTCTCATGGTTCCCACGGCCGCAGACTACCCGAGCATGAACCTGGCACAGGCCTTGCTCATCGTCGTCTACGAGTTGTTCCTGGCAACCGACGCCGCGCCCCGGCCGCTTCCCGTGGGCCGGAGATCGACGCGGCTCGCCAAGGTCGCGGAGATGGAGCAGATGTACGAGGCCCTCCGCGACGGCCTGGAGCGGATCGAGTTCTTCAAGGCCCGGCGACCGGCCGGAGTGATGCGTACGCTTCGCACCCTTCTGGCGCGGGGGGAGCCGACGGTTCGCGAGGCACGCCTCGTGAGAGCGATTGGGTTCGAGATCGGGCACTACCTTGACCGGATAGGAGCGAGCTCAGAACGGTGACCACGGATCGTTCAGCCGGCCCGACGAGCGGCGCCGGAAGACTCGCTCACCGGGAACCGCGCGAGTCGTCCTCCGCGGAGACACTCGCCGCGGGCGAAGGGAGCCGCGGCGTGGGCGAGGCGAACACCTCCCTGAGCACGACCCTAGCCGAGCGATATCGCGTCCTGCTGGAGATCGGCAGGAAGCTCAGCGGAACTCTGAGCTCCGCGGAGCTTTATCGGGCCATCTACCACGAGACGGCCGAGGTGCTGGAGGCCACGGGCTTCTACATCTCCATGTACGATGAGGACCGGGACCTGGCCACCGTGGTCTTCTACGCCGATCGCGGGCAGGAGCGGGAGGTTCGAATCCAGTATCGCGGATCCGACAGCGAGGTCCTGCGGCTCGGGAGGCCCACCCTGGTCAACGACCTGCAGCAATGCCACTCCCTCTTCGTGCTCGGCGACCAGGCCTCGGAAACGACCCGTTCTGCCATCGCCGCGCCCCTTCGGCACAACGACAAGATCGTCGGCACCCTGTCCAGCCAGAGCTACCGTCCGTGTGGATTCACGGAGGAGGATCTGGAGCTACTTCAGGGAATCGCGGACATTGCCGCCGTTGCCATCGGAAACGCCCGGTACGTGTCCGAGCTCGAGCGTCGCCGCCTGGAAGCCGAGCAAATCGAAAAGATTGGCCGGGCCCTCACTTCCTCGCTCGATGCACGCGAGGTTCTGCAGAAGGTCATCACGGCGGCGGCCGAGATCCTGGGTGCCGACAGCGCCACGGTCTGGCTCCTCGAAGGCAGGAACCGGAAGATCAAGATTGCCGCCTCGCTCGGCGAGTTCTCGGTGCTCGAAGGAGAGAGCCTCGATCTGCCGAGAGAAGCGTACGAGAGGATCTTTGAGCGTCGTGAGCCGATGGTGGCCGACGCATTCGAAGACAATGTGATCGTACCGGACGAGCTGCGCCCTCACGTGAGAACCCGTGGCGCTCTGGCGGTACCCATCATCATCGGGGGCAACGTGGTGGGCACCCTGAGCGTCGGATTCTCCGAACGGCGCCAGTTCTCAGATGAGGATCTCCATCTTCTTCAGCGGCTGGCCAGCCAGGCGTCCGTGGCTCTCGAGAACGCCAAGCTACACGCGCAGCTTCAGTCGATCTCCCTGACGGATCCCCTGACGGGGCTCCCCAACCGACGTCATCTCCAAATGCATCTGGAAACCGAGTTCGCCGCGGCCGCGCGCGGCCGGAACCTGGCGATCGTCCTCTTCGACCTCGACAACTTCAAGAACTACAACGACTCGCTGGGGCACGTGGCCGGAGACGAAGCTCTCCGCTCCGTAGCCCGCATACTCGAGAGCGAGACGCGGTCGATGCACCTGGTGGCGCGCTACGGAGGCGACGAGTTCATATCGGTCCAGTCGGATACGACGGTGGAAGGCGCGGCCCAGCACGCCGAACGGGTATCGCAGCACATCGCTTCGGATCCCACTCTGTCCCCCTTCGGGATCACCGTCAGCTACGGCATCGCAAGGTACTACCCGACCATGCGAGGCGCGGACGACCTGATCCGGGAAGCGGATCGGGACCTGTACCGCTCCAAGGACCACCGGTAGCTTCCTCCAGGGGGCTCGGAGAATCGCGCGCCTCCTGACCCGAGCCGACCTCGATCCCTGAACTCCTTTTCGGCATGGAGATCCAACCCCCCACCCTCATCCGACACCTGCTGGAATCCGCCGAGTCTTTCGCTCGTCGAGCAGGAGAAGTGACGACGCGCTATTTCGGAGGCCTGGTGGACGCCGAGCACAAGGTGGATGGAACACCCGTGACTCGCGCGGACCGGGAGGCCGAGACCCTCATCCGCGAGTGCATCCGTGCGGAGTTCCCGACGCACGGCATCCTGGGCGAGGAATACGGCGAGGTCGAGGCGGATTCCTCGATCCGCTGGATCGTGGACCCTATCGATGGTACGCGCTCATTCGCCCGGGGTGTTCCTCTCTTCGGAGTGCTTATCGGCGTGGAGGTGGAGGGCCAGCCCGTCGTCGGGGTCGCGCACTTTCCGGCCCTCGGCGAAACCGTGTCGGCGGGCATAGGAGCCGGATGCCACTGGAACGGAAGACTGTGCCGAGCCTCCCAGGTGAACCGGATCGACACGTCCCTGGTCCTGACGACGGACGTGGAAGCTGCGATGTCCCAGAACATCGGACCGGGCTGGAGGGAACTGAGCCGACGGGCGTCCTTCTCGAGGACCTGGGGGGACTGCTATGGTCACATCCTTGTTGCCACAGGCCGAGCTGAGGTCATGGTGGATCCGATCCTCTCGCCCTGGGATGCCGCCCCGCTCCTACCCATCCTCGAAGAGGCCGGGGGGCGATTCACGGACCTCGCAGGAGAAAGGACGATCCACGGCGGATCCGGAATCTCGTCCAACGGGGCTCTCCACGAGAGGGTCCTCGATCTTCTACACGGACGCTAGGATCCTGGATAAGCCCCCGTACCTGAGCGATCGAGGACCCGCCCATAAGCCGTCGAGCCGCTCCCGGAAAGGCGGCCCGTTCACCCGGCGCGCGAAGAGACTCCCAGAGGGATGCGGTTCAATCCGAACCGACGCTACCCGCTGCCGCCCCCATCCCCACCTCGGCCTCGACCATCTCCGGCTCCACCATCGGCTGCCACATCTGAACGATGGGGAACGTTGAGAAGAACCAGTGCAGACTTCCGAGGAACAGGCCCAGGAAGCCCACCCCGACCAGCGGCTCCCATATGGAGAACACCGGGCCCCCGTCATGGAGGGCGGGACCTACCATGACGTAACGCTCGAGCCAGAGACCCACGAGAATGATCGTGGAGAAGAGAGAAAGAGGGCCTGGCCGCATCTTGGGCGCTCGGCCGATCAGACCGGCAAAAGGCACCACGAAACAGAGTATGATCACCAGCAGCGAAAGTCGCCCCCACCCCCCCTGCATGCGGTGGATCATCCAGGACTGCTCCCATGGGAGCTTCCCGTACCAGATCACCAGGTACTGCGACCAGAAGAGGTACGTCCAGAATACTCCGAAGGCGAAGGCGAGCTTTCCGATGTCATGGAGCTGGCCTACCCCGATGAAACGACTCACGTCCTCGTCCACCCTTCGGAGCCGCACCATGGCGATAGCCGTGGCAGCGACGCCCGCCCAGAAGGCTCCCATGAAGAACCAGCCACCGAACAGGGTCGAGTACCAGTGCGGCTCCAGGGACATCACCCAATCATACGCGATCATGCTCATGACCACGGCATACAGGATCACGAGCGCGGGTGCCAGCCAGCGCATGCGCTGCCAGCTGCGCACCTCTTCCGCTCCCTGGCTGCTCCAGCTCTGCGCCAGGCGATCCCTCCACCACCTGCGCCGCGAGTCGCCCGCCACCGCTGTCCGGGAAAGCCCCATGTCCGGGCGAAGGGCCAGATAAGCGAAGTAGAGACTGATTCCGAACAGGAGAGCCAGCCCGACGACGTTGCGGGCGATCAGGAACGGAAGGTTCAGGTAGGCCGACTTGTTCTGCAAGACCGGGTCGTAGGCCATCTCCTCGATCCAAGGGAAATAGCTCTCCCCCAGACCGAGCATGGGAAGGAAGAGGATGAAGGAAAGGGGAAGAAACGCCACGAAGCCGAGACTGACCCGCCGGATCGACCAGTTCCACTTGGCCTTGGTGACTGTGGTGACCACAGCCAGCATCACCGCTCCCTGCGCTACGCTGGTAAAGAAGAGCCAATTGGAAACGTACGTGCGCCACGCGTGATCCTGGTCCCGCGTCAGGAGAAGCACGAACGCCAGGAGTCCGATGAGGCACATGAGTCCCGCGGCCATCCTCACACCCCTCGACCTGGTGAGATATCGGGTTGGAATCTCCCTGGGGATATGATACTCAGCCATCGATCAGTACCTCACCGGCCTGGGGCATCCGGTCGCGACCCCCCATCGGGCGTCGGCGTTTCCGCCTCCGGGTTCCCACCGCTCTGCTCGGCAGGCAGGACTCCCTGGAGCTGCCGAACGTAGTTGACGATGTTCCAGCGGTCGAAGTGGGATACCCGATGTCCGTAGGCCGGCATGAGACCCCGCCCAACCCGGATCATGCCGTAGAGGTATCCGTCGGGATAGGCGATCACGTTCTCCGCAGTCAGAGGATAGATGAGCGGATACCCCGCCGCGACGATATACCCGGTCTCGCCTGCGCCGTCGGGTCCGTGGCAGGGAGCGCAGTACCTGAGGTAGAGCTCACGCCCCCGGATCAGCGATTCCGTGGTGGGCTGCATCGGACTTGCGAGACTCGTGACGACCTCCGCCTGCCGGACCACCTCGAGCTGGGTGAAGGGTGGGGGGGACTCCACTAGCGCCTCGGGCTGTCCCAGGTTCAGCTCACCGGCCCGCGCCGGGAAGTTGCCAGCGGCGAAGGGAACCGTGTTTTCGGCCGGAGGCCGCGGGTTCTCGTAGGGATCGAACGAGGCCTGGCTCCTCATGCTCCGGCCGAACACGGAAGCCATCAGATCATCGAACGGAGTGCACGCGCCTGATGAGAGGACGATCAGCGCAGCGATGCCCACGCTCCGGATCAGTCTTGCCCGCTTACGCACGGCCTACCCCCTCACGGTCCTCTCGAACCTCCGCCGGGTGATGTTCCTCGAGAATGCGCCGTGCCTTCTCAAGCTCCTCGGGCGAAGCGAACACGTGGATGCCGAAACGGCCCGCCGTGAACTCCGGATCGTAAATCAGCAGCGGCCCCAGGTGTGGCAACCTGGAAAGAAGGAAGAGGCCAATCACCGTCGCCAGCGCCCCGAACAAGATTGTGAGCTCGAAGGCGATGACGACGTACGCGGGAATCGACAGGATGGGCTTGCCGCCCGTGACCAGGGGCCATTCCATGGACGTGAAGCTCGTGAACGCGAACCCGGCGGCCGCGCCGGTCAGCCCTCCCACCAGGGCGAAGACCCGAACGGGACTCTGGCCGTATCCCATCGCCGCCTCCAGATGATGCTCGGGAAGCGGTGAGTACACGGTGAACTTTCTGATTCGCTCCTGGCGGAGGGTCTTGATCGCGTCGAGCGTGGAGTCGAGGTATTCGAACGAAGCCAGTAGGCCTCGGGGCTGCATGCTCATCGGGCTTCACCCTCCCCTGCGGCTCGCCGATACGGCAGCGGCAGTACCTCCTTGAGCTCGGCAATGGCCACGGGAGGCAGCAGGCGCGTGAACAGCAGGAACCAGAAGCCGAACCATGCGAAGCTGCCCAGCAGGATCCCCATCTCGGTCAGGGACGGGCGGTAGACACCCCAGGCGAAAGGCTCGTACTCGTGTGACAACGACGTGACGATGATCACGTACCGTTCGAACCACATGCCGATGTTGATGAAGATCGAGATGACGAACAGAGCCGCGATCGAGTGACGGACACGCTTGAACCACAGAAGGACCGGGACGATGCCGTTGCAGATCAGCATGGTCCATGACGCCCACCAGTAATGGCCGAAGAGCCGATTCCAGAAGCTTGCCCGTTCGATGGCCTCGCCGCTGTACCAGGCCATGAAGAACTCCGTCAGGTAGGCGTACAGCACGATCAGCGACGTGAGCAAGCACAGCTTGGCGAGAGCGTCGAAATGCTTGATCGTGAGATAGCTCTCCAGACCGAAGATCTTCCTCATGGGAACGGCCAGTGTGATCACCATGGCCACTCCGGAAAAGATCGCTCCAGCGACGAAGTAGGGCGCGAACACGGTGGCGTGCCAGCCTGGAACGATGGACATGGCGAAGTCCCAGGACACCACCGAGTGGACGGAAAGGACCAGGGGTGTGGCGAGGGCAGCCAGAAAGATGTACGCCTTGGAGAAGTGATGCCACTCCCGATCCGTCCCACGCCAGCCGAGCGAAATGACCTTGTAGAGCCTCCTGCGCAGTCCCACCGCCTGGTCCCGAGCTGCAGCGAGGTCCGGGATGGTGCCAAGATAGAAGAAGACGGACGACACGGTGAAGTACGTAGTGACCGCAAACACGTCCCACACCAGTGGCGAGCGGAAGTTCGGCCAAAGGAACCGAGAGTTGGGGTAGGGAATCAGCCAGTACGCGTGCCAGACCCGTCCCACGTGGATGAGAGGGAACAGCCCCGCAGTCATGACCGCGAACACCGTCATGGCCTCGGCGAGCCGGTACACGGACTGGCGCCACGGCGCGCGGAACAGGAAGAGGATGGCCGAGATCAGCGTACCGGAGTGGGCGATACCTACCCAGAATACGAAGGTGGTGATGTAGACGCCCCACCCCACAGGGGTATTGAGCCCGGTGACTCCGATTCCCTGGTAGATTTGCCAGCCCCAGGAAGCGAAGAACACCCCCACGCCGACGGCCGCCAGGACGAACAGGAACCACCACCCCTTTCCCGGGCGGGACAGGATCCCCAGAACGTCACGGTTGACCTCCGAGTAGGACCCGATGTCAGGGTGCGTCAGGGCGCCGCGCTTAGCTCGCGTTGCCGTCGCCATTCCGTTTCCTCGTGAGCCGTCGTGGCCTCGCCGCCTCCACGGCCGTGGGTCCCGACGAACACCGATTTTGCCTCCGTGGGACCTGCATCAGTGTTCTCCCGCTTCGACCTCGTGGAACGTGACCTTCTTCAGGTAACTCACCGCGGGCTGGGTGTTGATGACCGCGTCCAGAACGCGATAGGCCCTTTCGTTACGCGCGGCCCGCGCCACCCGCGAGCTCGGATCCCGAACATTGCCGAATGTGATGGCCTGCGCCGGACAGCTCTGTTGACACGCCGGCTGGATTTCGCCGTCCTCAACCTCCCGTCCCTCCAGGACCGCCCGATTCTGTGCCTCCCGTACTCGCTGCACGCAGAACGTGCACTTTTCCATCACGCCGTTCGACCGCACGGTCACATCCGGGTTGTACTGCCAGTTCATGGGCTCCGGCACGTCGCTGTATCGCAGCCAGTTGAACACCCGCACCTTGTACGGGCAGTTATTGGCGCAGTACCGCGTCCCGACACAACGGTTGTAGACCTGGGCGTTCACTCCTTCGGGAGTGTGGTAGGCGGCGTAGACGGGGCAGACCGGCTCGCACGGCGCGTTGCCACAGTGCTGGCACAGCATGGGAAGGATGCGCACGTCGACCGCCCCCGCGCCGTGGGCATCCACAGCCTCGTAGTAGCTTTCGATCCGTATCCAGCCGAGGTCCCTGCCCATCCGTATCTGGTCTTCTCCAACCCAGGCCACGTTGTTCTCCGCCTGACAGGCGGTGACGCAGGCGCTACACCCCGTGCACAACGAGGGTGGTCTTCCGGATCGTAGGCACCGTACTGACTCCCGGGGAGCGGAAAGTCTTCCGCCAGGCCCTCCGTTGGCACCGGCGCGAAGCCCCCCAGCTCCTGGAGCTCCTGCAGCTCTCCGTGCCCACCCTCCCCCTCCTCCCCATGCCCGATCGCACCGAGAGCGATGGCCGGAGCGATGGGTCGGTCGGCCTGATCCGTGGATCCGGAGACGCTGGCGAGTGGGTAGCGAGCGCCCGTGGGCTCCACCATGACCCTGGTGACCAGGTGCACCAGCGCGCCCGAAGGCTGCTCCACCACTGCGGGAAGCAGGCTCATGACGTTGACGCCGTTTCCGTCAGCGAAGCGGCCGTAGGATTTGTGACCGCCCCCCATGGCTATGGCCACGACATCCTCCCGAACGCCCGGATACAGCCAGATGGGGGCTTCCAACTCCCCCTGCTCGGAGCGGACCCGGACGACGTCGCCGTCTTGAAGCCCCAGTCGCTCCGCGGCCCTCGGATGGATCTCCACCCACGAGTGCCAGGTGATCTTGCTCACGGGATCCGGAAGCTCCTGCAGCCAGGGACTGTGCGCGTGCTTGCCATCGCCAAGCCGCGGAGACGGGTAGGCGATCAGAACGAACTCTCCCTCTCCTGCGAAGGTGGGAACATCGAAGCTCAGGGCCCCATCCGGGGACCGAAGGGAGGCGGGCGCGGGCGGTACTCCTTCCAGCTCCAGCACACCGGTTCGGAGGGCCTCCCGCCAGAAATCATCGAAGGGCAGCCCCGCACTTCCGGAAGAGGTGTGAATCCGCCTCCACCCGGCTCTGAGCAGGTCGAAGAAGGTCGCCCCCCCCAGGTCCTGCCCCATTCGAGCTGTTACCGAGAGCAGCACGTCTCCGGTCTGCCTGGAATCGAAATGAGGAACCGGCTGGAGCGCCGGTTGCCGGAGGGCGTACACCCCGGGACGCGGGTTCGAATCTCCCCAGGACTCGAGCGCGTGCCGGTCCGGAAGGATCAGATCCGCCATGGCGGCGGTCTCGTCGAGGGCCGACGCGAAGGAGACCTTGAACGGCACTGCGGCGAAGGCCTCCATGAATCCGGCCACCGGCGGAAGCGAATAGGCGGGGTTCGTCCCATGCACCAGCGCCACCTGAACGTTCCCACCCGCCATCGCCCGAATCGTCGATTCGAGATCCACGAACGGGGCGGTGGAAGCGCCTAGCTGAGGAGCCCCAACGTGCAGGGTGCGCCCCACGTTTCCCGCCACGGCGTTGAGGATCAGGACGGCCAGGTTCGCCGCCGTGGCGTTACGGTGCTGGCCCGCGACGCCGGGGCCCAGCGCCAGGCTCGGACCCTCGCTGACGAATCGCTCCGCCAAATCCCGTATGGCGGACGCGGGCACACCGGATACGGCCTCTGCCCTCTCCGGGTCGTACTCACGAACAAGGGGAGCGTAGGGACCTGCTTGAGCCCCGGCCCCCGAGAGCTGGTAGGCCAGGGCCAGGGCCACCACTCCTTCGCTCCCCGGGCGAATCGGCACCCATTCGTCCGCGTTCTGGCCCGTCAGAGAAAGGCGTGGGCCCAAAAACACGAACCGTCCTTTGGAGCCGTGCTCGTCAGCCGCACTCATGCGGCCGAAGGCCCTGCCATACTCCACGGGAGAGAGCCAGGTCTCCAGGAAGTCGGCTCCGAACGAGAGTACAAGGCGGGCCCGTTCGATATCGAAGCCCGGGATCACGTTCTGGCCGAAGGCAATTCGAGTGGCCTCTCTGAGCGGAGCTTCCGACAGGGCGTCGTAGACCACTCGCCGCCCACCGACCAGGGAGATGAAATTCTCGATCAACTCGTCGAAGGAGGGACCCGAGGATCCGGTGACGAACGCCGTGTCGGGACCGGCTTGCCGCAGCCGCTCAGCCAACAGCGACTCCGCTTCGTCCCACCCGATGGCCCTCAGGTCTTCTCCGTCTCTCACCATGGGCCCCGTGAAGCGGTCCGGGTTGTACAACCCCTGCAACGCTGCGTGGCCTCGAGAGCAAAGGGATCCCTGGGAGATGGGATGGCTGGGGTTTCCCTCCACCTTCACGGCCCGTCCCTCTCGGGTCCGGACCCAGATGCCACACCCGGCCGGGCATTCGTCGCAGACCGAGGTGTACCAGGTGGCGACTCCCGGCGTGATCTCTTCCGGACCCACAACGTACGGAATGAGGCGTTCCACCTCGCCGGTGGAGCACCCGAGCATCCCGGCACCGGCACCACTCACGCCGACAACCCTCAGGAAGTCCCGTCTCTTGATGCCTTCGCTCATCAGGTCAGCCTCTCCGGAGCGGGACGGCCGACTCCCCCGGACCCGGGCGGATCGTCGTTGCAGTCCGCTCGAGAATTCGGATCAATAGTGGCAAACCGTGCAGTCCCGCCGCGCCTCGGTCCTGACATGGCAGTCGACACACCATCCCATCGAGAGTGGTTGATTGACCTCCTCGAGTACGTCCAGCTCTGGCACGGGCCCGTGACATTCCAGGCAGACGACCTCCTTGCTGGGGGCACCGATCTTCTCCCAGGCCTGGACGTGACGGGCATGGGGATAGTGGACGTGATCGGCAACTTTGTAGATGCGGACCCACGGAATGGGCTCGTTCCGGTTGTAGTAGCCCCGCAGCTTCTCGACCTCCTCCGGATAGCTCCGACCCGGCAGCACGGTGTGACACCCCATGCACGAGGCGACGGATGGAATACCCGCGTCCACGGACCGTTCCGCCGAAAAGTGGCAGTACTGACAGTCGATGCGGTAATCACCGGCATGGGTGCTGTGGGGAAACCGGATCGGCTGGGTTCTGGTACCACCGACGGGGCCCGCGCCGGGTTCCTGGGACAGGGCCGGCGGATCACCTCCTCGAGCTTGGGCGAAAGCGAGAGTGACGAGCGCGGCTAGTGCGACCGCCGCGCCGATCGTCCACTGCCTGCTCATAGATACCGGATCCCGTGAGAGGTCAGGATCGGAAGCGTCGACGCTGTGAAATCCGGCCCGCAACTTAGATTGGTCGACTGGGTCAGTCAACGCCGTAATATCCGCGTTTTCGAAACGTTTTCCCCCCCGCAGGGGTTTGACCCTGAACCCCTTGGCGACGCACGTTCAGATCGTCCCCACCTCGCCTGGAATGGTCCTCGAAAGTCACGAGCGAGACCCGAATGAAGGACGTCCAAACGCCCACTGACCATCTTCTCGAGGGCCTGATCCGTCAGGTGGAATCCGTCTTCCATGGCAACCGCGAGGTAGTCCGCCTGGCCGTAGCGGCCTTGCTCGCGGAGGGGCACGTTCTGTTCGAGGACGTTCCTGGAGTCGGGAAGACCACCCTGGCTCACGCACTGGCCCGTGCCCTGGGTCTCACATTCCGGAGAATCCAGTTCACGGCGGACCTACTCCCCTCGGATGTCCTGGGCGTATCGGTCTTCAATCCGAAGACGGGAGGGTTTACCACCCGCCCTGGACCGATCTTCACCAACA
This sequence comes from Gemmatimonadota bacterium, assembly GCA_039586555.1. Lineage (GTDB taxonomy): Bacteria > Gemmatimonadota > Gemmatimonadetes > Longimicrobiales > Gaopeijiaceae > JBDHKE01. Next base: position 26,473 of record JBDHKE010000038.1, on the reverse strand, counting down.
TCGTTCTGGCCGATGAGATCAACCGGGCGCCGCCCCGGACCCAGAGCGGGCTGCTCCAGGCGATGGAGGAGGGGGAGGTTACCATCGACGATCGGACGTTCGAGCTGCCGCGGCCTTTTCTCGTCATGGCCACACAGAACCCGCTCGAGCATCACGGGACCTATCCGCTTCCAGAGAGTCAGCTGGACCGGTTTCTCATCCGGTTGAAGATCGGATACCCCGAGAGGAACGCCGAACGGCGGATCCTCGTCCAGTCGTCGGGCAGCCGGCAGGGGCTGGAACAGGTGGAAACGGCTCTCACGAAGGATCAGACCCTCGACCTGCAGGAGCAGGTGAACGAGGTCCGGACGGATCCCTCCCTCCTAGATTACATGATGGCGATCGTTCACAGGACGAGGAGCGATTCTCGCTTGCGCTCCGGAGTGAGCCCGCGGGCAGCGATCGCACTCTTTCGGGCCGCCCGGGCTTACGCTCTGGTGGATGGCCGGGCCTATCTCGTGCCGGACGACGTAGACCGCCTCGTCGTGCCGTGCTTCGCTCATCGCGTTCTTCCCGCCGGTCTGGCGGAGGCCTCGCCCGAGGCTCACGAGGAATCCGCCTTCATCCTCGACGATATCCGGGACAGCGTCCCGCCGCCGATCTGACCGGTGGCGAACCCGTCGACTCCGTCGATCCGGGCAGGGCGCCTCCTCCAACCTCTGCGGCGGCTGCGAGGACAGCGTCGCCTTCGCTTCACTCGCGCTGGTCTGGTCTTCCTCGCGGCAGTTCTCGCGGTGGAATTCGCCGCCGTGAACACCGGCAACAACCTTCTGCACCTGCTGCTCGGAGCGATGATGGGGGTCCTGGGCACGAGCGCCTGGTGGTCCAACCGGCAGCTGCGGAGGCTGGCCCTAGCTCGGCGCGCTCCCCGACGGGCCACCGCGGGACGTCCCGCCGTCCTCCGCTACCAAGTGGAGAACCAGGGGCGACGGCTGGCGACCTTCGCCCTGGATTTCTCGGAAACGGGACTCAACGGATCTGCCTTCCTTGCCTCGCTTCCTGCCCAGAGCTCAGCCACGGTCGAGCTGCGAACCGACTTCCCTCGCCGGGGGATCCACTCTCTCGAAGAATCGCGGGTGTCCACCAGCTTCCCCTTCGGGCTGTATCGGAAGCTCAGGGTCTTCCGCCAACCCGATGAAGTGGTGGTGTGGCCTCCCACGGACCGGCCCGTCCGTGAAGTCCGACCTGCCGTCGGGGGGATTCGCGGCACGCTGGCGGCCCCCGTGGGAAGCGCAGGCGCCCGGGGAGATTTTCACGCCCTCAGGAGCTACCGGCCTGGGGATGATCCTCGTGACATTCACTGGCGGTCGACGGCCAGGGCGGGAGAGCTGGTGGTGCGGGAGTACCAGCGGGACGCCGGCCAGGCACTGTGGCTCTGCCTGGACACCCGTCAGGAAGAGGGGCCCCGGGCCGAAGCTGCCGTCGAGATCACGGCCGCCCTGGCGTTTCGGGCTCTGCGGAGAGGGGAACGGGTGGCACTGGCGGCTCCGGAGCATGGCGTGGAGCCCGGCACGGGACAAGCTCAGCTCGAACGGATCCTCGACGCTTTGGCCAAGGTCGTCTTTCGCCCAGGGGGGGCTCCGATTTCGCCACCGGTCGACCGGTCCGCCTGTATCCTGGTGACGGCATCGGACGACCTCCACCTCGGCTTCGGCGACGTATTCACGGCCCCGGACTCCTCAACATGAATCTGGCTCTTCTCCACCGGCGCCTCGTCGCGCTCATGGCTCTGGGGAGTCTTCTCACCTTCGTGGCGGGCGCGGACGTCAACGCGACGCCGGTCGCGCTCGCGGGGGCCGGACTCGTGCTGTCCCTCTTCTGGCAGCCGTCGAGGGTGACATCCACGCGGATGGAGCGGATCTGGATGCCTGTGGCCGTCTTTCTCGTGGTGCGGGCGTTGTTTCATGTGCTGGTCATCGGCGGTGACGTGGTCCTGCCCGTGGTGGACCTCCTTCTACTGCTGATGGCTGTCGAGGCGCTTCGCCATTTAGAGGCTCGCAACGAGTTCCGCCTTTACGCCCTGGCGTTCGCCCTCGTTCTCGCCGCGACCGCGTACCGGCCTGGCGTTCTCTTCGTTGTCGGCTTCGTCTGCTACGTCGTATCCGCGTCCACTTCCCTGATGCTCGGACAGCTCCGAAAGGGAGACACCGTCCGACGCGGACGTCCGTGGCTAGGCCCCGGCCTGCATCGACTCGGCGCCGTCGTATCCGCGGTGATTCTGTGCACCGGCGTCCTCTTCTTCTTCGCTTTTCCCAGGACTTCTCGCGGGTGGGCCTCAGCGGTCGCGCCACCTCCCATCGCCATCGCCGGCTTTGCCGACCAGGTGGCCCTCGGCGCTCACGGCTCCCGCATCCTCCCCAACCCCCAGGTCATCCTGAGGATCGAGTTTCCGGAGGAGCAGCCCGAGGATATGGAGAGCCTCTACTGGAGGGGGCGCTCGTACGACCGCTTCGACGGGATGCGCTGGTCAAGATCGATGCTGCCGCCTTCGAGCGTACCGCGGGAGTGGTATCGGGACCGCTGGCCAGGCCCCGTCCTGCGCCAGGAAGTTCTGGCCGTTCCAGTGGAGGGCAGAGCTCTGTTCGCGATACACCCCCTGGTGAGGCTGGAAGGTGGTCCCGGAACCCACCCACTCCCAGACAACTCGGGGGATTTCGTGTACTGGGGACGGGCCGCACCATCGTATTCCGCGTGGTCCAAGCCGCGAAGACCATCTCCGGAAGCCCTCCGAAGTGCCACCGGCAACTTCACCCCCTCCCGGCAGAGTTTCCTGCAGCTACCTGCCCTTCCCAGGAGGATCCGCACCTTGGCCGACTCCCTCACGGCCCCGCACGAGAACGATTACGATCGGGTGGCCGTCGTCGAGCGCTGGTTCCACCGGGAGTTTCAGTACACGTCAAACCTGCCCGCCATCCCGGAGGAGGCCACCCTCGATCATTTCCTTTTCGAGCGGCGAGCAGGGCACTGCGAGTACTTCTCAACGGCAATGGTGATGGTGCTAAGGTTGGCTGGAATCCCCGCGCGGGAGGTCAACGGATTCGTCGGCGGAGAGTGGAACGAGTTCGGATCCTACCTGGCGGTGACCCAGAACCAGGCTCACTCCTGGGTAGAGGTATGGTTCCCTGGCTATGGCTGGGTCCCCTTCGACCCCACTCCCCCCGGGATAGGCGCGAGAGGAGGGGTCTCGTCCCGAGCCGGGCCCATGTGGTTCTTCCTGGACGGAGTCCACCACCGTTGGAGCAAGTGGGTGCTCGACTACGGATTCGAGGATCAGTGGACCCTTGTCCGGACGATCCGCGATGGCCTGAGGGGATCGGATCCGCCTCCCTCCGGGGCCGGTGGGGCGGAGGAGGGCGGAGTACCCCTGCACCCGCAGTGGTGGTGGGCACTGGTCCTTGTCCTTCCAATCGTGGCTTTGCACCTACTGCGAAGGACCTCGATGCCCCGCCTCGGATGGGAGTCGCGAATCTACGCGAGACTCAGAGACCACTACGCCCGAGCAGGCCTGAAGAACGAGCGGCCGCTGGGCCCCCTCGCGTTCCTCGAGCGGGTCCAGACTTCGGGGTATCCCGGTCGTCCATTCGCCGGAACGGTTGTCCAACTGTATCTGCGCGCCCGGTTCGCGGGAGAGCGGCTGGAGGCAGCGGAGCGAAGGGCCATGAGGGACGCCCTGGTTGAAGCCCGCCGCGCGCTCCGGCGGGAGTGATCGGCTCCGCAGCCGTTGCCTCGATACTTTCCAGATATCAGGTTCATCGACAGTGGGTCGCGCCTTGAGCCCCGGTGCCCCGGAGCCTCCCCGTCCCAGAGTCGGCCCGACCCCTGTTCCGAAGTCCGCAGCGAGGGATCCCAATGAGCGTCGACGTGCAGCCACAGTCGAATCCACACAGCCCGGGTCAGCACCTGGCCACCGTCAGCCATGAGGGCCGCTTCTGGGATGTCTATCTGGAGTTCGTCGAGGATCCTCGGTATCGGGACACGCACAGGGCCCGCCTGGTGTTCTCCCCGGCGGACGCCGAGGCGGATGAGTCCCTCGTGCGCACCGCCACGATCATCATCGAGCCTTCGTTCGAGGAAGCGAATCGGAGAGCCCGGGAGCTACCCGATCACCAGCTCGTGGCCCTGCTGCGCTCCACCCTTCCCGAGAGGGACTGACACGGGCGTAGAACGACTCGACCTTCCCCGTCGGTACCCCACCACGACTATCCCTCCCGGACCCACCGCCACAGCTCCGGCACGCTTGGACGCTTCCCCTGCATGAGAATCCCCACCCGATAGATCCGTCCGGCCACCCAGGCCACGATCCCGATCGTCGCTGCCATCAGGACCAATGACAGGCCGATGTGCCATGCCGGAGCAGCCCCGGATGCGGCCCGCGCGAACATCAGAATCGGGCTGAAGAACGGCACCAGCGAGAGACCGCTCATCAAGCCGGTGTCTGGATTCTCAAGCGTCGTGGAGAGCACCACGATGGGGACGACCAGCAACATGACCACCGGAAGCTGTGCCTGCTGGGCCTCTTGCTCCGAGGAGCACATGGCCCCCACCGCGGCGTAAAGCGCGGAGTAGAGGAAGTAGCCCAGAACGAAAAAGGCCAGGAAGAGAGCCACAAGACCGAAGCTGGGGAGGGCAGCGGTGAGCTCATCCACGCTCACCAATCCCTGCTGCGCAGCCAGCATCGCCGGAAGCCCCATCGCCAGCAGCCCCACACCCATCAGGAGCCAGACAGCGAGTTGGGTGAGGCCGACGGCACCGACACCGAAGATCTTGCCCAGCATCAGTTCCCAGGGACGGATCGCCGAGATGATGATTTCTACGATCCGATCCGCCTTCTCGTCGATAACGGCCCGCATGACCGCTACCGCGTAGAAGATGATCATGATGTAGAGCAAGAAGGCGCCGATGAATCCGGCGGCCAGTCCGCTTCCGGGGCTGGTTTCGGAGCCGGCTCCCAGAATCTGGACCTCCAGCTCGCCACCATTCAGGAGCGCGGCCACATCATCCGCCGCTCCATCCTGCCGAAGACGAAGGTTCAGGGCAGACTCCACGACGGCACCGCGGATGGTCAGGCTGCGCACGGTCCCCGGGGAAGAGCGTGTCCGGAACACTGCCCGACCCCTGCTTAGAGTCTGACCGTCGAGTACCAGGTATCCCCCGATCTCCCCCTCCTGGACCCTTCGCCGAAGCTCCCTCTCCGCTTCTTCGCTGGTCCCGGCGCTCTCCACGCGGTAGCCACCCTCCACGAGCCTTCCGCTTACTCCCGCGGAAAGGGCACCGGTGCGGTCCACCACCGCCAACCTTCGAATCTGTCCCTGGCTCCGCTGCGCCAGGTAGGCGGGGCCCGCGACCAGACCGATGGCGAACAGGGGTCCTCCGATGGTGGAGATCAGGAACCAGCGAGTCCGCACCCTCGCCAGATACTCCCTCCTGATGACGGCCATGACGCTCCTCACGGCGGTCCTCCCTGAAGTGATACGTGGGCCGGGTCAGCATCTGCCGCAGCAGGACCCGCGTGTTTCACAAAGATCTCGTGAAGTCGCGGTTCCACCAGCTCGAAGCGGTTGATCTTCGCCCCTGCCGCGAGTCCACGCCGGAGGATCTCCCCATGATCCGCTCCCTCCCGCAGCAGGAGGTGGAAGCCACCTTCCGCCCGCTCGACTTCCATCACCTCTGGCCCCCTCATCCAGCCGTCGGCCCCTTCGAATTCGAGAGCGAGGACCCCTCGGCTCTCTCTTCGCTTCAGCTCTCTCAGGTCGCCGTCCAGGACCTTTCGAGCGCGGGAGATCAGACACACCCGCTCGCAAAGCCTCTCGGCCTGATCCATCAGATGGGTGGAAAAGAGCACGGTGGTGCCCTTCTGCCGGAACTCCCGCACAATGGCCTCCAGGATGTCCTGGTTGATTGGATCCAGGCCACCGAACGGCTCGTCCAGGATCAGGAGGCGAGGCTCGTTGAGCACGGTTCCGATGAACTGCACCTTCTGCTGCATGCCTTTGGAGAGGTCCTCGACGCGGTTGCTAGCCCAGTCTCCGAGTTCGAGTCGATGCAGCCACTGGAGGGCGCGCGCCCGGGCATCGCGTCGATGGAGCCCCCGGATCTCCCCCAGAAAGCCCAGCAGTTCGATCACCTTCATCTTCCGGTAGACCCCCCGCTCCTCCGGAAGGTACCCGATGTCGTGTCGCCACCCTCTTCCGGGCGAGGCACCAAGAACCTCGACCTTCCCAGAGTCGGGAAACAGAATCCCCATGATCATCCGGATGGTGGTGGTCTTTCCGGACCCGTTCGGGCCGAGAAGGCCGCACACGGTCCCTGTCGGAATATCCAGGTCCAACCCCAGGACGGCTGGATGTTCTCCGAAGCGTTTCGTCACGCCTCGCAGCCGCACGGCCGGTTGGTCATTCCCTGCCGATTTCATCGTCTTCGCTTGGTGCCTTTCTTCGCCGTGAGCGACTTCGGGAGCCGACCTCAGTACGCGACGCGGTACCCGCGTCTTCAGGGGATCGGTAACAGCGTCGTCGGGGCAGGCGCGGATCAGTTTTGCAGGAGCCGCCGATCCATTAACTTTCGGGTCTCTGCGGCTGACCACAAGGAGGCTGAATGGCCATCTATCGGACGCTCTACTACGCGGACGTGACCGTGGGGGTAGGGGGGCGGATCACGATCCCCCAGGACATGCGGGACCACCTGGGAATCGAGGAAAGTGACATCCTCACCGTGCGAGTGGAGGAGGATCCCCGAGGTACACGTCAGATGGTCGTCCGGCGTTCGGAGCATCAGCCCGAGAGGGAATCCGACTGAGCGCACATGTCCGCCAGACAATTCGGCTCGCTGACGGTCCGCATCGAGCAGGGTGACATCTCGCTCTTCGATGGCGACGCCGTCGTGAACGCCGCGAACAACCACCTCATACTCGGTGCCGGAGTAGCCGGCGCCATCCGTCGACGGGGCGGCCCCGCTGTCCAAGAAGAATGCAACGCCCACGTCCGGCTTCACGGTCCGATTCGGGTGGGCGAAGCGGTCGTCACCCGAGGCGGAGATCTCCCCGCACGTTTCGTCATTCATGCCGCCGCCATGGGAGATGAACCGGTGAGTGCCTCCTCCATCCGATCGGCGACGGCGCACGCCCTCGAGCTCGCGACCACTCACGGGATGTCCTCACTGGCCTTTCCCGTTCTGGGAAGCGGAATCGGAGGCTTCGCGTTGGAGGAATCCGCCCGCCTCATGCTCGAGGAGATCCGTCGGCACGGGATGGGCCACACGCCGGTGAGGGATGTGGCTCTCTACGGGTATTCTTCCCGAGACGCGAGTCGTCTTCGCGCCGTCCTCGCCGACGCCGGTGCCGATCTCGCCGAGCCACCCGACACGCACGGCTGAGCGAAGGCTTCCGTCGCTCCGGCCACGGGCACGCCTTCCTCAGCCCTCCAGGTCGATCCAACTGACCAACGGCTGAAGGGGGCCGGCTCCATCGTGATGCCACCAGGGCGGCGGCCAGGGCATCGAGGCCAGCGAAGCGACTCGCGAAACGCCGATCTTCAGCAGTGCTTCCGCCAGCCCCTCCTTCCGCGCCCCGGCCGCCTCCACCGCCACGGTCTGCAGAACGCGCCCCAGTGGCCGAACGACCGCCGGGATGTCCTCCAGATCCCTCACCGGGCTCACGCGAACGAAACGCCCCAGGCAGGACGGACGCAGCGTGAGCTCAGGGTCGTAGACCACCGTCCACTCCAGATTCGGACCTCCGACCACCATCACGTCCTCTCCTGACGCCGCCCTCAGCTCCGCCGTCCCCTTCAGCTGATGGATGGCCGAGGCGACCGAGGCTCCCACGGATGACGCCGGGAGCTCTTGGGCGAGCTCCCTCAGGCAACCCGCCAGCTCCTGGGCCCACTCTTTCGGGGACACGTCGCCCCCTTCCTCCACGAAGAACGCGTGGGGTGACACACAGCCCCGCTGATCGAAGAGGGCGATGGACCGAGCCGCTTTTCGAGCGGTTCTTGCGGCGGACTGCTGGTCGAGAGCTTCGCGCCCCACGACAGCGAAGCTCATGCGATGACGGTAGGCCACCAGGGGCGTACGCTCTCCAATCCCCTGACGGACCGAAGCGACGGTGGCGTCGCCCCCATACACCACGACCAGATCGGCGTCCCGAAGCGCCGCAGTCTCGGGCTCGTGGCTCCCTCCGGGCCAGTACGCCACAGCAGCGCAGTGCGCCAGCTCCGGATCCTCCTCGGCCAGAGAGCGCAGAAACAGGACCGGAAGGACCACATCGCCGAGGGCCGGTTTCAGGAAAGCCGATGATTTGACCACGAGACTGCGGATCAACGAAGTGACCAGAACCCCGGGAACGTTTCCCGCCCCGATGTGCAGGCTGAGCGGTCGACCCAGAGCCCGGACCCGGCCTCCTGAGGGGTGTGGCCGAAACTCGTCCAGTACTCCGGGATCTGGAAATTCCGCGACGATGACGTCGACGATGCGCTCTGCGGTCCAGTCTCGGGCGATGCCGTTCAGGACCTCCAGAGCCATCTGCGGAGAGAGCACCGCCGAAGGACCAAGGACGGCCAGGGCTTCGCGCCGGACGGGATCCCCGGAGTCGAGGAACCGGGAGCCGACTCGCCCGAGAACGCGCGCCACGTCTTTGGCCCGACGGGGCAGAAGCACCCGTTCGCGGGCTGCTCGAAGAGCCTCGGACATTGCCAGGAAGTCCGCCGAGGAGAGAGTGGGATACCGAAGGGAGAACGTGGCGGTCAGCGCCCGTTCCGCGAGAGGGCCCACGGGATCGGGCCCACCGGTGGGGAACCACCAGGCGCTGAACGGCTCCGTCACGAGTCGCGCACGGCCGTGAGGAACTCGTCCATCGCCAGTGAGCAGCCTCGCGGCTCCGCCCCCTGCGCCCGTCCCACTAATCGAAAACCGTCACCGACGGCGACCCCGAGATCCTCCGTCAGAATCGCGCAGACGGAGCCGAGATTCGCGAGATCGAAGTGCTGGAGAACGCCCACCTCGCCCTCCTCCACCGGTTCCAGGGTCATGGGGTCCAGCACCCGTGTTCGAACCCAGGGAGGAGGTACGTGACGCCGGGTGGCCCCTCCACCCGATCGAAGGATCGGCTCGTAGAATTGGGACAGAAGCTCTGTCATTCCGTATTCGTTCACGATCCGATCGACCGAGATGCCGTGACGCCCGGCCAGTCCCCGGTAGAGCTCCTCCTCCCCCATGGTTCTGGACCGGCCCTTGAACCCGCCCGTCTCCATGATCCGAGATCCGGGTGGCAGCTCGATGGTCCATCGGCGCCGGTCCATTTCATCCATCCAATGCACGAAAGCGAAGGCCGTGCCTACCATGAGAACCGGGCTCCCTTCCTGCTCGAATCCGTGCAGCGTCGTCCACAGGGCCTCGAACCGAATACCCTGGCGTCGATCCACGAAGAAGCCGCTCCCGGTGGCTCCGAACCGTTTCATCACCTCTCCGGTCATGTGGCTCAGAGAGGAGTCGGGCATCGCTTCTGGCGAGGGCACCAAGGCGACGATTGCCATCGAGCCACCCTCGGGAAGGAGATGGGCCTCGAAGTTGGGAAGGAGTGATTCCCGGTAGAGGTCGAGGTCCAGCACGTGGTGCTGGCCTCTGCCTGCCTCTCCCGCCGTCGTCCCACTGGTGCGGAACACCTTTTGGACCGCCGACGGATCGCCCGACACGAGGACGACCTCCTTGAAGGCGGCGGTGGGCACGGGCGGGACCTCTCTCCAGCCTTCGACCTCCGCTGGGCTCACCCCTCGCGCCGAAACGAAGTTGCCGTACGATGGATTGCTGCGGACCTGATATGCAAAGGCTCTAAGAGCGAGGTCGTCGAAGTGGCGGCAGGGAATCGGTGAGTCCACTCCCCTCCGGAACAGGCTCACGAGCTCATGCGTCAAGGCCAGGAAGTCCCGGTGGTGGGTGGCGGCCTCTCCGGAAGGGCCGGACCCCTTTACCGCCAGCGGCTCCTTCCCTCTCACTCTCCCTCACCATTCACCTTCGCGACCCCCTTACGCCCGCCTACCTCGGACCGCCCTGCCGGCCAATTGGCCGGTCTGCTGACCCTCCCTGATCGTGATGACCCCGTTCACGATCACGAGCGGAATGCCCTCAGGGTACTGATGCGGGTTCTCGAAGGTGGCGCGGTCCATCACGGTCGCCGGGTCGAAGGCAACCAGATCGGCGAAATGACCCCTTCGGATCAGGCCCCGATCCCGGATTCCCAGCTTGGCTGCGGGCATTCCGGTCATCTTGTGGATCGCCGCTTTCAGCGGGAGCGCTCGCCGCTCCCGAACGTACCGTCCCAAGACGCGCGGAAAGGTCCCGTAGCCACGGGGGTGTGGAGAGCCACCGGCCAGGGCACCATAGGGAGCGAAAGCCCCGCCGTCCGAGCAGATCATCCCCAGAGGGTGAGCGAGCATCCTCTCGGTGTTCTGCTCGGACATTCCGAAGCCGATCATTCCCACTCCGTTCTCCTCCTCCACGATCAGCTGAACGGCGAGCTCGAACGGATCCATTCCGCGCTCCGCCGCCAGTTCTCCAAGGCGACGCCCACGGGCCCAGGCGTTTCGCTCCGTCCGGGTGCCCGAGATCTGCACTCGGTCCCAGGATCCGAGAAGGGCGACCTTGGCTCTAGCCGCCTCCTCGAGAAGCGCTCGGGTTTCGGAATCCACGAGTCGGCGCAGGAAGGCCTCAGTTCCTCCGGCACGAGCGGCGGCAGGAAAGAGGTTGGCCAATGTCGTACTGTATGCGACGTAGGGATAGCGGTCGTAGTGAACGTCGATCCCTCCATCTCTGGCCCGTTCCAGGAGCTCCAGGACCGCCTCCGCCTTCCACCAGTTCCGCTCGCCCTGGGCCTTCAGATGTGCGATCTGCACTGGAACACCCGCGAGGCGACCCACGTGCAGAGCCTCCTCCGCGGCCGCCAGAAGGGCATCATCCTCGTTCCGCATGTGAGTGGAGTAGGGAAACCCGGTGCCGGCCAGCTCCGAAGCCAGGGAGACCAGTTCCTCCCTCGAAGCGAAGGACCCAGGGGTATACTCCAGGCCTGAGGAGAGGCCGATGGCTCCACCTCTCAGAGCTTCCCGGACCAGCTCGCGCATCCGCTCGATCTCGGTCTCCGTCGCGGGGCGGTCATCCGCCCCTACAACCAGACCCCGGAGCGTTCCCTGCCCGACCATGGAGGCCACGTTCACGGCTGGGGACAGCCGATCGATCCGGTCGAGGAAGCCGCCCACGTCCCGGAAATCGATCTCGATATCGTACTCGCGCAGATAGCGGTCCCGGACCCTCACGAAGCCCTCTTCGGACCAGGGACCGGTGGAGCTCCCGTCCTGGCCCACGACCTCGAGGGTCACCCCTTGCCGGATCCTGCTCTCGGAACGCGGATTGACCAGAAGGGACAGGTCGGCGTGGGAATGAACGTCGATGAAGCCCGGGGCGAGAGCCAGGCCCCTCAGGTCGATCTCTTCGAGTCCGGTCTCGGAAACGCGCCCCACTTCGGTGATCCGGTCTCCCGAAACGGCCACATCTCCCTCGAAGCCCGCCCGTCCCGCGCCATCGAAAACCGTCGCGCCCCGGAGCACGAGGTCCGGTCGCTCCTGCCGACGGATCCCGTGGGAGGCGGCCACCGACGCTACCCCCGCGACACTCAATCGAACGAACTGACGTCGTCTCACCCGACCCTCGCTTCCTGAAGGGTATCCGGACTTCTAGATGAACGAAGGCGCACCCCTTGGCCCCGTGAGCTCGAGACTCAACTTGTCGAGGACGATCGGCGAATTCGACCGGGCTCCAGCCCGCCGGTCGTGAGAATCTTGTCCTCCAGGCGATTCGCCTCCTCCTCCACGAAGTCCAGAAGCGCGTGGAGGTGATCCTCAGCCGCCGCGTACGCTTCCCCCGGGAAGTCCCCCTCCTCGGCGTGGCGGATCGCACGCTCCACCGCCTGCAGCTCGCGGCGCGCCTTCTCCATCGCGCGTCTCAGCCGGCTTAGAGCGCGACGGGCTTCTCCTTCGACCGTGGTCATGTGAATGCCTCGTGGGATTGCCTCCTCAATGCAAGATACGCCCACCGACGTCCCAAGACGATGCACCGGAACGGCGAGAGCCAGACGGGGTGCCTCCACGTCGTCCGTCCTGCCGGCACGGAGCAGGCGACAGCCTGTGAAAAGGACGGGATCACGAAACCCAATCTCCCACCGGCATGCTACTTCATCCCACGGGGACAGGGGTTATCTTCCTCACTCCCGGGCCATTCGTCCCGGAATCAGGCGTCCGGCTGCGGGCGAGGGACGCCGGGCCGAGATTCTCCTGGATGACCGGCATATGGATAGAGCGAGGCCATGAGCGAGCGGACCGACATCGTAGTGGTGGGAGCGGGGCCCTGCGGGCTAGCAGTCGGCGCCGCGGCGCGACAGGGCGGAATACGGGCGGTTCTCATCGACCGGGGATGTATCACCCAATCCCTGGTGGACTACCCGACGTACATGTCCTTCTTCAGCACGGCCGACAAGCTGGAGATCGGCGGAATCCCCTTCATCGTCGCCAGCGAGAAACCAACCCGGCGAGATGCCCTGGTCTACTACCGGCGCGTCGCCCGACATTTCGAGCTGGACGTTCGGCAGTACGAGGAAGTCGTGAGTCTGTCGGGTCGGGAGGGTGAGTTCCACGTCCGCACTCGCACCCTGGCGGGATTGGAGCGCGACTTCCAGGGGTGGGCCCTGGTGTTGGCGACAGGAAGCTTCCACGCCCCGAATCGTCTGGACGTCCCCGGGGAAGACCTGGCCAAGGTTACGCATTACTTCTCGGATGCCCTCCCGTACTTCGATCAGGACGTCCTTGTCGTGGGCGGGGGCAACTCCGCCGTCGAGGCCGCCCTGGAGCTCTATCGATCCGGAGCCCGCGTGACCATGGTCCACTTCGCCCAGGATCTGGACCGCGGAGTGAAGCCCTGGATTCTCCCGGACATCCGAAACCGGATCGCCAGAGGTGAGATCCGAATGAAGTGGGGCGTCCGGGTGTCCGAGATTCGGGCAGACGCCGTGGTCCTGACGAGGGAGGACACGGGGGAGCCCGAGGTCGTTCACAACGATTGGGTCTTCGCCATGACGGGGTGGCACGCCGATCCGAGCCTGCTTCAGTCCATGGGCGTGGAGAGCGATCCGGAGACCGGCGTGCCTGACTACGACCCGGCGACCATGCAGACCAACGTGCCCGGTCTCTTCATTGCCGGTGTCATGGCAGCCGGCAACGACGCCAACAAGATCTTCATCGAGAACGGCCGGGAGCATGGAGGACTCATCATCCGGGAGCTCTCCCGGCGCCGGGCGGTGACCTCAGGAGCTTGAGACCTCCTCTCCGTGGACGTCTCCTTCCTCCAACTCCCAACCATCAGGCCCTACCGCCCTCACGCCCACCAGCGGGCCATCGCCGACGCCCAGACGGAGCTCGGCGGGCGGGTCGACCTCCCGGCGGACGTACCCCAGTGCGATGGACTGTCCCAGCCGGGGAGACTGCGCTTCGCTGGTCACCCGACCCATCGGCTGGTCCGCTTCTGCCCGGAATAGCTGGGTTCCCGGTCCGGGCGCTGGAATCTCCCCCAGCAGAAGGCCCCGCAGGTGCCAGTTCACCTTCCCCCGATCCCGGATCCGAACGATGACCTCCTGGCCCGTATAGCAGCCCTTCTGGTGATCGACCGCCCGACCGTCGATTCCAGCCTCGTAGGGGATCGTCGTCTCGTCCATGTCCTGACCGAACTCCGGCGAGCCTGCTTCAATGCGCAGTGTTTCCCACACCCCGTGCCCCACCGGCGCTACCTCCGCCTCACGGAAGTGGCTCCACATCGCTGCAATCCAGCGCATGTCGGCCATGATGTCGTACGCTGGGAGACCCAGATCTCCGCACCGAAGAACGAGAACGCCTCGGGCCGGCTGGGAGCCGACGTTCACGTAGGAGTCAGCCTCCATCTCATCCAACTCCTCCGGGCCCACCCGTAGTCCCAGCGCAATGCGGCTCACGAGTTCCGGGGAGTCCGGGCCGACAAGCGTCAGCATTCCCATCGCAGATACTTCCTCGGCTCTCGCCAGGCGCGGGGGCAGATACCGACTGAAATGGCTCAACGCGCCACTGCGCCCTGCGACGGGAAGGGCGATCAGGAGCCCCTCTTCCGCCTTCGCCCCCTTGAAGAGTACCCTCAGATCGGTGACCATCTTTCCCTTCGCGGTGAGCATCGCTGCATAGCTCGCCCGTCCCGCGAAGACCTCGGAGCCCCGTGCGCTCGGGGCAGCAGGGACGCGGTTGGTGATCATGCCGTCCAGCATCTGGCTCGGTGACCTCCCCGTGACGAGAAGGCGAGTCCGATACGAGCGGTCCACCACTCCAGCCCTGCTCACGGCCGAGGCGTATTCGGAAGCCGGATCGCCATAGTGTCGAGGGACCTCAAATCGGCCGACACGGGCCATGAGCGCGCCCGCATCCCGATGGTCATCGGCTAGGGTCAATTCCCGCATTTCCCGGTTGTCAGCCGCACTCATCGCACCCCTCCGTCAGCTCATGGGGACGCCCGCCCAGCGTCGAGATCACGGATCATCCCCCGCACGCGCGGTACATCGCTTGCGCCCGGAGCGAGCGCAAGGTAGGCCTCGAGGTTCGTCAAGAGTCGCAGCAACATATCTCGCCGCGTCGCTGTCCGAAGAAGAGCGGGCCGAACACTCACCGAGCCACCGTGGACGCGGTCGAGGATCTCCTGGGCGCTGTCCTCGAAGAAGATCCGGCCACCGTCGAAGGGATCCACCAGAAGTCGCACCACGTCTCCCTGGAAGCGAACCAGGAAGTGCAGAGGAGAACCGACGCCCACCAGGGGCAGGCCCAGACGCCATCCGACCTCCAGGATGACCATGCCAAGAGTCAGAGGGATTCCCGTCTCTCGGTCCAGCACCGCGTTCAGATAGGAGTTCCTGGGATCATGGTATGCCTCTCGGTTGCCTTGGAATCGGTGGCGCAGGTAGAGAGTCCCGAGAAGCTCCTGCAACAGGATAAGCGAAGCGCTCTCATCGTCGAGGCGGTCCTTGACTTCCTCGGCCAGGCCGTCCAGTCGGGCAATGTATCGATCCACGGAAAGCTGGGGGTATTCCTCCACTGCAACCAGCAGAGCGGCCCGAGCCAGATCAAGCTCCTCCTCTGGCCGGTTCACCTCCTGGACGAAGGCCTGTCGCGGCGAGCGGGAGGGGAGTGACATGGATCTCACTTACCCCGCAGTCATGCGGCTCTTCATGAACCCCGTCTGCTTCGCGGCGTCCGGTATTCGCGGAACCGGCTGGAGTCCAAGCGATGATACCCCGTTGGGATCCCACAGTGACGCGTTCGCACCCCGGATCACCTCGGAGAGCGCCGCCGCCGCCCACTCGCCGGGCCCGTGGGTTCCGAACCCCAGCACGGCTGCGGTAGATTCCTCGATGGATTGCCCCTTCGGAGAGGGGGCTCCAAGACGTCCATCGACACCGACGACGTCGAGACCCTTTGTCCCGTGACAACGGATTCTGGCCCCGGCCCTCTCGAGAGAATGGAACGATCGATGACGCATGCGCCCAGGGATCAGCGCCCAGGGATTCGCCTTACTCAGCTCTCCCACGGAGCGGGCTGAGCCTGCAAGCTCGGCATGTCCGAGCTGGCGCAGGTCCTGCGCCATGTCTTGCCGACGGATGATCCCCGGGCGCTCGTGGGGCTTCCCACCGGTGATGACGCGGCCGTCTACCTGGTGGCTGACAACAAGGCCATCGTGGTCACCGTCGACTTCTTCACCCCCATCGTCGACGAGCCGATGGATTTTGGCCGCATCGCCGTCGCCAACGGACTGTCCGACCTCTACGCCATGGGTGCCGAGCCGCTCTTCGGCCTCAACCTGGTAGCCTTCCCTCGATCGGAGCTCGGCACCGGAATCCTGGACCGGATCGTTCAGGGAGGTGCGGAAAAGGCTCGGGAGGCGGGAATCGGAATCCTGGGAGGTCACTCCATCGATGATCCCGAGCCCAAGTACGGTATCGTTGCGGTGGGGGAAGTGGACCCCGCAAGACTCGTCACGAACGCCGGAGCGTCTCCCGGCGATCGACTCATCGTCACCAAGCCCCTGGGCACGGGAATCATCTCCACAGCGCTGAAGGACGGCACCGCACCGAGAGAGCTGGTCAGCGATGCAATTCGAAGCATGGCCGGGTTGAATCGGGAGGCCTCGATGGCAATGCGGGAGGCGGGCGTCCGAGGCGCCACCGACGTTACCGGTTACGGGCTCCTTGGACACCTCCACACGCTCCTCCAGCAGTCCGGGGTGGCGGCTTGCGTGGAGGCAGCGAAGGTGCCGCGTTTCCAGGGGGTGGAGCGGCTGGTGGAGGCGGGCCGTGTACCCGGGGGCACCCGCAGGAACCTGGCCGACCTCGGCGGCAAGGTGTGGTTCGACGCTTCGGTGAGCGAGACGGAGCGGATCCTTCTGGCAGATGCCCAGACTTCCGGAGGGCTGCTCGTGGCCGTCCCGTCGGCCCAGGTATCCGCCTTTCTCTCACGCCTCTCCGGCCCGCCCTCGTGGTTCGCCGAGATCGGCACGGTCCGGGAGGGTGAGCCTGGCCATATCGAGGTGCGTTGAAGGACCCCGGGGGTCGGTGCACCGACGAAGAACATCGCGGCCAATCGTTTGGCGTGACACCGTACGACCCCCCGCGGTACCTGAAGCCGCAAGGCGAAGAACGGTAGCCCTGCGTCTGCGACGGCGACTAGCTCAGTGCCGGCTCGGGCTCCGGGTCCTCCTTCCTCACGCCGCCGGGGCGGCGGCGCTTCTTGGGCCTGGCCCCACTCTCTCGCCCATCGGGCTCCAGAGCGATCTGCATCACCTCGTCCAGGTTGCCCACCAGGTCAATGTTGAGGGTGCTCACCACCTCCTCGGGGAGATCCTCGAGATCCGCCTCGTTCTCTCTCGGCAGAATGATCTCCGTGATTCCGGCTCGAACGGCCCCAAGAATCTTCTCCTTCACCCCACCGATCGGTAGAACTCGCCCCGTGAGCGTGAGCTCTCCAGTCATGGCCACGTCCTTCCGCACCTTACGACCGGAGAGCGCCGAAACCAGGGCCGTCGCCATCGTGATCCCGGCCGACGGCCCGTCCTTCGGCACAGCTCCCGCCGGAACATGAATGTGCACGTCCCTGCCCTTCAGCAACTCCTCCGCGATGCGGAGCTTCTCGTGGTTGCTCTTGGCGTAGGTCAGGGCAGCCCGGCCCGATTCCTTCATCACGTCGCCGAGCTGTCCGGTCAGGACGAAACCGCCGTCTCCGGGCATCACGCTGGCCTCTACGAACATGATGTCTCCACCCATGGGAGTGTAGGCCATGCCCGTTGCGACTCCGACGGTGTCTTCCTTGGCCATGCGCTCGGGATGGACGCGAGGACGGCCGAGGAACTCCCGGACTTCCTCCGCTCCCGCAGCAAGCTCCTGGACCTCTCCCGCGGCGATCTTGCGGGCCACCTTCCGGACCAGCTTGCCGATCTCCCGTTCCAACTGACGGACACCCGCTTCCCGGGTGTATTGCTGGACAATCAACGTGATGGCCTCGTCGCTGATCTGGAGCTCCTCCGTGCGCACGCCGTTTTCCCGTCGCTGCCGGGGCAGGAGGTACCGCTTCGCGATCTCCAGCTTCTCCCGCTCCGTGTATCCCACGAAATCCACTTTCTCCATGCGGTCCAGAAGCGGAGGGGGAATGCGATCCAACCAGTTCGCCGTGGCGATGAAGAGAACCTCCGAAAGATCGAACGGGATGCCCAGATAATGGTCGGTAAACGAGGAGTTCTGAGCCGGATCGAGCACCTCGAGCAAGGCGGCACTCGGATCTCCCTGGAAGGAGACGCCGAGTTTGTCGACCTCGTCCAGCAGGAAGACGGGGTTCTTGCTCTTCGCCTGCCGCATGCCCTGGATGATGCGTCCTGGCATGGCTCCTACGTAGGTCCGCCTGTGACCTCGAATGTCGGCCTCGTCCCTGGCACCACCCAGAGAGATGCGCACGTATTTCCGTCCCAGAGCCCGGGCGATGGACTGGGCGATGCTGGTCTTCCCGGTTCCGGGTGGACCCACGAACACCAGGATGGGGCCCTTCCCCTCACCGGCGGGCTCGGTCTGATGGCTCGGGGCAGGTGCGCGCCTCTCTTCCTGGTCCTCTGACGCAGATCCCCCTTTGGAGGCCTCTTCCGGTTCTCCCCGGGATTCGGAGCTCCCGTCGTCGGCGACATCCTCGGCCTCACCCTCCTCGGCTTCTTCCGCGCGCTCCATCTGGAGTTTCCGCACGGCCAGAAACTCCAGCACCCGGTCTTTCACATCCTCCAGGCCGTAGTGGTCCTCCTCGAGGATTTGACAGGCGAGATCCAGATCGATCTTGTCCTCGGTTCGGATGTTCCAGGGCAGATCCGTCACCCATTCGAGAAACGTCCGAATGACCTGGTACTCGGCGGATTGCGGGCTGGTCCGCTCGAGGCGTTTCAGCTCCCTTTCCACCTCCGTCCGAGCCTCCTCGCCCAGCTGTAACTCTTCGATTCGCTCGCGGAGCTCGTCGACTTCGGCCTTTTCGTCCTCGTCTCCGAGCTCGCGCTGGATCTGCTTGAGCTGCTCGCGCAACAGCATCTCTCGCTGCCGCTCACCTAGCTCCTCCTGGACCTTCGCCTGGATGTCCTCCTGCGCGTTGATGCGGGCAAGCTCGCGCTCAACCGCCACGAGGGCCCGCCTCATTCGCTCCTCGTCGTCCAGGACTTCGAGAAGCTTCTGTTTGTCGGCTGTGGGCAGCTCGAGGTAGAAGGCAACCAGATCGGCGAAGGCCCCCTGATCGTCGACGCCCTGGATCAGCTGACTCAGCGCCTCTGACGGCACCCCTCGCCGGGTGCCCAGCTCCGCAGCCTTCTCCCGAAGCTCGCGGTCCAGCGCTTGAAAAGCCGGATCGGCCGGATCCATGGCACGCTGACGCTCCAGGGGCAGAAGGGTGGCCTTCAGCATCGCCTCGCCGGCGGGATCGTAGGCCAACACCTGCGCTCGGGTTTCCCCCTGAACCAGAAGCTGGACACCCCCCCGAACGCGATGCGTCTGGATGATGCGGACCACCGTCCCCACCGTGTAGAGGACTTCGGGGTTGGGGTCGTCCACGTTCTCCCGCTGCGAGACGGCGAAGAGACGCCGGTCTCCTTCGAGGGCCTCCTGGACCGCTTCGACGGTGCCTGGACGCCCCGCGGAAATGGGTACTGCGACTCCGGGATACACCACGGTATCCCGAAGGGGAAGAACCGGTAGGTTGAATCGCTCAGCCATTAGATCTCAGTCGTTTCCCGGGCGAACGCGAGGTCGTCCGGGGGTTCCCAGGGAATCTCGGCAACAAACGGAATCACCTTACGGTGCAGAAAGCTTGCCAGTTCGTTTTAGCCCCTTTCGTGCCGCTCTTGCAGGTTCCTCTGCCAAAATGGCCCATATTCGGCAACCGTGCGAGCCCTTTTTCACACTGGAGCGCCGCTGTAGGTTGAGATTTCCATCAGCCGAGTTTCTCTGGGAGAAGTCCATGTCCGGGCTTGTCGACGGCGTCACCTGGTTCAGGCGGTCTTCCATCCGAATCCGCAGAGGTGGAACGGAGATCCACGTCGATCCGTGGGGCGTGGCCCAATCCTCGGCGGCGGAGTTCATCCTGCTGACCCATCCTCACTATGACAACTTCTCCGAGGAGGACGTTGCCCGCGTCCGGGATGCGAGGACCCTGGTGATCGCCCCGGCCTCGATGAAGTGGCAGCTGGGGGATGCGGATCATTTCCTCAGGCCAGGTGATCTGCTCCACCTGGACGGACTCGACGTTCTCGCGGTTCCCGCGTACAACCTCGAAAAGCGGTATCACCCCCCGGACGCCGGATGGCTCGGGTACGTCTTTACCACCGGCGATGTCACATACTACCACGCGGGCGATACGGATTACCTGAACTCCATGGCGGACATCCGCTGCGACGTGGCATTTCTCCCGTGCGAAGGCAATTATACGATGGGATCTGAGGATGCGGCTCGCGCCGGTGTGGCCTGCGGTGCGTCCGTCGTGGTACCCATACACTGGGGTGATGCCGACGGCTCGAGATCGCAAGCCGAGCGAGTTCAAGAGCTGTTTCCTGGAGAGGTGGTCCTCCTGGATCGCGGCATCGAGTATCGGGAATCCGCGCCGCACTGATTCTCGGCCCCGCCGGAGACGTCCTGGGTCACGGAACCGAGGTCCTCACCGATCTGCACGTAGATGCACCAAACGCTTCGAAGATCCTCGACACGAACTCGACGTCGGGGTGTAATCGATCTCGGAAGAGTGGTGGGGTTCGAGGTCTCCCTCGACTATTCCTGGTTCGTCATCTTCTTTCTGATCCTCGCTACCTTCACGGCATCGGTCTTTCCCCAGCGACTTCCCGGCCTTCGCAGCGGGACCTACCTCATCATGGGTCTCCTCGCGACGGCCCTCTTCTTCGCCTCTCTTCTGGGCCACGAGCTCGCGCACAGCCTCGTTGCCCGCCGGAAGGGCGTCGAGGTGGAAGGAATCACACTATTCATCTTCGGGGGAATGGCGCGGACGAAGTCCGAAGCCCGTAATCCCGTGGATGAGCTTCTCATCGCTGGAGCCGGGCCACTGGCGAGCTTCGTCTTCGCGGCACTCTTCTACGGCCTGGCCGCGGCGTTGCGCGCTCGAGCACCGATCCCGCCCGCCGAGGTCATGTTCAGCTATCTCGGGCTCGTCAACCTTGCCCTGGGGGCCTTCAACCTTCTACCGGGCTTTCCCCTGGATGGAGGACGTCTCCTCCGGGCCCTCGTGTGGAAGATCAGCGGAAACCTTCAGCGGGCGACCTGGGTGGCCACTACGGCCGGAAGAGGACTGGGCCTCGGACTGGTTGCCCTGGGAGTCCTGGGAGCTTTTGCAGGTGGGACGCTCGTCGGTGGTCTCTGGCTCATCTTCATCGGTTGGTTCCTCACTAACGCAGCCGGCGCCAGTTATCGGCATCTCATGCTCACCCAGGTCCTGCGGGGCGTCACAGCGTACGAGGCTATGTCCCGGCACCCGGAGGTGGTGGATCCCGAGCTCACTCTGGACGCTCTCATCCACGAGCACTTCTTCAAGCGCCCGTACAATGCCTTTCCTGTGACAGTACATGGAGTGCTCGTGGGCCTCGTCACGCTCTCGCAGGTGAAGCCGGTTCCCCGGGAGGAATGGCCCAACACACTCGTGCGGGAGGTCATGACGCCCCTCGCCGACACCAGCGTCGTCTCTCCCGACACGCCCATGATCGACGTGGTGCAGAGGATGGCGGTGGCCGTGTCGGGGAGGATCATGGTGGTCCAGAACGGTCGTCTGGAGGGCATCATCTCCGCACGGGACCTGGCCATCTGGATGGATCGGGCCTCCCTCGTGGATTGAACGGTGAGGAGCGGGGGAGCGCCCCGGCCCTGCCCCACTCTCCAGGGTCGAGCTACTTTTCGGGCCGAGAGGTGCGGCGCCCTCCGGCACGACGCGGAGGAAAATCGGCTCGGATGAGCCACGCCCCTGCGATGGGTCGGAGCATCTCTCGCTCTTCGCGGCAGATCCCTCGGCCATGGCGTACTACCTGGCAGCGGTACGGGAGGCCTTTGAGGAGACCTGCCTGATCGTCGGCGGCACCAAGGCAGATACGTCCGGACCCCGCATGGGTCACAGACGGAAAGAGCTGCGTGCGCAGCTTCTCGAAGGCCACCGCACCTTCCAGCAGGTCCTCGAGGATCTCGGCACCCTCAGTGACGCACGGGCGTTGGGGTGCATCGCGCATTGGATCACGCCCGGAGCGGAGCCGCGGCGCTACGACACCCGGTTCTTCGCCACCGTGATGCCCGCCGATGCCACACCCGTGCTCAACAGCAGGGAAACGACCGCCTCCCTGGGGCCCACCCCAGACGAGGCATTGACCGCCTGACCGCCGGAGGAAAGGAGCGCTGAGACGTCAGGATTCCGGCGGGGGGGACCCTAGGCTCGCGCCGGGGCCCTCCTCACACGCTCCAGCAGAACGCTGGCCACATCCGTAATCCGGGTATCCTCTCCCCTCATCACCCCCAGCATGCGATGACATCCGGGGCATCCCGTGACGATGTTTCGCTGCCCCGTCTCCTGAATCTGGCGCCAACGCTTCTGGTTCACCTTGGCCGGAGAATCCCAGAGGAATCCCCCACCACCTCCTCCACAGCAGGCCGTGTCGAAACCGGAGCCGCTTCTCGCAGGCTCGTGGAGACACACGCCAGCTCTCCCGAGCAGAGCCTTCATCTGAGCGTGCTCGGCATTGTGAATGACCTTGCAGGGAGTGTGCAGGGCCGCCTCCAGGGGCTTCGGGGCCACCAGAAGCCTCCTCTCCCTCACGAGCTGGGCCAGGTAGGGGGTGTGGAGCCGAACATCCCCGAAGATCGCACCGAGTGCCCGATACTGCGTCTCGATCGTGTCCCGGCAATGGGGGCAGATCGTGAGGATCGTTCGACCGCGGTCACCCACCAGGGCCTCCGTCAGGAACTCGATGCGTTCCTGGGCCCATAGGGGCCATTCCTCCATCAGTCCGCCACCGTGGAGCAGTCCCTCGCCCCAGCATCTCTCCTCCGGCAACACCCCCCACTTTACGCCGGCGGCATCCAGCAGCTCTCCCGTGGCAAGAACGACGGGTTGCACCTCCGGGCTGTTTCCACCCTGGCATCCCAGTGTGAAGAGCACTTCGTGTTGGCCCGGATCGTAGATGGGCAACCCGTTCTCTTCGACGAATCTTTCCCGCTCGATGGCTTCCACTCCGAAGATGTTGCCCGTGGCCAAGAGTGGCCGGAGCGTCGTCTCCCGCAGCGCCCGGGGCGGGTAGAGGCCCTCGAGGGTCAACCGGCCGCGCATCTCCAGGGCGTTCAGGGCGGGGCGGCACCCCGTCGGGCAGACCACATCGCACGCGCGGCACTGCACACACAGAGCGGCCACCTCCGGGCTGACCAGCGCAGACAGGCCCGCCGCATCCAACGACGGATCCTGGAGCGCCAACACGAAGTGGTCTCGCGGGAGGAGGTCGGGGCCTGCGGGACATGCGTCGTTGCACCGCCCACACTGGATGCATGCCGCGGGATCGAAGAGCACGAAAGAGAAGTCCGAGACGCCATTCGGCATTCCGAGCCGCGCGTACTCGGCCTCCAGCTTCGATTCGTCCTCCACATCCATGTCCAGATCGTTGCCGAAGACCATCCTGTCGGCTGGTAGCTCGGTCATGTGCTTCAGCACCACATTGACCGGCGCCACCAACAGATGCAGGTGCTTGCCGTAGGCGATGACAGCAGGGAACACCGCCAGATCCAGGTAGTGGATCCACCAGTTCGCTGTCGCAGCAGCCGTGCCTCGTGGCGCGACTCGCTCCAGCAGTTGGGTGATCATCAGGGTCGCGATCAGCGTGAGGATCAGCCCGGACTCCGCGGGGTGCGTCATCCGCTCCTTCTCCACCAAGTATCGGCGAACCGCGAAGAAGACGACCGAGGCAAGCACGGCTACCGCCATGGTGTCCAGGAGGACGGTGTACCAGCCGGGCACCGCGATCTCGAGTCCCAGACCTGCCAACAGATGCAGGACGCTCTTGGCCAGATAGGCCAGGAGCCCGAAGAAGAGGAACAGATGGAAGAATCCAACCCAAGGTCGGTTTCTCAAGACCACCCCTTGCGTCAGGACCTCCCAGGCTCCGGTCAGCAGTCCCGACCGGTCGACGATCCCGAGTCCCGCCCGCTTCGGCCAGACGTGCCGCAGGCGCCGGGTCCAGAGGACGTAGGAGAAGCCAGCGAAACTGGCCACCAACACGAGGAGAATCAGGAGTCGCTCGAACCACACCATGGCTTCCATCCGCTGTAGGGGCGGGGGAGGATCAGCCTCGTGAGGATGGGTGTATAGGCCCATCCCGACCGGGCTTCGAGGGCCTCCATGCCGTCGATATCTCGGCTTGGGCCGACCGGACGGGCGTTAGCATAGTCAATCCAGTCACCATCTGCACGGGGATATCGGTCCCGCGTCAGCCACCTGCAGCAGGAGTTGAGAGAGAACTGTCATGAGCGCCGTCCGACCCACGACTCTGGGTGAACTCAAGGCCGGCGGTTACGTGCCCTCATCCGTCAAGGACGAAATGCGGGCCAATCTCGTGCGGAAGCTGAAAGCGGGCGTCACGCTCTTCCCCGGCGTGCTCGGATACGAAGATACCGTCCTTCCCCAGATCACCAACGCGATTCTGGCACGTCACGACTTCATTCTCCTCGGGCTTCGAGGTCAGGCGAAAAGCCGAATCCTCCGAGACCTTGTCCAACTCCTGGACGAGGAGATCCCGATCCTCGCTGGAAGCGAGGTCAATGACGATCCCCTCCACCCCATTTCCCGCTACGGGAAGCAGCTGGTGGAACAGATGAGCGACAAGGCACCGATCGAATGGATCCACCGCGACAACCGCTACGTCGAGAAGCTGGCGACGCCCGACGTGACCATCGCGGACATCATCGGGGATGTGGATCCCATCAAAGCGGCTCGTGGTGGACACATCCTGGCCGACGAGCTCACGATCCACTTCGGGCTCCTACCGAGGGCGAACCGAGGGATCTTTGCCATCAACGAGCTCCCGGACCTGGCGGGGAAGATTCAGGTGGGCCTCTTCAATATCCTGCAGGAGGGAGACGTGCAGGTGAAGGGCTATCCGATTCGCCTGGGCCTGGATCTCATGATGGTCTTCACGGCCAACCCAGAGGACTACACGGCGAGGGGTAAGATCATCACTCCGCTCAAGGACCGGATCGGAGCAGAGATCCGGACCCACTACCCTCGGGAGCTGGAATCCGGAATGGCCATTACCCGTCAGGAAGCCTGGCTGGATCGGGATGGCATGGGCGTGGAGATTCCAGACTTCGTGGGCGAGGTCGTCGAGCGCATCGCGTTCCTGGCCAGACTGGACAAGCGCATCGACCAGCGCTCGGGGGTAAGTCAACGCATGCCCATCACCATCGTGGAAGGAATCGTCTCCAACGCGGAACGGCGCGCCTTGAGATTGGGAGAGACCGTGGCGGGGCCCCGAATCGGTGACCTCTATGCGGCCTTACCCACCATAACGGGCAAGATGGAGCTCGAATACGAGGGGGAGCTGGCCGGAGCGGAGCACATCGCCACCGAGCTGGTGGCAGCAGCCTCGGCCGAGACCTACCAGGCTCGAGCAGGAGGCGCGGACGTGGAGCGGATCGTCGACTACTTCGAAAACGGCGGTGCACTCCAGGTCTCGGACGACGCCTCGGCCGAGGCGTGCATACAGGGGTTCGCGGTGGTTCCCGGCCTCATCGATCTGGTCGGGGAGGTAGGCCTGGCACCGGCCGACGCATCGGCGGCGCTGAAGGCAGCGGCGTGCGAGCTGGTCCTCGAGGCGCTGGTGGCTCAGCGCCGGATCAGTCGGGTGGAGGGCGGTGGCTACTCCAAAGCGAGACACGCGTCGCCGAAAAAGGGATTTCAGGGGTTCGATCCGTTCAACGCATAGGGGGGAATGTCCGATGAGACCAGTCCAGTCCTTGTCGGCGAGCGGAAAGTCATGGAGCGCTCTCCTGGCCCTCCTGGCCCACTTCGGGAGCCTGTCCCTGGCCATGGGCTGTGACGCCCCGCGCGCAACGGTCGACCCCAAGGCCCATCGGAGCGAGGTGGATCGCTGGCACCGGGCCCGCATCGCCGAACTCGAACGCGAAGACGGATGGCTCACTCTGGTCGGGCTCTACTGGCTCAGCGAAGGTGTGAACACCTTTGGAGGCGACCCATCGAACGACTTCTCCTACCCGGGCAGGGCGAAGCCGGACGCCTACGGAGACTCCGGCATTCCGCAGCGGATCGGGAGCTTCATCCTGCAGGACGGCTCAGTCCGGTTCGAGGCGGAGCCCGGCGTCGGGGTGTTCCTTGCAGGACTCCACGTGACCTCAGTCGCGCTCGATCCCGCCGAAGTTATCGATCCAACGGTGCTCCAGTGGGGACCGTTGCGCTGGATGGCCATCCGGCGTGACGGCAGGGTGGCCATCCGCCTGAAGGATGCGCAGAGCCCCGTCCGCGCCGGGTTCCCGGGCCTAGACAGGTACCCGGTGAGCACCGAATGGCGCTTGCACGCCTCCTTCGAGCGCCACGATCCGCCGAGGATCATTCAGGTCCCCAATATCATGGGCTACGTGTCGGAGCTGGAATCACCGGGGACGGCCGTGTTCGACGTCGCCGGCGGCACCTACGGGCTGGACCTCTGGAGGGAGCCTGCGGATGATCCGGTGAACTTCTTCACCGCCTTCGCCGACGAGACCAACGGCACGGAAACCTACGGCGGAGGGCGGTTCATCTGGATCGATGCGCCCGACGAGAAAGGTCACACC
>JBDHKE010000037.1:0-30186 GCA_039586555.1 Gemmatimonadota bacterium | reverse complement strand
ACCCGACGCCAGACCGTGGCCGCGCACTCCCTGCCCGATCGTGGTGACCGTCAGGTTCGTGGTCGCCTGACCCGAGCCCGGCGTGACCACGCTCTCGGAGAAGCTGCACGAGGTCTGGGAGGGTGACCCGCAGGCCAGGGCTACCGCTCCGTCGAAGGATCCCCCCTGGGCGCTCACCGTCACGGTGTAGGTAGCCGACTGACCCGGCATGACCGTCCGGGTCGACGGTGACACGGCCAGGACGAAGTCGGCCAGCTGCGCGCACTGAGAGAACTCGGAGGTATTGCCGTTGGCATCGGTGGCGGTGGCGGTGAAGACGCTTCCGGAGGTGACGCCTCCCGAGAGTGTCCTGGTAACGCTTCCGTTCCCGCTGCCGTCGGTGGTGAGAGTTTCGCTTCCCAGCGAGGTCTCTCCCTCGCCATAGCCATCGCCATCACAAGCGGTGCTGGAGAAGAACTCGATGGTGTAGGTCGAGCTCGGTGCGCTGTTCAGCTGCGCCGTGAGGACCCCGCCTCCGCTGGAGGCCACTCCCGTGAGCGTCGGGTAGTTCTGTAGGTCGTTGGGTCCCGTGTCGGCGTCTCCACCGTCGTTCGCGGTGACGCCGTCGGCACCCAGGTCGATTCCCAAACCCCCGTTGGCGAAGACGGAGTTGGACCGGATCAGATTGCCGGAGCCCACATCGGGCAGGAGCTCCACCGCGATCCATCCGTTGAAGGCGATGACGTTCCCAGCTCCCGAGTCCGTGCCCCCCAGTATGTTGTCCGAGGCGCGGTCAAAGAACACGACCGCCGAGCCCTCGTTGCCCAGGTCCTCGGTCCCCGTGGCATCGGTCCCGATGAAGTTCCCCTCGAAGACGTTGCCCGTGGCATCGGCTCCGTTGATGTGGATGGCGCTCCCGTTGCCCGAGATGACGTTCCCTGCTCCCGGCTCCGTTCCGCCGATAATGTTGTCGGGAGCCCAGTTCACGAACATGCCCAGATCGTTGCGCAGCGCCGCGGATCCCGTGGCGTCCGTTCCGATGAGATTGCCCTGGATGAGGGTGCCCGTGGTCCCCCCGCCCAGGTCGATTCCGGCGAACGTGTTGCCCGAGATCACGTTTCCCGCTCCCGAGTCCGTTCCGCCGATGACGTTATCCGTCGCGAACAGGAGAACACCGCTCCAGTTGGGTATGGCGGCGTCACCCATCGCATTGGTGCCGATGTAGTTCCCCTGGACCACATTGCCGGTGGCGCTGGCGTCGATGATCACCACGCCTGGCTCGGTGTTCCCCGAGATCACGTTCCGCAATGCTGGCGTCGTGCCCCCGATGGTGTTGCCTGGCGCGGCAATCACGTCCACACCGGTCGCCCCGTTGGCGAGAGCCAGGGATCCCGTGGCATCGGTGCCGATGTAGTTGCCCTGGATGAGATTCCCCGTGGCCCCCGTACCGAAGATGATCACGCCGGCCCCCGCGTTGCCGGAGATCACGTTTCCTGCGCCCTGGGCAGACCCGCCCACCGTGTTACCCGGACCATAGATGATGACGCCGGCGCTCTCATTTCCCAGGGCGGCATCACCCGTGGCGTTGGTGCCGATGTAGTTCCCCATCACCTGGGTTGCGGTGGCTCCGGGATCCCACAGAACCACTCCCTCCCGGTTAGCGGAGATGACGTTCCGCGCCCCCGCCGTCGTCCCGCCCACCGTGTTGCCCGCGACGTTGTTGATGAAGACGCCGATGTCGTTTCCGAGCGCTGCGGATCCCGTGGCGTCGACGCCGATGTAGTTCCCCGCGATCAGGTTTCCTGTGCCGTTGGAGGTGGCGGCCTCGATGCCATTGTGCATGTTGCCCGAGATGACGTTGCGGGCTTCCGCTGTCGTTCCGCCCACCGTGTTGTCCGGAGCGAGCAGAAGGACGCCGGTAAGGTTGGGAACCGAAGCGTCGCCCGCCGCGTTGGTGCCGATGTAGTTTCCAGCCACCACGTTCCCGGTGGCGTTCGCGTCCACGATGGCCACACCTTCGAGGTTGCCGGAGAGGACGTTACCGGCGCCCGCCGTCGTACCGCCTACTGTGTTGTTCGGCGCATCGCCCACGAGGACTCCGGCGTTTCCATTGCCGAGCGGCGCGGTCCCGTTGACATCGGTGCCGACGTAGTTTCCCGCCACCATGTTCCCGGTGGCGCCGGAGAAGAGGACTTCGACACCGTTGGTCGCGTTCCCGGAGATGACGTTGCGGGACGCCTCGGTCGTGCCACCCACCGTATTGTTCGGCGAGCCCACGATCGAGACACCGTGGAGGCCGTTGCCGAGAGCCGTGGTTCCGCTCACGTCGGTCCCGATGTAGTTGCCCTCGATCGTGTTGCCGGTCGAGTTCGAGCCGATCGCGATACCGTCCAGGCCGAACCGATTGATCACCAGCCCCCGAATCGTGCACGTCCCGGCCAGCAGTTCGAGTCCATGTGCGCTCCCGGCGCTCGACCCATCGAGCTCCACGATCGGCGCGCCGGCGAAGTCCGGCTCCGTCGTGCCGTCGATCACGGTCGAGGCCGCGATGAACGGGAGCGCGCCATTGGGCCGAATGGTGTGGGGGCCCGCACCAGCGATGTCGAAGGCGATGACGCCACCGCCGCCGCCGTTCGCAGCGTTGATCGCCTCTCGGAGGCTGCAGTGCGCTGCGGTGCAGCTCCCGTCGTCCACGTCGTTGGTGGTGTTGACGGTGAACGTGGTCTGGGCGGAGAGGGTGGACACGGCAAGGGTGAGCCCCAGCAGGCTCCCTCCGAGACGCACCAGGGGTGCCATGCGGTTCCTGGGCATGGTGACCTCACGGTTGCTTCTGGAACAACTGCCGCGGCCTGGGCAGTCGGTCCCCCGCTGCAGAGGGAGACGCTCACCGACCGGCCGCGAGCGAGCTCACCGAGGTGGCGAGAGAGGGGCTATGGCGGCCCGGAGCGGCGGGAGCACGGACGGCGGGTCCAGCGAATGGCTTCTCGGGCCGAATTGACCCAGCTCAACGCACTTTGGAGGCGAGGTCTGCAAGTCCCGTGCGGCACGCAGGAATCAAGGGCGAGCGCGAGGTCAAGTGTCCGCCCCCCATGAGATTAGGAGGAATCAGAAGCGCACTGCTCCACAGGGGATCCGGCAGGGATTGGGCCGATGTGTCTCAACGGGAGCGGGCTTGTCTTGGGCCCTCCCGAAGGGTTCCTCACTCGCCCGGGAACAGGTCGTCCACCTTGTCCAGGAGCTCTTCCTCGAAGCGGTCTCCGTCCTTGACCGTGGCGTCGAAGATATCCGAGACGCCCCGCACGACACTCGAGAACTCTCCCAGCGCCCCGCTGACCGCTTCCTCGTCCCGGTCGGCATCGACGGAGAACGCGAGGACCAGCATGGTTCCGCCGGCCTCGAATCCCTGGGCGGTCATTCGTCTGCGTGTTCCCGGAGCATCGATTCGCGCCACATCGGCATCCCCTAGCAACTCACCCAACTGTGCCGCCGACGCGAACATTCCCGCGGCGAGAGCGGCCGCGGACACCAGCTCGTCTCGCTCCCCGAATCCCACCTCTGCCAGGAGCATTCCGTCGTACCGGAGCAGGACCGCCCGGTGAGCGCCCGTCTTCTGGACGAACTCCTCCAGGGCTTCACGGAAGGGATCGTGGTGCGGCACTGGTAGCTGGTTCATTCGGCTCCTCCGGGATGGCTCACGCCTCTGTCGGGAACAGGCTCGTCTGGGGAGGTCTGAGGGGGAGGTCCATGGTTCGCAGAACGGTCTCCGTCCAGCCCGCGGGATGGGCGGGATCGAGCGGGTGACAGGTTACCTCGAAGTGGTCGACGAGCTGGTCAATGACCTGATCGATCTCCATCTGAAACATGCCGCTCACATCCCTGGTGCCGTCGAAGGAGGGAGGTCGGAGGATCGGCACCTTGAACAGGCCGCTGTATGTCCTCACCCACGTGCTCACCAGGGCATCGTACTCCGGTCGCCTTCCCAGCCGGTGGACCAGGTAGGCGTAGTTGTCCAACACCGAGCGATCGCAGATGACGGCTTCGAAGCGCGCGCCGGCCGCGATCTCGCGGGCGATCTGGCTATGCAGGATCCAGGCCTGGGCATCGAGCGTGGTGCCTCGGTTGATGGGCAGGGGACAGCTACGCGCCACCTCCTTGACGATATCCACCGCGAGGTCCAGGCGCTTGAGCCGGGAAGCCAGGTCGAAGCAGAGAGTCGTCTTGCCGACTCCGTGTGAACCGATGAAGGCGATCTTCACTGGAGTGCGTCCCGGTGGCGATCCCTGATTTTCTCGACCGCCCAGTGAAACAGGAAGGAATTCGCAGAGACGTCTTTGCGGCCGTGCCGCAGCCAGTCCGGCCGAGCGAGGGGTGATCGATGGCCGAACCGCCAGGCGAATCTCATGAACACCTGATCGAGCCGGCGGAGCACCGCGAAGCGGAGGCGCGAGATCGGGGTCCCCCAGCGAGGCAGTGCCCCGTGGTAGAGCGCGAAGTCCCGCGCGGACTCCGGGGAGAGCTGGTCTTCCGGTCGCTCGTCGTGATAGAAGGTCTGGGTGACCGCCTTCTTCTCCTGGCCAAACCACGCGCGGGGCACACGGGCTTCATCCAGGATTCGGGTGGGTATCGGTCGATCATATCCGGTCTCGCCCCGCCACGGCCTCATCTCCTCGGAGCGGCTGACCCGGGCAATGGACGAAAGCAACGAGTGTTGGACCTGCGGGAGCGGGAGATGAACGAACCCGGTGCGGAGACGAAACTCCGAAAGAGAAGCACCGGCAGGGTACGTGATCCGGTACTCCCGAGCCGCCGGCAGATCAGGCGGCGCCGCGGACCACACGGTGTCGCCCAGAAAACCCGTCACCATCACCGTATCGCGAAGGTGAGGCTCGAACACCGCCATCACCACGTCCTCACCTCCGGTGCCCACGGCCAGGAACTCAGCCTCCGGAAAGCCCGGAAGCTCCTTGAACGCCAGCCGGTCGAATTCGTGAACCACCAGCCCCAGGTGCTCGCCGATGGCCTTCCCGGAATCGGCGACGTCGGTGCCCCGCGCCGTGGCCAGGGTGAGGGCCAGCGACGCCCCCGCTTCCGCGGCGAGCACGGCGCACGCGGGGGAATCGTAGCCGGACGAGACCGTCGCGAGAAGTCGGTACGGCACCTGCCTTTCCGGATCGCTTGCGTTGGCGGCGATCGCGCTGATCAGAGTCGCCAGAAAGCCGCGGTAATCCGCATAGTCCCTGAAATCCCGCCGCAGAGGGTGCTTGGGCCGTTCGGTGATCCCGAGCTGGGCCGAAACGTCCACGCTGCAGCAGTAATGGATCCTGATCCGATTGCCCGAACGGGTAGGTATCTGGCGACGTGCGCTTCGTACTCCCTCGACGAAGGAGATGAGGTCCACGTCGTAGAAGGGATGGTCGGTGGTGCACCGCTCCCCACTCGCTGCCAGCAACAGGGGCAGCGAGTTCGAGATGAACAGTGTGTCGTGGACACGGGCGCTCTGCAGGCGTTCCAGCGTGTGGGTGGCGGTGCAGAATCGCAGACCCCGGTCGGTGACCCTCGCGCCCGAGCCGAGCAGCACCTCATCCTGGTCGAACCGGCCCTCGGCGAAGCTACCCCCCCACGCCCCTTCCACGAACGACGAGGGCCCCCGCTCCACCGCTTCCCCGAGGAACACGGTGACCTCGCTGCGTCCAGCCTCGACTCGCGCGCACCAGGCGAGCCGTGGCAGGTCCTTCATCAGCCGATAGCCGAAGGCCTTCCACTGCGGCGCTGGAAGGCCCCGAGAAGACCTCACGGAGGGCCGCCTCCACATCCACACGGGCCATCACCGCGCTGGTCAGCTTCGTCTGGCAGAGATCGCCTCCAGAACCCGATCCGGGGTCATGGGAAGGTGGAACAGGCGGGCGCCCGTGGCATCGAAGATGGCGTTGGCGATGACGGCGCCCATGCACACGATGGCCGGCTCTCCTCCGCCCTGCGGAGGCAGCTCATCGTTCTGTACCAGAACCGTCTCGATCTCCGGAACCCAGGAGAACCGAGGGACCGAGTAGGTGTCGAAGTTCCGGTCGAGGATCTCCCCGCCCTTGAATCGCACGTCCTCCGCCAGCGCGTAGCCGAGACCCATGGTGATGCACCCTTCCATCTGCATGCGCGCCCCGTCGGGGTTGACGACGATCCCCATGTCCTGGGCGCAGGCCACGCGCTCGACCTTCACTTCTCCGCTTCGGCTATCCACCGAGACCTGGGCGATGTGGGCCACGTACGTGCCCGCGTCCAGCCCACAAGCGACCCCCAGCCCCCGGCCGCTGGGGAGGGACGCGGGTTGCCACCCGAAGTGCTCGGCCACGCTCTCCAGGACCCCCCTCATCCGGGGATCGGTGGTGTGGCGGAGCCGGAACTCGAGAGGGTCCATCCCCGCCTCGGCGGCCATGATGTCGATCTGCGACTCACGGGCGAAGGTGTTGGTGTTCGCCGCAGGCGCTCTCCACGGCCCCGTGGAGAAAGGATGGGTACCCGGGCCCGCCGTCCACCGGGGCCCGTGAGCCACGACCAGGCTGTTCGGCACGTCGTAGAACTGATCGGATCCACGGGCGCCCGCCAGGTAGACGCGATAGTCCCACAAACGGATGCGTCCCTGACCATCGATCCCCGAGCGCACCTTCACGACCGCCGCTGGGCGGAACGTATCGTAGAAGAACTCCTCGGCCCGGGTCCACATGACCTGGACCGGTCGTCCGGTGATACGGGCCAACCGGGCGGCTTCCACCGCCTGCCCGCTCGATGCCTTTCCTCCAAAGCCTCCGCCCACATACGGGGTGATGACCCGGACGTTCTCGGGCTCCACTCCCAGAGCCCGCGCCACCGAGCGCTGGTCTCCGAACGGCGTCTGCGTGGAGATCCACAGAGTGGCCTTGCCGTTCTCGAACCTGGCCAGGGCCGTGTGGGTCTCCACGGGCGCGTGGGCCACGTATCCGTCGTAGTAGGTTCTCTCGAAGAGGACGGACGACCCCCGCTCACCCTCCTCCACGGTGCCGCGCTCGTCCTGCACGCTTCCCTCCGGCGCGGTGCGGAGCAGGTGGTCGAAGATGCTCTCGTTGTCCACCCGCGGCTCCGGCACGTCGAAGGTCGCCTGGATGAGCCCGAGAGCCCTTGCCGCCTCCTCAGGATCCTCGTGCAGGACGGCCACCAGGCCCTCCTGGTTGACCACCACGGCCCCTGGAACCCGGTCGGCCTGGGAGGTATCCACGGTCTGGAGGGTCGCTCCGTGGGCGGGGGGGCGCAGGAGCCTCGCTCGCAGCATCCCGGGAAGTCGAATGTCGCCTGCGTACCGCGCGGCCCCGGTGACCTTCCCCACGGCGTCGAGCCGTCCCAGGGGCCGGCCCATCACGGAAAACTCCCGGACCGACTTCAGTACGGCTTCACGCCCCAGGGTTCGCTCGATTCGTCGCCCCCCTGCGAGCTCGCCAAAGGACACCGTCCGCGATTCATCGCCTGAGACGGACAGAATCCCGTCGCGGACGCGGATCGCGTCCCTGGGGGCGCCGAGCCGCTCACAGGCCAGGTCGACCAGAACTTCCCTGGCCTCGGCGGCGGCGGCCCTGAGAGCTGGACCGAACACGCGGGTGGAGAGGGATCCCCACGTCCCGGCGTCCCATGGACAGGAGTCGGTATCCCCCATGATCATGTCGAGGGATTCCACGGAGACTCCCAGCTCCTCCGCGGCCATCTGGGCCAGCGAGGTCATGACCCCCTGCCCCATCTCGATCTTCCCCGAGAACACCGTGACCCGCCCGTCCTCCCCGATCCTCAGATAGGCGTTGAAGTCGGTGGGATAGCCCCGCTGCTGTTCCGCCAGCGCACTGCTCAGGAGGGATGGGTCGCCCACCGCGACGAACACGACGATCCCGCCGCCCACCCGCTTGAGGAAGTCACGGCGGCTGACCTTCGTTCCGCTCTCAGAACCGTCTCCGGTCTCGTTTCCGAAGCCGCCGCGGGCTCCGTTCCTACCGTCGTCACGCTCCGTCATGACAGACCTCCCATCCGCTGCGAAGCGGCTTCGATGGCCTCGACGATCCTCTTGTGGGCTCCGCATCGACACAGGTTCCCGTTCATCCCCTCGATGATCTCGCCCCGTGAGGGCCGCTGGTTGTTCGAGAGCAGCCCGTAGGCGTTCATGATCATGCCGGGAGTGCAAAAACCGCACTGGAGGGCACCTCGCTCTGCGAATTCCTCCTGCAGGGGATGGAGGGCTTCGGCCGTACCCAGCCCTTCGATGGTGACGACCTCTCGATCCCCCACGTTGCGCACGGGCAACCGACAGGCCCGAACCGGGTCCTCGTCGACCATCACGGTGCAGGCCCCACACAGGCCATCACCGCAGCTGTATTTCGTTCCTGTGAGCCCCAGGTCGATGCGGAGGACCCAGAGGAGCTTCCGCTCGCCGTCCACGTCGAGACTCACCGGACGGCCATTCAATGTGAATTGGATAGTCTCTCTGTTCGCCATCTCTCGCTCCGGTGACGATCGGTGATGAGGATCCTGAATGATTATGGGGACATCGCCGGAGTCCCGCACATCCCACGGCTGCGGTACCCGGCCTATCCCGTCATCCCGGCCACAGCCAGCCGAAGACCCCCGCCGTGAGCAGTCCGTAGATCAGAGCATCCACGAGGTGCTTGAGCACGCCACTCCAGGGTCGTCCGAACCATATGGCGTCCGGGACGACGCCCCAACCGTACGCCAACCACCCCACCGTGCCCGAAACCCGGAACACCTGGAGGTACTCGGCGCCGGGCCCCACCGTCCGTCCCGTCACATAGGCCACCATGAACCCGACCACGAGGAAGTAGAGAACCGACAGAGCCATGTTCCTTCCCATGGCCGGGACCCCGCTGGGGAGAATCGTCATGAACCCCACGGGTCCCTCATCGAATCGTTTCACGACCTCAGGCTCCTTGATCTGGGCCATCGAGGTGACGTGCGGGATGTCGTACTGACCCGGGGCAAGGTTCTGCGGTCGCAGTGCCTGGACCGCGGCATCCTCGTCGGGCAGCCCCCTGTAGTCCGACTTGTGGTGTGGGAGTGCCATCCAGATGACCGCACTGGCGATCCACACAAGGACGCCGGAGAGCAGGATGGCAAGCCAGAGTGAGCCGATCGTGACCATGGAAACCTGCCTTTCGCGATGGGTGCGGAGGGCGCAGCCGGCGAGCGGCGGCTCGCGACGATGCGCGAAGCGTCAGCCGTCAAGCTGTGGTGTAGGCGCCGACTCGAGCAAGGGAGGTGTACCTTGCACGGTCTCCCCCGCGATTCCATCCTCCTCCAGGAAGGACACCGAGATCCTGGAGATCGGATGCCGGCAAATCTCCCGCCCGCATATCACCAGGCCGAGGCAGGTTTCAGGGCCGCCGTCACTCGAGACGAGAAGATCGCCGCGCTGGAACAGATGCTCCGGCTAGTGCCCAAGCACAAGGGCACGGAGAAGCTGCAAGCCGACATCAAATCCCGCATCTCCAAGCTCAGGCAAAAGCCGAAGAAGAAGACCCAGGCACGCGGCCCCAGCCACAGAATCCCGGGCGAAGGGGCGGGACAGGTAGTTCTGGTGGGCCCTCCGAACTCGGGGAAGTCCTCTCTGGTCGCGGCTCTCACCCACGCCGAACCCGATGTGGCGGAGTACCCGTTCACCACTCGCAGGGCCACGCCCGGCATGATGCCCCACGAGGATATCGCCTTCCAACTGATCGATCTGCCGCCCCTCAGTGAGGAGTACGTCGAGCCCTGGGTCTACGATCTGATCCGGGGAGGAGACCTCGTCTGGCTGGTCCTGGATGCGGAGCGATGCCTGGAGGGGCTGGAGCTCGCTGAGCGCCTGCTGGGCGACAAGGCCATCGCCCTCGTGCCCGCCGGAACCGGCGAACCGGCCGAGCCTCGTCCCGGCTGGGTGTACAGGGGGACGCTCGTGGTGGTGACGGGGATGGATCGGCCCGGGGCGCGGGAAGATCTGGAGCTACTGGAGGAGCTGATCGAGGAGCCATGGCCCAAGGTCGGTGTCTCCTCCACCAACCGGGAGGGCTTCGAAGAGCTCGGCCGGAAGACCTTCGAGGCTCTGGACATCATCCGGGTCTACAGCAAGGAACCCGGCAAGGACCCCGACCTGCAGCGGCCATTCACGCTCCCCCGGGGCTCCACCGTGGAGGAGCTCGCTCGACAGATCCATCAGGTGATGGCGCAGAACATCCGGTCCGCTCGCATCTGGGGACCGAGCGCCTTCGACGGCCAGTCTGTCCACGCGAACCATGTTCTCGAGGACGGAGACGTGGTGGAGATCCACCTGTAGGGGTCAGCAGCCCTCCGAAGCCCATGGCCCTCCTCTCGCTCAGCGCTCCCTGGAGAGGTTGAGGGCCGGGTTCGAGTCGAAGAAGTCGAACGGCCTGAGCTCGAACCCATTCCAGGCAACCGGCATCACCGGCCAGTCCTCCGCCCGCACCACGTGGTGCATTCCCAACGTATACCAGAGCACGATGTCCGTGCCCTCGATGGACCGGTTCGACTCGGTCCACTCCGGCAGGCCCTGGCCGGGCTTGCTCAAGGTGGGATACATCCCCGCCGCGTAGCGCTCCTCGGGCTGGAAGGGGGTGACCCAGAGGTGGTGATCGATAAAACCCGCCCGGCGCCGGGGATAGTCATCCTCCGTCAGGAGGGTCTCGATGCTCTTTCCGGGTCGCAGTTGGAAGCTGGTGGGGTAGCCCACGTGATTGCGGCGGTCGGCGCTGATCACTCGCCAGAGGGCGGGCCGCTTCAGGTCGATGTTGAGCATCGCCTCACCCTCGGTCCTCGCTACCCGCGCGTCCACCTGCCAGATACTCCGTCGGGGGTGGCTCTCCGGTAGGGGCACGGTCCGGAGTCCGTCCCGCTGGAAGCTGTTCACCGGCCCATCCACGTCCAGGTCCAGCCGGAAGCTGAAGTAGTGGTCGTGATTCACGGCCACGACATTCTCCGCCACGAATCGCCCGTAGGCGTCGGGCGCCGCGCTGCTCTCCTCCTCGCTCTCTCCGTTCGAGCCCTGGCTGGCGTCCGCCAGCGTCATCCGAGACGAGACCATCTTCGCCTCCGCGATCCCGGTGGCTCCCACACGCACGTGGATGGAGCCGTCCTGCTGGAAGATCCAGTCGAAGATGTAGTCGTAGTTTCCGAGTACGGCGGCGAAGCGGACCACGAGGTCCCGCTTGGGGCGTCCCTCGGGGCTCTCTGCCAGGTGCCGCCACGCGACGTCGCCGGAGTAACGCTCGAAGATGCACGCGATGTTCTCCACTGGTCTGGGACGGCCGTTGTCCTGGATCACGACGTAGTCCATGTAGTGCGCGTAATCGGGACAGTCGACGCCGGCCTCCAAGGGTTTCCCGAGCCCGCCCACCGGGTATTCGCCGGCGTCCAGGAAGTTTCGGACGTACCAGGAGAACGACGGGTCCATGTACGGAACGAAGATCTCGGAAAGGTGCCCCTGATAGAGCACGGGTCGCGCCTGGTCCCCCTCGCGGTAGCGGACGGTGGAGACCACCAGGCCCACGCGCTGGTCGGGCCGAACGTGAAAGCTCCAGTTGTCCCACTCCACCTGGTGTCCATCCAGGTTGAATCCGGGCCCCAGCGGCTGGCTGACCACGATGGGCTCATCGATCCGCCGAAGAGGGCCCACCGACTCTTCGTCGTATTCCGCGGTCACGGTGGGAACGGGAACCGGGCCTTCGTCCACCACCCTGAGGACCGATCGCTCGTTCAGGTCCACGACGACGGTGAGCCCCTCGATCTGCCGCGTCCAGGTGTTGCGCACGCCCCGGACATCCTCGCACCCCACGTACGCGACCCGGCGTCCCTCCTCCTCTGGGAGCCCAAAGTAGCCAGGGGGGCCTCCCTGGCACTCGATGAAGGTGAAATCGGTGATGCCACGCCTTCTCATGGCCTGGATGAAGTCCGGATGCGTCCTGACCTCGGAATCCATCGCCTTGAATTCCTCCATCAGGAAGCTTGGCTGGATACCCTCCACCTCCTTCCAAGAGGTTACCGTCTCTGCGGTGAGATCCACCACGGCCTCGAAGGTTCGGGGCCCCCGCCTTACCACCGCGAAGGCGGAGCGGGGTAGCGGATCGCCGGCGGCCCAGTCCCACACCAGGCTCTTGGCGGGCTCCTGTAGGGTGACGACGGAGAGGCGGGTCTCGTCATCCAGGTGACCGGCGGCCCTGAGCGCCTCCAGCAGGCTCCAGTGCTCCTCCCAGCTCAAGGGATCCAGAGGATGGCGGACCTGGGCGCCCAGGGCAGATGCCGTCAGCGGGAGCCACACCAGCAAAGCGGGAAGAAGGTGTTTCCCCTGGGATCGCCTGGAACCGCTCCGTCGGGGGCACGTGACGATAGGATGGACGCCTCGCCGGGTCATGGGTTCTCCTGGTTTTCCTGGTGAGATCGTGGCCCTGGGATCCACGGGGCCTTGCAGCCCCCGGGCCGTCAACGGCCGAGCCGGGTCCGGTTCCGCCGGATGGCCCGCAATTCTCACCCGGTGGTCCGGAAAGCACAAGGCCTTTCTCGAGAATCCGCGCTCCGAGGCCGGTGGGAAAAGGGACCGGCGACGGCCCGATGCCTACGGCACCACCACGCGAAGCGCCCCGGGGACGACCTCGATCTTCACCTCGTTGGACCCTGCAGCGTACACGTCCCCGTCCACCTCGAACCGCTCCGGGCGATCGAAACGCACGACGAAGCTGGAGCTCCGCCGCACCTCCACGAAGTCCGATCCCTCGTGAGTGCCAGCCGCCACCATCCTGAACAGCTTCGCTCGCGTGAGCGGCCCCGCGTCCCGAATCGCGCACGCGTCCAGCAAGCCATCCTGCACGTCCGCCCGGGGAGCGATCCGAAAGGAGCCCCCGAAGACCTTGCCGTTGGAGATGGTGAGCATGAGGTGCCGGCCCCGGACTTCATCGGTGCCCGGTGCGGAGAGCTCCAGGGGCAGCCCGGGAAAGGCGAAGAGCTGTCGGAGAGCCGTCACCTGGTAGAGAAGGTCCCCCTTGAGGAAGCGTGCGCCTCGGGCTGCGTCGATGACCGCGATGTCGAACCCGAACCCCACCACGTTCAGGAAGTGGCGTGCCTCTTCCGAGGCCCAGGTCACCCGTCCCACATCCACCCGTTCGGTCTTCCCCCGAACGATCGCGGCAACGGCCTCTTCCGGGCTGCCGTAGGAGAGGCCGAAACTCTTCGCGAAGTCGTTTCCGGTCCCGGCGGCGAGGAGCCCCAGCGTGACGTCCGACCGACCGGACGTCAGGATCCGGTCCGCGACATGACTCCAGGTGCCGTCCCCCCCCACAGCCACGATCAGGTCGGCTCCATGGGCCAGGGCCTGATCGACCAGCCCCGCCTCCGAGCCCTGGAAGGTCGTGGCCGCGTGGTCGATCTCCCCGAACCACCGTTGTAGGAGGTTCAGGTAGATGGGGATCCGGCGCGCGCCGCGTCCGTGCCCGGCCGCGGGGTTGACGATGGCAAAGGGGCGACGATCTGGCTTCAGAGGGTTTCCAGATCCTCGAAGGTCTGAACGCCGTTCTTCATCCACTGCTCGCGGAACGGCACCGTTCCGACCTCTTCCACTGTCAGATGCCGTGTCATCTCGTGCTCGTAGAGCCTCAGCTCGCCCGATTCCTCCTCGTGCTCGCTGTGCGTGCCCTCCATGTGGATGTTCACCTTCAACCGTTTGCCGTCGTCCACCATGTAGGACTGATAGAGATGGCGCACGGGCTCCCAGTGGTATTCCGTGACACTGAAGTCAAGGATCGGCCGATCGCCATCCCTCACCGCTACGCTCACTCCCCCGTCCGATTCGCTCATCTGGACGACGACGTTCTGCATGAAATGAGGGAGATGCCAGCGCTCGATTGCGTGTTCCCGAGACTCCCGGGTGCTAGTTCCCAGAATGAAGGGGTAGAACGCGGACTTCGCGTGCTCCCGACCGGGCTCCACGCGCGGCGGCACGATGACCGACAGAACGACCTCCTGGTACGGACCTACCATGCTGTCGGTGAAATCGAAGGCCGTGAGCGCCAGGATACTCGATCCGTGACGCACCTCGAGGGGCGGAAGATGGGGAGGAAGGATCTTCCTGGCGTCCGATGTGGGCATTTCGAAGAACGCGCCCACGGCTTGAGAAAAATAGTAGGTCGTCAAGGGCATTTACCGTTTCTCCTGAGCACCGAGATGATGACGTCGGCGCCCTCTTCCAGCTCGGAACGGGAATGAGCGGCTGATATGGACATTCGGAAGCGAGACTTGTGCTTGCCTACGGCTGGATACCGGATCGGGTGGATGTAGACACCCTCGTGGAGCATCTCCTCGCCGATCTCCAGGACCCGAGCGTCGTCTCGGACCATGATCGGGATCACCTGCGACGTCGAATCCCCCACGTCCACTCCCGCCTCCCGCAGGCGCTTCTGCATGAAACGAACGTTCTCCCATAGCTTGGTGCGAAGCTCAGGCTCGGCCTCCGCGAGCTCCAGGGCCTTGATGAGGCCGGCCACGACGGGAGGAGCGAGGGCGCAGGAGAAGAACCGGGACCGCGCGAAGCCATTCAGGTACTGGATCAGGAGATTCGAGCCGGCCACGAACCCCCCCATTCCCCCGAGGCTCTTCGAGAAGGTCCCTAGGTGGATGTCCACCTCTTCCTCGAGACCGAAGTGCTCGGCGACGCCGCGACCGTTCTCCCCGTAGATGAAGGTGGAGTGGGCTTCGTCGATGAGGATCCTCGCCCCGTGGCGCCTGCTCACCTCGACGATTTCGGGAAGCGGGCACACGTCGCCATCCATGGAGTAGACCCCCTCGATGATCACCAGCTTCTTGCCCCGGAAGCCGTTCAGCTTGCGATCCAGATCCTCAGGGTCGTTGTGCCGGAAGAAGTGGGCATTCGCCTTGGAGAGGATCATCCCGTCGACGATGCTCGCGTGGGAGAGCTTGTCGGCCACGATCAGATCCCCGGGCCGCATCAGGCCGGAGATGAGCCCCACGTTGGCGCTGTACCCGGTGGGGAAGATGAGCGACGCTTCCTTCTGCTTGAAGCGGGCGATGTCATCCGCGAGCTGTTCGTGCAGCTCCAGCGTGCCCGAGAGGATCG
This sequence comes from Gemmatimonadota bacterium, assembly GCA_039586555.1. Taxonomy (GTDB): domain Bacteria; phylum Gemmatimonadota; class Gemmatimonadetes; order Longimicrobiales; family Gaopeijiaceae; genus JBDHKE01. The sequence goes on along the minus strand of JBDHKE010000037.1, from coordinate 15,068 downwards.
GTGACCCCGAAGCCCCGGCGCCATAGTGCTGGACGGCCTCTTTGACGGCTTCGATCACCTCCGGACGGTACGACAGACCCAGATAATTGTACGAAGCGAAGTTGACGAGACTCTCCCGGACCTTACCACTCTTCGTGTCGCGAACGTCCACGCGGGTCCGGGGAGCCGTGCCCATCGGCAGGCCGTAGAGGTAGTATCCCCCGGGCTCCGCGTCCCGAAACCATTCGTCGAACGGTTCGAGGATGCCGAACGGGTCCTCTCCGGTGCCGAAATAGAAGTGGGTGTAGTCGTACTCCTGACGCCTCGTTGACGTCGCCGTCGATTCCGAGCTAGCGTTTCGGAGTCTGCTCATGCAAACCCTTTGTGTTGTTGAGGGGTCCCCGCTGGCGCTCACGACGGCCGGGGGGGCCCTCACGTGAATATCCGAGGCCGACTGGCCGTGGCTTCGGTCGGCGTTCTGTTTCTCGTCGCCGACCTGATCCAGCGCACCCTGGTGGCCGGATTCGCCAGGGCGATGCCTTCCCGCCGCGGGAAGCTACTCGCAAAGTGGCAGCGCGCGCTAGCCAGGGCCGTCCTCCGGATCGTCGGCTCGGTGGGAGGAGCCCACATCGATCCCCTCCCCAGCATCCCGGGGCAGCAGGGTGTTCTGATCTTCATGAACCACCAATCGCTCCTGGACATTCCCCTCGTCGTCGCCGCCATGAAGGGGGAATTCCCACTGATCGTGACCCGACAACTCTATTCACGGAAGATTCCCCTCATCTCGCACATGGTCCGGTTGTACCGCTACCCCCTGGTGAACCCGGGCGCAACCACCCGCGCCTCCATCGCCGGGCTCCGGGACCAAGCATCAAGCACCCGGCAGCCACTGGTGATCTTCCCCGAGGGGCATCGGACCCGGGACGGGAAGATCCGTCCCTTTAGGACCCTCGGCTTGAAGACGGTGCTGGCGGCACGCCCGTGGACGGTGTACGTGGTGGTGGCGGACGGCTTCTGGAGATGTGCCCGGCTCCCTGACTTCATACGGAACGTCTCCTCGGTGAGGGGCCGCGTGGAAGTGCGGGGTCCCTTCCAGGCACCCCCACCCGGGAGCGAGCTCGGCCCCTTCGCCAGGGAGGTCAGGGAGCACATGTGCGAGATGCTCGATCAGATGCGGGAGTCTGCCACTTCATGATCACTGGGTCCACCTCCGACACGGCTGCAAGGCGATTCGTGCAGGCCCTTCACCAGGCCTGCGGAGACCAGCTGGTGGCGGTGCTCTTCCACGGTTCGCGCCTGCTGGCGGCGGAGCCCGATCAGCACAGCGCCTACGACCTGGTCCTGGTCGTGCGGGCGTACGGTCCCTTCTACCGGGCCCTGCGGGAGGCCTCCCATATCCGAAGGTCTCCCTTGCTTCTGGCGGCCCTCAACCGGTGGCTCCCTCCCAACGTCGTGTCGTTCTGCCCGGAGCCGCCGGAGGGTCCTCTGGCCAAATGCCTGGTTCTTTCGAGATCGGACTTCGCCCGGTCGCTGACGACACGCAGCAGGGACCATTTCTGTCTCGGCCGCTTGGTGCAGCGCGTGGAACTCCTGTACGCGCACGACGAGGCGGTCCGCCGGTTCGTCACCGACGCGCTGGCTCGAGCCCGGCGCACGACCCTGGCCTGGGTGACCCCCTTCCTGCCCCACCCGTTCACCGTCGAGGACTTCTGCCGCCGCATGCTGGCCATCTCCTACAGCACGGAGATCCGGCCCGAATCGATCGACCGGGTCCAGGCGGTCTTGGAGGCTCAGAGCGCCCACCTTCTCCCCACCTTCGAAGCGCTCCTGGAGGAGGTCACCGATTCGGGCCTGTTGGCCCGGGACGGGAAAGGGTACCGGCCCGCGGAGCCGCCCGGCGCCTGGGACCGGGTCCGCTGGCGCGCCTACTTTCTTCGATCGAAGCTCCGAGCGACGGCTCGGTGGTCCAAGCACATGCTGACCTTCGAAGACTGGCTGGATTACATCGTCCAAAAGGTGGCGCGGCGGACCGGACTCGGCGTGCAGATCACTCCCTGGGAGCGACGGATCCCAATCGTGTTGCTCTGGCCCAAGCTGGTCCGGGTGCTTCGTGCCCGGAAGGGAACCCCCCCCTCCCGGTACCGTCCCGCCCGCCCGCCGGCGTCGGATGAACCCGACTCATGAGAAGCGATCTCCTCTTCCTTGCCGCGGCCGTGGGCTCGGCTCTCGCTACCATGCCTCTCTACGCGCGGGGCTCCGCTCCCCGCCAGCCGAACCGGAGCGACTCCCCCGTGCGGGGATCGTTCGTGCTGGGCTCCTTCCTGCGGAGCTGGTTCTACTGGTTCGTGGGGCCCGTGGAGCGATGGTCGCTGGCAAGGGGCTTGACCCCCCTCTTCTATAATTTCGTGGGGGTTGCCTTCGGGCTTGCGAGTTTGGGCCTGTTCGCCTCGGGCCGACTGACAGCCGGTGGGTGGGCGATCCTCCTGGGCGGGACCGCGGACGTGCTGGACGGCCGCATCGCGCGGGCGAGGGGCGTCGCGTCCCCGCGGGGCGCCTTTCTGGACTCGACCCTGGACCGATTCGCGGAAATGGCCGTCTTCGTGGGGCTGGCCGCGTTCTACCGGATGTCCGGCCTCGGATTGCTGCTGGTGGTGCTGGGTCTCGGAGGCTCGCTTCTGGTCAGTTACACTCGCGCCAGGGGCGAGAGCCAGGGCGTGCTGTGCAATCTGGGAATCATGCAGCGGGCCGAGCGACTGCTCTTGCTGGGGTTCGGCTCCATCCTGGACCCCGCGCTCTCCGCGGGCTTCGGCCGCAGCCCCGGGGCATTCCTCCTGATCATTCTCGCAGTCATCGCCGCCGGGACTCTCGGCACTGCCGTCTTTCGCACACTGTGGATCGCCCGGCGTCTTCCCACGAAGGACTAGCCCGCATGGGCTGGCTGCTCTGCCGGACGCTCTCCCCCGCGAGCCTCCGGCGCCCGGCTCTACATCTCCACGAGTCCCGCCAGCTTCAAGATCTCCACGTGGTTGAGCATCGCCTGGAGGTCCGAAGAGGTTGGTGACTGGGCGTCCAGCATCCTCTTGATGTCCAGGATGCTGTTCCTTCCGTTGATGAGGAGATTCAGCTCGCCGCTATTGGCGATGGCATCGGGGCCAATGGGATAGCGCTGCCTGGCCTCGTCCGGAACCTCATCCAGGTAGGCTCTCCAGCCGCCGTAGCCACCCTGCTTCACCCTGGCCGTGGGCCTGGGAATGATCTCGGCCGCTCTCCGCTCCAGATCGCTGGGTCGCAGGGACACCGGCTCGCAGCCGAGCTTCCCCGCCACCTCCTCCATGTGAGTTTCCAGGGCTTCCAGGTGCGCCTCCGCAATGCGCTCGATGGTCTCCTGCATCCGCGTCACGTATTCGCCGACTCGTTCGCGATCTTCGGCGATCTGCAGGACCGTCTCAAGCGTCGCCTTCTCATTGATAAGAGAGCCCTCCACGTGTGCGCGGGCCCACTTGTAGGAGTCGAGTAGGTCATCCGCAGTCGCTTGGTTGAGCCTCTCCAGGCCCATCACGAACTGGTGCCCCAATCGGCGCGTCCCGTTGCTGGCGATCTCGCCCGCCACTTTGACGGCCATGTCGTCGCCGGCGACGGCCACCGTGTACGCCCCGGCCGCGCCGATGATCGCCGCCCTCTTGAGTTGGGTGGGATCCGCCTTGTCCACCCGGTCGCCCGAGGTGTGGTACCACTGGTCCGGCCAGGCGATCATCATGATGCCGGGCACGCCCACGCCCCAGTCGTTGAACACCATGTGATCCGAAGCTCCGTAATGGGTCTCTATGCTGTAGTAGAAGGGCTCATCGGCACCCGTGGGGGCGACGATCCTTCGTGGGATCGTGAAGAAGTCACGCCGGTTCTGGATCCGCTCCCGGTTCGACTCCCCGACGAAGCGGAAGTAGTTCTCCATCACGTCGTTGATGAAGTGCGGATTGCCGTAGGACGTGCGCATCAGCGTGAAGTACGCTTTGTTCAGACTCAGCCACTCCCCCACCATGTCCATGTTGATGTTGGCGAGGGTTCGCTCCATCAGGTCCTTGTTGGCGCGGACCCAGGGGCCGGTGCCCGAGAATTCGGGTCCCCAGAGGAAGCGGATGTTGCGCTTGGGTCGAGGAATCCGTCCCTCCTCGATGAGGGTGTGCAGGGTACGCGCCACCTCCAGAATCGTGGCGCTGCCCGACTTGTTGTCGTTCGCGCCCTGTTTCACATATCCCTCGAACAGGTGTGCGGATAGGATCACCTCGCCCGCATCCGGGTCGGTTCCAGGGATGTGCGCTACCGGGTCCTGCATCTCGTATGAACGGGTCGTGGACTCGACTTCGGCATGGGCGGTGATCCGCTCGCCCGCTAGCAGGCGTCTCTTGAGAGCCTCCCCTTCGCGGGGCGGGATGAAGAAGCCGAATCCCGACACCTCGCCCCCTCCCCTGCGAGAGCCGATGCCGCTCCAGGGAATCTGGAGTGGGTCGAATAGGGGCCGGCTGCTTCCGATGGAGACGGTCCCCACCGCTCCCCGCTCCCCGGCGGCCAGCCGGTGCACCGTCCCAATCGAGCCTTCCGTGACGACGATCCTGCCAGCCAGGTCCAGCCGGTCCAGCTCTTCAGCACTCCCCATCCCCACCCACACCAGCTCCGCGGTCACGTCCACGTTGGTGCTTCCGTTCGCCAGCATCGCCCTCATGTCCTGATAGGAGGCGAGCTTCTGGCGCATTGGACTCACCTCCCAAAGATCGCCCTTGATGCCGTCCCAGACCTGGCCACCTGGAAAGCGCACGACCTCCGCTCCCGGAAGGCCGTAGAGCTTCAGCTGATCGTAGAGGTACTGCACCTCCCAGAACGTCCCGGCGTACTCCTCCGGGAGACGGTCCCGGTTGTATCCGCCGGTCTCCATGATGGTGTTCCACGCGGTCTCGCCCGACGCTTCCCCGATGATCTCGTCCATGATCTCGGGAGGCAGCAGGGTCCACTGGTACCAGGGAGTCATCTGAGCCAGACCCTCGGCACCGGTGAGCAGGAGGAACGCGGCAACCGCGCCGAAGGACATCGCTCGTCGTATCATCTCAGGTCCTCGGGTCCAAGACTTGCGGGTAAGGGCTTTGACGTGAGTCAGCGCCGGTGCACCACCTCTTCTTCGCTCTGCGGGGCCACGTATTGCCACTGCCCCTCGGCGAGCATGCGCAGGGCCTCGCCCACGGCGGCCTTCAGCTCCCTGTCATAGCCGCTCAGCTCGTCCTCGGGCGTGTTCACCGCCCACACGTCGGGAGCCACACCGTAGTTCTCCAGGTTCACGCCGAAGTTGTTGGGCTTGGTGGGATCGTAGGTGACGACCAGGGATCCCGGCGTACGGATGGTCCCTCCGTTGATGAGGCGATAGCTCCCCGTCGCGATCACGGCGGCCGCGGTGGGGTTCCCGACGATCCGGCCCAGCCCGAGGTCCCGGAACCCCATGGGAGTCACCTCGCTGTCGGAGCCGGAGCGGTGATTGATGAGCATCACCTTGGGCCCGGCGATGGCCTGCCGGGGCCTCCTTCCCCACGTCGGGGCTCCCCAACGGCTGTTCCAGTACTCGTAAGGGCGTCGCTCAAGGATGTCGAGAAGCTGCTGGTCGATGTTCCCGCCTCCGTTGTAGCGGATGTCCACGACGATGCCCTGGGCATTCCAGAACCGGTCGATCTCGTTCCGGAAACGGGCAAGGGAAGGTTGGTTCATGGACCGGATGTGGACGTAGGCGACCTTCCCATCCGACTCCCTCTCCACGAACTTCCGATTCTCCTCCACCCACTCCTCGTAGCGGAGGTCCCGCAGATTCGTGACCGTACGGATGCGGAGCTCCCGCCTCCCGTCGCCCTCAGGCGAGTCTGCCACCTCCACGGGAACGTACTCGTTGAGGGCGTGATTGAGGATCTCCCAGTAGTTGTCCCCAGCCCGGACCTCCTGCCCGTCGATGGCCAGAACATAGCTGCCCACTCCGATGTCCAGCCATTCCCTGTCCGCGGGACCCTTCCGGTAGACGTGGCTCACCCGGTACCGGCCGCCGTCAGGCTCCAGCTCGACGCCCAGGAAGCGCGTTTCGTATTCGTCCTCCATGGGACGGCTCTCGGGGCCTCGGACCCCCACGTGGGAAGCGTTCAGCTCCCCGATCATCTGATTGGCCAGATCGTAGGCATCTTCGTAGGTGCCCACGTGGGAGAGGAGCGGCTTGTATTCGGCCTTGATGGCGTCCCAGTCCTTACCGTGCATGTTCTCGTCGTAGAAGCGGTACTTCATCACCCGCCAGCTCTCCTCGAAGATCTGCTCCCACTCCGCCCGGTGATCCACCTCCACCGAAAAGGAAAACGACATGCTCGACTTCCTCCCGGAGGGGAGCTCGACCTTCTGGATCTCGACGCCAGATCCGGCGGCGGAGCCCGGTCCTCGGAAACCACCCGGGCTTCGGCTTCTGGACACGTAGAAGGCGACCTTCCGATCCTCGCTTGGCGAGAGGTCTCCGAACTCCCCCTCCGCGACCTTCTTCTGGTCCTCTCCATCAATGCCAACGGAAAACAGTCCCGGACCCTCGTCGTCCCGGCTGGCGAAGTAGACGGTCTCTCCGTCTTCCGAGATGAAGTACTCGCTCACTGCGTGCTCCCCACGGGTGAGCTGGACCGCCCTGCGCTCGATGCCGTCCACGTCGATGCGGAGCGGTGCTGTCGTTTGCGCTCTCCCCCCCTCCCCGCGATTCCTCCGTCCGGCAGCCTGCTCTTCCTCCTCCTCCTCACGCTGCTCCTCACGGAGCCGGGCCCTGACCAGAGGATCGTCCGGGTCCTCCTCCAAGCGCGCCAGCGAGACTGCGAAGAGATGGTTGACCCCGCCGTCCCGATTGGACATGAAGACCAGCTTCCTGCCGTCCGGCGTGAGCGCTCCGCTGGTCCTGCCGTCCGTGGTGAGCCCTCCGCCGGCGTTGCGGAACGGATTGTTCGTGAGATCCAGCTCCTCACCGGTGGCGATCTCCAGGGCGTAGACCTGAGACCCGAGCTCCTCGTCTCTCCGGTCATACAGAAGCCACGCGCCATCCGGCGAGTACTGGGAGAGGTTGTAACCGCCAGCCCGATTGTAGCCCAGCTCCGCGGTCTGCCCCGTTTCCACGTCCACCTGGAACAGGTGGTTCGCCGCGACGTATGCGATGCGGCTCCCGTCCCTCGACCAAACGTAGTCACCAGGCTTCTGAGAGGGGTGGGTCGAAAGCTTCCGCCTCGTCCCCCGCTCCAGGTCGTAGAGCCACAGCTCCTCGTCCGCTCCCTCGTCGCTGACGTAGGCCAGGTACCGGCCATCGGGCGAGTACCGCTGATGCCGGTCCCTCCACGGCGAACGGGTCACACGCCGCTTTTCTCCCACCTCCGGATCGGTGGGTACGATGACGATCTCTCCACGGAAGTCCACCGCCAGATAGTCCCCTTCGGGAGAGGGCGAGAAGCCCTCGGCCCGGCTCTCCGTCTCGACCCACTCCACCAGGTTGGTGGTGGGGTCGAAGGCGAGATCGATGGTGAGCTTCCGCGGCTGGCCGTCGGGGACCTGGAGGGTCCACAGCTCGTGGTCGTTGGTATAGATGATCGTCCCGCCGTCCGGGCTGATGGAGGGGTATTTGACGCCTCCCTCGTCGTGGCGCGTCACCTGAGCGGGCTCACCCCCGTCCGGCGAGATCCTCCAGATGTTGAAGATGCCGTCCCGCTCGGAAACGAAATAGATCATCCCATCCGAGCCCCACATGGGGGCGGCATCGTGGGCGTGATTGCGGAAATTGCGGACGTCGGTATCCGTGAGCTGGTGGATCCGCAGGCTCTGCAGGTCCTGGACGAAGATGTCCGTGCTGTTGTTCCCACGATACTCCTGGCGGGTCGTACTCAGGCGCTTGCGGTTGAACGCCACCATGGTCCCGGACTGATTGATCATGGCATTGGGAGCCTGATCCATGGTCATGGGCGTTGGAATCCCGCCCGTCCTGGGAACCACGTACATGGGAGAGTAGAAGGGGTGGGTCCCGCGGGAGGTGGAGAACATGATCTTCTCTCCGTCCGGGGTCCAACCCGCCACCTCGTCGTTGCCGCTGTGGAACGTGAGCTGTTGGGGCTCTCCTCCGTCCACCGGGACGACGAACACGTCGTAGTTCCCGAACCGGTCGCTGGAGAAGGCCACCCACCGCCCCTCGGGAGAAAAGCGCGGCGCCACGTCCCGAGCAACGTGACTCGTCAGCCGTCGGACCTCCGATCCGTCCTCTTGGCCGATCCAGATATCGCCGTGGTAGGAGAAGGTGATCCGGCCGTGGCCGACATGAGGATCACGCATGAGTCGGATCGGGTCGGCACCGGCGGGTGAGGCCGAGCTCATCACCAGGAGCAGTGTGAGACAGGAAGAAGCGGTTATCGAGAGGATCGACCGCGGGGACATGGAAGCCCTCCTTCCCCGGACTGTGGCGGTTCCCATGACGGTGTGCGCCCGCCGGTTTCCGAAGGTCCCGGCCCGGCGCACCCGGACGATAATGGGCCTCGCGTCCAGGATGGGCCAGAGACCGCCCACCGCCAGGCAGCCTTCCTCAGGGAGGGCCGGAGGCCTCCTCGTAGGCCTCCCGGAGAACCCGAGCCGAGCGGTCCAGATCGCTCCTCTCTCCGGGGCTGAGGGGAAGGGGAATGGTGTTGATGCGTCCCGCGCGCCCCAACACGCACGGGAGAGAAAGCGCCACTCCCTCGATGCTTTGTTCCCCATCCTGCACGGCGCTCACCGTGAGAATGGATCTCTGGTCTCGAAGCACCGTGCGGGCGATCCGAACCGTGGCCAGGGCGATGGCATAATGGGTCGCTCCTTTCCGCCGAATGACCTCGCCTCCCGCCTTTCGCACCTGTTCGCCGAAGGAGCGCTCCTGCTCAGCGCTCCACGACATGCCGAGCGCACGAGCGAAATCAGCCACCGGGAGGTTGGAGATGCGGGCGAGGCTCCACACCGGCACCTCGGTCTCGCCGTGCTCTCCCACCACATATGCGTGGACGTTGCGAGCGTCGATATGGAAATGCTGCGCCAGGAGGGATCGCAGGCGGGCCGTGTCGAGAGTCGTGCCCGTCCCGATCACCCGAGCCGCTTCCAGCCCCGAAAGGCGATGAACGGCAAGGGTCACCAGATCGACGGGATTCGCCACGATCAAGAACACCCCGGAGAATCCGTGGGTCATTACCGCAGGGACGATCTCCCGATACAGATCGAGATTCCTTCTGGAGAGATCGAGACGGGTGTCACCTGCCTGGCGGGCCACCCCCGCAGTGAGGACCACGAGATCCGCATCTGCGCAGGCGGCGAAGTCTCCAGCTTCCACTCGGGCCGGGGGCAAGTAGGGCAGACCGTGGACCAGGTCCATCGCCTCCCCCTGGGCTCGCGCATGGTCCTGATCCACCAGCACCAGATGATCCGCGAGGCCGCCGATGAGAGCGGCGTACGCCGTCGTGGAGCCCACCCGCCCCGCACCCACGATGACCACCTTGTGGCGGTCATCGAGACCCCTGTCCCGGGAGCTCATCCCGAGTTCGCCCGACATCGCGGATCTCCGCCTCACCTCGGTGCGGCTACCCCGTGGGGGCGATCTTCGGCGCGCACAGAGGCACCTCTCCTTCCCAGCCCAGTCCAGCTCGCTCCTGGATGGACTGGACGTAGCGGCGTTCCTGGTGTCCCGAGTAGATCTGCCGCGGACGGCTAATCCGCCAGTCGGGATCCGTGCGAACCTCCCGCCAGTGCGCGATCCACCCCGGCAGGCGTCCAATGGCGAACATCACGGTGAACATGCTCCGGGGGATGCCCATGGCACGGAGGATCATTCCGCTGTAGAAGTCAACGTTGGGATACAGCTTTCGCTCGATGAAGTACTCCTCCTCGAGTGCCCGGGCCTCCAGCTCCTTGGCGATGTCCAGCAAGGGGTCCTTGCGCTGGAGGATCTGCAGCACCTTATCGGCCGCTTCCTTCAACACCTGGGCGCGCGGATCGAAGTTCTTGTAGACCGCGTGCCCGAAGCCCATGAGGCGCTCCTTCTTCTCCTCCACTCGCTGGAGGTAGTCGTCCAGGGACAGGTTCTCCCGATGGATCCGCTCGAGCTGGTTCACCACCGCCACGTTCGCCCCCCCGTGCAGTGGACCCCAGAGGGCGCAGATGCCGGAGGCCACGGAGGCCGTGAGGCCGGCGCCGCTGCTACCCACCATTCGTACCGTTGAGGTGCTGCAATTCTGTTCGTGCTCGGAGTGCAGGAGGAGCAGGAGGTCCAGCGCCCTGGCGATGTCCGGGTGGGCCCTGTACTCGGCGTAGGGGCGGCTGAACATCATGTGCAGGAAGTTGGTGCAATAGTCCACGTCGGGACGTGGATAGACCGCCGGCTCCCCCACCGAGAACTTGTAGGCGAAGGCCGCCAGCGTTCCCACCTTTCCCAGGAGTTGTGCCACGACCTTGTGGAACGTCTCCTCGTCCTCGATCTCCAGGAGATTCGGGTGGAAACAGCCGAGGGCGTTGACCATGGCCGAAAGGATGGCCATGGGCGGAGCCATGGGGGGGAAGGCCTCGAAGTGGTGCCGCATCTCCTCGTGCAGCATCATGCTCTCGCGCACCAGATCGCAGAAGCGCCGGAAGGGCCCCAGGTCCGGCAGGTTGCCCCAGATGACCAGGAACGCGGTCTCCAGGAAGTTGCTGCTCTCCGCCAGGTCCTCGATGGGGATGCCCCTGTAGCGCAGAATCCCTTTCTCCCCGTCGATGAAGCAGATCTCGCTCTCGCACGCTCCCGTGTTCCGGAAGCCTTCGTCCAGCGTGACGTATCCGGTCTGGGCGCGCAGCGATCGGATGTCCACAGCTCGCTCGCCCTCGCTTCCCACGATGATGGGGAGCTCAACGGTCTGGTCGCCTAGCTCCAAACGGGCTTTCTCGGCCATCTTTCCCAATTCTCCTCACTTGTCGCGCCACACGGCGCGATTCTTCAGCGTTTCTCTTGCTCTCGACTCAAACAGGGAGCTCGGCTGCTCGCGGGCCTCCTGCCTCCCCACAGGCCAGGATGGTCCCGAGGGCGTGTCAACCTCCAAATCTACCGGGGGGCGGTGCCGGTTCCGCCCAGCCGCCCTTTCACCCGCTTCAGTTGTTCCTTCAGGCGATCCGGGAGTCGGTCACCGAACCTGGCGAAGAACTCCTCCACGTCCGGAATCTCCTCTCGCCAGGAGGTCGCGTCCACCCGGAGGAGCTCCTCGAGGTCCGCTCGGGGCACATCCAGCCCGTCCAGATCGAGATCAGCCGGCGTGGGCATGAAGCCAATGGGAGTCTCGACGGCGCCTGCGGCGTCGGTCAGGCGCTCGCACATCCACTTCAGCACGCGGCTGTTCTCTCCAAATCCCGGCCACAGCCACTTCCCATCAGGGCTCTTGCGGAACCAGTTCACGTAGAAGATCGCCGGGGCCTTGTCGCCCAGCCGGTCACCCATGTCGAACCAGTGCTGCCAGTAATCTCCCATGTTGTAGCCGCAGAAGGGAAGCATGGCGAAAGGATCGCGCCGAAGCTTGGCCTTCACGTCCAGAGCAGCGGCCGTGGGCTCCGAGGCGGCAGCGGCGGCCATGTATACCCCGTGGTCCCAGTCGAGAGCCTGGTGCACCAGCGGGACCACTGACTCCCGGCGGCCACCGAATACGAAGATGTCGATGGGGACTCCCGCGGGATCTTCCCAATCCGGGCAGATAATGGGGCACTGATCGGCCGGCGCCGTGAAGCGCGCGTTCGGATGGGCACCGGTTTCGGGTGAATCCGGTGTCCACTCCCGACCCTTCCAGTCGATTCCAACCGGGCAGGGATCGTCCTTCCCTTCCCACCAGATGTCGTCTTCCGGCGTCACGACGCAGTTGGTGAAGATGCTGTTGGAGCGGAGCGTCTCCATGGCCATGGGGTTGGACCTGAAGTTGGTGCCGGGCGCCACCCCGAAGAACCCGGACTCCGGGTTGATGGCGTGGAGTCGCCCGTCCGCCCCGATCTTCATCCAGGCGATGTCGTCGCCGACGGTCTCGCACTTCCACCCCGGAACCGTGGGCTGCAGCATGGCCAGATTGGTCTTGCCGCAGGCAGACGGGAACGCGGCGGTGATGTGGAACCGCCTCCCCTCGGGGCTCGTGAGGCGGAGGATCAGCATGTGCTCGGCCATCCACCCCTCGCGGCGAGCCATCACCGAGGCGATGCGTAGAGCCAGGCACTTCTTCCCGAGCAGAGCGTTGCCGCCGTACCCCGAGCCATAGCTCCAGATGAGGTTCTCCTCCGGGAAGTGGGAGATGTACTTCTCCTCGATGGGTGCGCATGGCCAGGTGCTGCCGTCGCTCTCACCCTCCGCCAGCGGCTTCCCCACCGAGTGCAGACAGGGGATGAACTCGCCATCAGGCCCCAGCGCGTCCAGGACCCTCGTTCCCACCCGGGTCATGATGTGCATGTTCAGGACGACGTAGGGAGAGTCCGTGATCTCCACGCCGATCTTCGCGATGGGGGAGCCGATGGGTCCCATGCTGAAGGGGATGACATAGAGGGTGCGCCCCCTCATGCATCCCCGGTAGAGCTGGGTCATCGTCTCCTTGAGCGCGTCGGGGTCGATCCAGTTGTTGGTGGGGCCCGCGTCCCCCTGCTTCCGGGACGCGATGTAGGTGCGATCTTCGACACGGGCCACGTCGGAGGGGTCCGAGCGGAAGTGGAGGCTGTTGGGACGCTTCTTCTCGTCGAGCTTCGTGGCCAACCCCGACTCGATCATGAGCCGGGAAAGCCGCTGATACTCCTCGTCCGAGCCGTCACACCAGTACACGGAATCGGGCTGGCACAGTTCTTCGATCTCGGCGACCCACGCGGCGAGCTTCCGGTTCTCAGTCATCTGTTCTCCTGGTTGACGGTCCCGTTCCATCGAGAGACCCGATCAAAGGCTTCGGTAGGCCGCCAGTCCCTTCCGTACGGCTTCGGCACTATGGTCGAGCATCGCGCGCTCCTCTTCGAGAAGATCCAGCTCGATGATCCGCTCGACTCCGTTCTTTCCGATCAGCACAGGCACTCCGAGGAAGATGCCCTCGTAGCCGAACTCGCCTCGGAGGTAGGCGGCCGCGGGGGCAATCCGCTTTTCGTCGGTGACGATGGCCTCCACCATCTCCGCGGCGCTCGCGGCGGGCGCGTAGAAGGCGGAACCCGTCTTCAGGTAGCTGACGATCTCGGCACCGCCCGTTCGGGTGCGGTCGCTCAGTGCCCCGATGTCCTCAGCGCTCATCAGCTTCGTGATGGGGATTCCCGCCACTGTGGTGAACCGCGGCAGAGGAACCATTGTGTCGCCGTGTCCGCCAAGGACCATGGCATGCACGTCGGTGAGGGCCACCCCCAACTTCTCCGCCACGAAGTAGCGGAGGCGGGTGCTATCCAGGATGCCCGCCATGCCCATCACCCGCTTCAGGGCGAATCCACTGGCCTCAAGAGCCACGGTGCACATGATGTCCAGAGGATTACTGACGACGACGATCGTGCTGTTGGGAGCGTATTCCGCCACCTGGCTGGATACCGAGCTCACGATGCTGGCGTTGATCCGAAGGAGATCCATCCGGTCCATTCCCGGCTTGCGGGGCACACCGGCGGTGATGACCACGACGTCGCTGTCGGCGACGTCCTTGTAGTCATTCGAGCCCAGGATCTGGGCCCCATACCTGCGCAGGGGAGCCGCGTGTGAGAAGTCCAATCCCTTCGCCTGGGGCATCCCCTCCACGATGTCGATCATGACGATGTCGGCGATGTTCTTCTCGGCAATGTAGTACGTGCAAGTGGCGCCGACGTGGCCCGCTCCGATGACGCTCACCTTCTTCATGGTCCAGACCTCTCTCTACGCGCTCCGAAGCCAGACGCGAACGGGCTCGGCCGAGTCCTGCAACGCTCCGAGCACCTCGTCACCGAAGTCGATCTCCAGGATCTTCTCGATCCCTCGCGCCCCGAGCTTGCACGGCACGCTCAGGGGCACGCCGCGGATCCCGTACTCGCCCTCCAGGAGGACGCTGACCGGAATCACCTTGCTGGTGTCGATGCAGATGGCCTCCACCATCTGGCTGATGACGGCGCTGGGGGCGTAGTAGGCGCTGTGTCTCTTGGCCAGCTCGATGATCAGGGTCCCCGCCTGGCGGGTGTCCTCGACGATCTTCTCGACCTGTTCGGGGGTGAGGAGGGCGGTGATGGGAATGCCGTTGACGCGGGTGAACTCCGGCAGCACCACCATGCGGGAGGTGTGGCTGCCGATGACCACGGCGTTGACATCCAGGGGGCTGATGTTCATCGCATCGGCCACCATGGACGCCATCCGCGTGCAGTCCAGTAGCGTGCCCAACCCCATGACTTGCATGCGATCGAAGCCGGTCGCGTCGATGAACGCCTTCACCATCCCGTCCACAGGAGAAGTGGCCACGATCACGACGGCGTCCGGCGTGAGCTCCGCCACATCCGCCGCGATCGCTCTCAGGATGACTTCGTTGTCCTTGAAGTTCTCTCCCCGGGCCTGACCAGGCGTCCGTACCAGCCCGGCCGTGACGACCACGACATCGCTGCCGGCGATCGAGGCGACGTCGTCACTGCCCTCGATGGTCGTCCGGTACTGGCGGATGGGCCCGGCCTCCATCAGATCCAGGGCCTTGCCGGTGGAGATGCCCTCCTGGATGTCCACGAGGGTCACGTTGGCGGCGGCTGTTTCGGCGATGAAGAACGCCGAGTTCACGCCGACGTTGCCACTCCCGATGATGCTCACCTTCTTCATGGCCTGGCCTCTTGGCCGCAAGTCTCGGTCGTCGTCCGGCGGACTAGTATCTCACATCCCCTGCGGGGGCGCTACCGCGCCAATGACTTTCCTTCCCGCAGCCTCTCACGTACCTTCGCACACCCATCTGCTTGAAACCCCGATGCCCATCCTGAGCCGTTCCCCCGAGGACCGGCCGAACCGTGCTATGAAAGGAGTCAACCATGGCTTACTACCTCTTCCAGTGCGCCTATTCCGCCGAGGCCTGGGCAAGCCAGATCAA
>JBDHKE010000148.1:0-8139 GCA_039586555.1 Gemmatimonadota bacterium | reverse complement strand
CCAGCAGCTCGGCATCTTTGAGGGGCTGCCAGTCATCCACTGAGCCGGCTCCGGAGACGGCCAGGACCTTGAGGCTAGGAAACTCCTGGCGGATTGCCATGATGGTCTCGACCCCCTCGGCCTCCGGCATAATCAGATCCGAGATGACCAGATCGGGCGCGCCGTCCCGAACCATGTCCAACCCTACCTTCCCGTCCGGCGCTTCCCGAACCGCGTGTCCGCGGCGCTCCAGCATCTTCCTCATGACGGTCCGGAGGGAGATGTCGTCGTCGATGATCACGATCTTGGCCAAGGTCCGGCTCCCCTGCGGATAGAGTGGCTCCCTGGTTCGGGGGAGAGCTGGTCAGTCCAGATCCCCGTGCGGCCGTCAGGGTAGCAAAGAGCATGCCCTCGGCGCGGCGCGGTTCTCCTTTCACCCGACCCCTCCGCTGCCCCGATGCCCCCTGCCCGCCGCGAGGCCGGCTCTCGCGCGACCGCTCCGGGGAGCCCTAACATTTTGTGCCAGAACGCATTGTACGGTCAGGCAAAAAACACCGGCCTACTGCAAAACCTTTTCAGAGTTCGGACTGCCGGACCCGGGCTGGGCCGGGCCTTGTCACAGATAAGTCATTTGTGCGGAGACACTTAGGTTGTGCGAACTACCCAGTCGCACAGGGTGCACGTCTCTTGCGCCCTAGCAACTCCGATCTGCTTCGCCTTGGGGTCGGTCTGGCCGCTGCCCTCACCAGGGCGAGTCCGCCGATCCGGGACGCGCTGATAACCGAAAGACGGATGGGGAGTGGTATGTGCCCAGAAGAGCTGAGAGACTCGCGAATCCTCATCGTAGAGGACAAGGAGGCCAACATCCGGTTCCTGGAGCGGCTCCTCAAAAAGGCCGGATATGAGCATGTGGCGAGCACCAGTGACTCTCGCAAGGCGCTTGCCGTCTTTCAGGAGTTCCGACCGGACCTGGTCCTGCTGGACCTCCACATGCCGTACATGGACGGCTTCCAGGTCATGGAGGCCCTCCAGCCGGAGATCCCGGAGCGGGCCTTCCTTCCCATTCTTGTCATCACCGCGGACCGGGAGCCTGAAGTCCGGATCCGATGTCTCTCGGCGGGAGCCAAGGATTTCGTCGCCAAGCCCTTCCGGGCGGAGGAGGTCCTTTTGCGAATCCGGAACCTCCTGGAAACCCGACACCTCCACCGCTTCCTCGAATACCGAAACGAGAGCCTGGAGCTGAAGGTGGAGGAAGAGAGCCTGAAGCTGCAAAAGACCCAGCTCGAAGTTCTCCGCCGCCTCGCGGTGGCCGCGGAGTATCGTGACGACGTGACGGGCCGACACGCCGAGCGCGTGGGCATTCTGTCGGGTCTCATCGCTCGGGCCATCGGTTTTCCCCCCGGGGAGGTCGACTTCATCCGGCAGGCCGCGCCCCTCCACGACGTGGGCAAGATTGGGATTCCGGACGCTATCCTGCTCAAACCGGGCAAGCTCACGGAAGCCGAATTCGAGGTGATGAGGAGCCACACCACCATTGGCGGCCTGATCCTTTCGAAGGGATCCTTCCCCCTGTTGGACAAGGCACGAGAGGTGGCCCTGAGCCACCACGAGTGGTGGGAGGGGTCGGGATACCCACATGGACTGGAAGGCGCGGCTATTCCGCTCTCGGGCCGGGTCGTAGCGGTGGCCGACGTCTTCGACTCCATGACGCACGAGCGTCCTTACAAGAGGGCGTTCTCGGTGGATGAAACCGTGGAGGTCATGTTGAGCGAAAGGGACCGCCACTTTGACGGAGAGATCCTGGACCCGTTCGTCTCCCTCGTGCTGGACGGCCGCGTGGAAAGCGCTCTACGGGATGAGATATCTACGGCGGATCCCTTCAGGGCACTCCTGATTAGCGCCGATGATGGAACAGACAGAGCCTCCGGCGCCCGCCTGCACCTTCCGAAGACCCTCAGGGAAGCCGAGCAGTTCCTGTGGAAGAACGTAGGCCATGCGTAGCGTGACAAGAACCTCGCAGCTCGCCCAGTCGAACATCGAGTAGGGGTAGATCATATGGACAGAGTCCGTCGGTGGATTCGTTCGGGCCGAGAGCGACTGGAGCCTCAGCCCCTGAGCCGGAGGCTCCTGCTCTTCTTCACGATCGTAATTGGCGGGATTTCCCTCTTCATCTACCTTTTCTTCCCTGCCACTATCGAGCGCCAGGCGTTGGAGGCTCTCCGCACGAAGGCCCAGAGCATCGGCTCCATGGTCTCGTTCAGCATCCCATCGGCCGTGGTGTTCGACGACCGCGAGGCCTTGACCGAGGGACTCCAAGGCGTCCTGCAGTTCGACGACGTCCAGCTCGTGGAGGTCGCGAACACCGCCGGAGACGTGTTGGTCACCCTGACGGCGGAGCAGAACAACGGAAACCCACGCGGTGGAGCGGCTTTCCCTCCAGGCAGAGGGGATGGCGAGGTGCTCGAACTCAAGGCTCCGGTGACGTTCAACGACGGCGAGATCGGGGTTGTCCGGGTACAGCTCTCCCTGGAGGATACACATGCTCAGGTCTCCCGCGCCCGGGGTCTGGTTGCTCTCGTTAGCGTCGCCATCTTCATCCTGGGAATCCTGGCGGCCATAGTGATCGGCGCTCACTTGACACAACCCCTGCGCGAGGTGGCGGAAGCGGCGGAGCGGATCGCCGCGGGTGACCTGAGCAGTCGGGCTCCCGTTTCCACGAAGGACGAGGTGGGTCAGCTGGCGGAGTCGTTCAACCGCATGGTCACCCGCCTCGAGACTGCCCACGATGAGCTGGAGCTGTCCAGCCTCCAACTCCAGCAGATCCTCGACAACATCCCCGCTGAAGTGGCGATGTTCGACCTCGACGGTCGCTACCGCTACGTGAACCCCGCCGGGATTCCGGATCCCTCGGAGCGAGAGTGGGTCATCGGCAAGACGCCCGTGGACTACGCCGAGCGGACCGGCGCGAGCGAGGACCTCGGACGCGACGCCGTGAAGGCGATCGGAAGGTGTATCGAGGAGCAACACCTGGTTAGTACGGAACAGGCCCTCAAGAGCGATGACGGTGAGGAGAAGTACTTCGTCCGACTGTACAGTCCGGTCTTGGACAGGTGTGGGAGCGTCACCCGAGTCATCGGATACGGCCTCGACATCTCGGATCTCAGGGAAGCCGAAGAGGCACTGAGGGAGACACAAGAACGGCTGCTCCAGGCCCAGAAGATGGAGTCCATTGGACGCCTCGCCGGCGGGATCGCCCATGATTTCAACAACCTCCTCACCACCATCACGGGAAATGCGGACCTCCTCCTGATGGACATGGAGAAGGATGACCCGGCGCGGGCGGACATTGACGAGATCCACAACGCCGCGAATCGAGCGGCGGCCCTCACCCAGCAACTCCTGGCGTTCAGTCGGAGGCAGGTGAGCCAGCCCAAGGTCCTGGACATCAACGAGGCCATCCAGGGCATCAAGAAGATGCTTCACCGCCTGATTGGCGAGGACGTGGAGCTCTCCACCTATCTCGGGGAGGGCCTGGGGTCCGTGAGAGCGGACCCTGGGCAGATCGAGCAGGTCATCGTGAACCTGGCCGTCAACGCCCGGGACGCTATGCCCAACGGCGGAGCACTGAACATTCGAACGGAGCGTGTGAGCTACGAGGAGGATCGGGAGAGGGGATCTGCCGAGGCGGTCCCCGCAGGTACTTATGTGCTGATCACCGTCAGCGACACGGGGATCGGCATGGACGAGAAGACGCAGGCTCACATCTTCGAGCCCTTCTTCACGAAGAAGAGGCCGGGGAAGGGCACGGGCCTCGGCCTGGCGATGGTCTATGGAATCATTCGTCAGGCCAATGGGTTCATCCGGGTCTACAGCGAGCTCGGAATGGGAACCACGTTCAAGATCTACCTACCAGACGTCGACGAAGCCGCCGAGCCGGCGGGAGGGGCAGTCGTCGCATCGGTCCTGGCGCAGGGGACGGAGACTATTCTGTTGGCTGAGGACCAGGAGGGCGTCCGCAACATGACGAAGAAGATCCTGGAGCGATGCGGCTACAAGGTCCTGGCTGCCGAAGCTCCAGAGGTCGCCCTTCGCATGGCCAGGGACTATCGCGGCCCGATACACCTGCTCCTCACTGACGTGGTCATGCCTGGAATGAGCGGCCCAGAGCTGGTGGAGAGGGTGATTCCAGTCCGCCCCGACACCGCCATTCTCTACATGTCGGGTTACACGGATGACCAGCTGCAGCACCATGGAGTGCTGGACTCCGATATCACCCTGATCGAAAAGCCATTCACGGCAAGCAGACTGGCGGGAATGGTCCGTACCGTCCTGGATCGGGGAGCCATGTCGCGGACGGCATGAGAGACTGGAGAAGCGGAGCCGCTCTGGTGGGCGGTGCGGCGGGTCAGGTCATCGGGCTTCGGAGCCGGCTTCTCCTGGAAAGGGACGGCCAGAGACGGCCTCGGGGCCGGACCTTGCCGGGGAGTCCTTGTGCTCTCGAGCCGAGCACTCCCTTCACGGCTTTGGCGAGCTGATCGGGAGTGAAGGGCTTGGGAATCAGCTCGATCTCTTCTGCGGACACTCCCTGCCGGGCCAGAGCTTCGCCCGTGTATCCCGACATGTAGAGAACGGTGGCCTGGGGCTTGAGCTGGCAGAGGCGCCGGGCCAGCTCGGGGCCGGTCATGCCTGGCATCACCACGTCGCTCAGGAGCAGGTGAATGGGTCCCTCGTGCTCCTCGGCAAGACTGAGGGCACCTTCCGCACCGGTCTCCACCAGGACCTCGTAGCCGGCAAGCTCCAGGGAGCGGCGTGCCAGCTCACACACCGCTTCCTGATCATCCACCACCAGGACGGTGAGCGCGCCCTCGCCCGAGCTCGTGATCGAGCCTGTTTCCAGGGCGGCTTGCGCGGGCCGTTCGTGGACCGGCAGGAAGACCTGGAAGGCGGTTCCTTCGCCGACCTGGCTCCGCACATCGATGGCACCCCGGTTCTGGTTGACGATTCCGTAGACCGTCGCCAGGCCGAGGCCGGTCCCTTGACCCACGTCCTTGGTGGTGAAGAAGGGGTCGAAGATGTGCTCGAGGGTCTCGGCGTCCATGCCCGTTCCCGTGTCCGTCACCTGTAGCCACGCGAAGGAGCCAGGCCCGACCACCGCCTGGACGCTTTCCGGCAGGTCGTCGAAGTCCGCGTTGCCGGTTCCGATGGTCAGCACGCCTCCCCTCTTCATTGCATCCCGAGAGTTGACGACCAGGTTCACGATGACCTGTTCAATGTGGGCCGGGTCGGCCATCACGTCATGTATGTGGGGCGAGAGGTTGGTTCTCAGCTCGATATGCTCTCCGATGAGGCGGCGAAGCATGCTCTCCGTGTCCCGAATCACGTCGTTCAAGCTGAGGACCTTGGGCTGCAAGACGTCTTTCCGACTAAAGGCCAGGAGCTGCCGGATGAGGGAGGATGCCCGCTCTGCGGCGGTCTGGACTTCTTCGATGTCCTCCCTGATGGGGTCGGCAGCTTCCACGTCCATGAGGATCAGGTCGCAGTGGCCCAGGATCAGGGTGAGGAGGTTGTTGAAGTCGTGGGCGATTCCGCCCGCCAGACGACCAATCGAGTCCATCCTCTGAGCCTGCCGAAGCTGTTCCTCGGTGGCCCGCAACGCTTCCTCCGCCTCCTTCTGGTCGCTGACGTCTACAGCGTAACCGACGACCTGCACCGGCTCTCCGGCGTCGCCCAGGACGGGCGAGAAGGCACGGATGAAATGACGGCTCCTGCCATCCTGATCCCGAATCGTCTGCTCGGTGGTGACGAGCCGCTTCTCGGCGATGCACCGCGCGATGGCCCGGTCCACCTCCTCCCCGACGTCGGATTCGTACCCGTGGAAGCTCCAGTATTCCGGAGCTTGCATCCCAAGGACGAGCTTACGGGTCCGATCGTCTCCCAAACCCATGGGGCTGATGTAGAGATACCGACGCTGCAGGTCGAAGAGAGCCACCTCCGACGGGAGGTTGTCCAGGATTCGCTCCAACTGGACGTTGGACATCTGCAGCCGCGCTTGGCTCGCCTGCAGCCGGTCGATCATGCGGTTGAATGAGCGAGCCAGGCGGTCCATCTCGCCTGTGGACGCCGGGGCTCGCTCGGAGAGGTCGCCCTTCGCGATGCGTTCGGCGGCGCGCGCGATCTTGTTGAGGGGGCCGATCAGCCTCATGGAGACCAGGAGCACGAGCCCCGCGCCGAAGATGAAGACGACCATGGAACCGACGAGGGCGAGCCTCAGGACCTGCCCTGCCTCGGCGCGGATCTGCTCCGAGGAGACCACCACTTCCAGAGTGCCGAACTCACGGCCACCCGGGCCCGCCGGAAACTCCACCTCCGCGGTGAGAAGGCCGTCTGCATGCGGTGAGCCCGACTCCCTCTCCTGGGCGTCGGGAAACTGTTCATCGGCCGCCAGGGACAGGATGATCCTGCCGGAAGCATCGGTCAGGCTAATCCGTCGGACGTCGGGGTCCGTCAGCAGTCCCCCGAGGTGCTCTTCCAGATGGGTCGGGTTGTCGAGGATGCCTTCAGCCGCGAGCCCGCTCGCGGCCACGCGGGCCAGGCTCCACGCCTTGTCTTCCAGCGTCCGATGGGCGAAGGCGTGATACACCGAGGGGGAAGCGAGGGCCATGAAGAGGGTGACGCCACCCCACACCACCACGATGAGCCCGCCCAGGGCCCAACGGGTGTCCGGTGACAGAAGCCCGCGAACCCGGCGAAGCAGAGGGGCGCGTCGCACGGTCACCGTCTCTGGCCCGTTTGGGAGCGGGGAGTGAAGCCAGGCAAGAAGAAGGCTCCCTCGTCATCCTGCAACCAGTTCGACGAGGCTCCCCTGATCCGGCAGGGAGGAGTGGCGCAGCGCCAGCTCCTTCGGCTTCTGCGGCTCGAGCTCACTGGATCGAGGACCCTCGTCCGTCTTCTCGCCGGAAGACTGCAAGGTGAAGGCCAGCCCCTGCGCCAGCACCCGCATGAACGCTCTCACGACCTGCGGATCGAAGGCGCCCCCGCGCTCGTCCCAGATCTGACGCACGGCTTCTGCCACCGGCTTGGCGTCCCGGTGCGGGCGGGTGGCCGTCATGGAGTCGAAGGCGTCGGCCACCGCCACGATGCGTCCTGCCAGAGGTATGGCTTCACCCGACAGCCCCTGCGGATACCCGGCGCCGTCCCACCGCTCGTGGTGGGTGTGGGCGATTTCCCGCGCCATCTCGAGCAGGGGGAATTCTCCCCCGCTGAGGATGTTGGCTCCGATGGTCGTGTGGGTCTTGACGACCTGGAACTCCTCCTCCGAAAGGCGTCCGGGCTTCCTCAGAATCCCATCCGGAATGCCGATCTTGCCGACGTCGTGGAGGACCGCGGCCTGGCGGATGAGACAGGTCTCCGCTTGGGGTAGCGCCATGGCTTCGGCGATAGACGCCGAGATCTCTCCAACCCGCTCCGCGTGGTGGCTCCCGGCGTCGTCTCGGTGCTCGGCCGCCAGGGCCAGCCGTCTCAGAACCTCCAGCCTCGTGTGCTCGACATTCTGGATCCGGTCGTGGACCACGCCCTCCAGGTTATCGTTGTGACTTCTGAGTTTCACGTGGAGGAATCGTGTCTCGAGCAGGTTCTTGATGCGGAGAAGCACCTCCTGCCCCCGCACCGGCTTGGTCGCGAAGTCCCGGGCCCCTGCGGCCAGCGCTCGCTGCCGGAGTTCGGGGTCGTGGTCCCCCGTGAGAACCAGGATGGGCAGGTAGACGCCATCCGGAATCTCGGACTGGAGAGCTTCCATGACCGCGAATCCGTCCATCTCCGGCATGTGGAGGTCAAGCACGATGAGATCCGGGCTCTCTTCCCGAAACATGCGACGCACGTCGCGGGGGTCGGCGGTGGCCGAGACCAGCTCGAATCCGGATCTCCGCAGATACCTCTCCATGAAGCGGAGCGTCTGCGGCTCGTCGTCCACGAGGAGAAGGCGCGCTCCGAGCAACTCGCAGGGCACGTGCGGTTCCGCCTCAGGTGCTGGCTGAGTCGCCATGGTCGTTCAGACGGCGAGTCTACGGGTGAGGGCGGGTTCGAGGCCGTACTTACGGACCTTGCGGAGGAGTGTAGGTCTGGAGATATGGAGGGTTCGAGCGGCGGCGCTCTGGTTGCCGC
>JBDHKE010000036.1:0-30304 GCA_039586555.1 Gemmatimonadota bacterium | reverse complement strand
TGGTCGCGACGTGTCGGATTGACCGGCCGTTTTGGCGGTCGGTTCGCCCGATCGGTCAGAGTGACCGAAGGTGTCGGTCAGGTGGGACGGCGGTCATTTCAGGAAGAGCGCACCGGCCAGGCGAGCGGCGCCACGAACCGCCACCACCGGACCCGGCCGGAGCTCGAGACCCAATCCCCGGACCGTTCTCTCCACGGAGCTCCGAAGGGGAGCGCCGGGTGAGATCAGGCCGCCCGCCAGGGCGATTCCCGGAGAGCGAGACCAGGGAGCACCCCGGGCCACGGCCGCCTGAACCAGCTCGTGCAGTTCCCTGACCCCGTTCCCCACGATCTCTCGAGCCACTCCATCCCGCCCTCCGTCCGCGATCAGGGCGGGAGCGAGAGCGGCTACGTCCGCCTTGGAGGCGCCGGCGGCCCACGAGATCAGGTCGTACGGGTCCTCGAGCCCCAGAGCCGCCAGGAGGGTCTCTTGCAGAGACGTCGCCGGACCACGCCGGTCCACCGCCCGGGCCACCGCCCGGAGTCCCTGCAGGCCCAGGTCATACCCGCCTCCTTCATCGCCCAGTTGGCCGCCCCAGCCTCCGGCGCGCACCACCTCCCCCGACTCCGTGCGGGCGATCACCATGGACCCGGTCCCGCAGATCAGAACCATCCCGGGTCCCCATGCGAACGCGTCGAAGAGCGCCGCTTCCGCGTCGGAGCCCACCGTGACCCGCTCGGATAGGCGGCCGTCGGACAGGGCCTTCTCCACCCGCCTCCGCACGGCCTCCCGACCGGCTCCGGCCAGTCCTACCCAGAGCCCCCGCAGCGGTGGCTGGATTCCGGCGGCCTCCATGGCCAGGGCCAGAACGTCTCGCACGACTTCCGCCGCGGTCTCGGGAGCCCTGGGATCGACGAGAGCCGGTGGGCCATCCGCACGAGCGAGCTCGGCCGAATCATCTCCCAGGACCAGCACCCGGGTGTGCGTCCCGCCACCGTCCACTCCCGCCACCGCCCTCATGCGTCACCCGCCCCCCTGGCCGCGCGCGTGCCGGACGAAGGCACGAAGGAGCCGGCGCCTCCGGTGCGGAGGGAAACCAGCCACCCCACGGCGAAGGTGACCAGCGTCCCCAGGAACACGAACCACGGCCAGGCGACGGCCTCTCGCGCAAAGAGCCAGATGGCTGTCACCGTGCCGATGCCCGCCGCCACTCCCACAACGGTTCCGCGGCTGTTCGCCGATGGCACCAGCGTCCCGAGGGCGAAGGCCCCCAGCAGGCCGCCGTAGACCAGAGACGCCACCCCCAGAGCGACCTCCACGGCGGTGGTCCCCCGACTCAGGGGGATGAACACGACCGCCCCTCCGATGAGAAGCGCCGACCAGATGAGGGTGAATCCTCTTCCGGCTCGGAGGATGCGGACCTCGTCCCCCTCCGCTCCCCGCGCCGGAGCCCAGAAATCGTAGGCGGTCGCCGACGCCAGGGAGTTGATGGAGGAGGAGAGTGACGACATGGCCGCGGCGAACACACCAGCGATGAGTAGGCCCGTGATGCCCGCCGGAAGCTCCTGGACGATGAACTGGGCGAAGATCTCGTCGGCTCGATCGAAGGGCCGGCCGGCGTAGAAGGCCCACAGGCCCAACCCCACCACGAGAAAGAGGGCGAACTGGAAAACGACGGCGACGCCGCTCCAGACCAGGGCCTTCTGGCTGGCGCGGAGGCTACGGCACGTCAGCAGGCGCTGGACGATGAGCTGGTCCGTGCCGTGGGACGCCATCGACAGGAACGCGCCGCCCACCAGGCCCGCCCAGAAGGTATAGGTGATCGAGGGATCGGTGGAGAAGCTGAACACCTGGAGCTTCCCCGCCCCGGCCGCCTGCGCCAGCGCGTTCTCCCAACCTCCCGGGAGAAGAGCTTGAAGGGCGATGACGGTCACCACCGCCCCCACCAGGTAGAGGCCCATCTGGAGGGCGTCCACCCACACCACGGCACGGATCCCTCCGAAGTAGGTGTAGATGACCGTCATGAGGCCGATGACGGCGATGGAGAGGGGATAGGGCCAGCCCGTCACCAGGGCCAGCGGGATGGCCGTGGCGAACAGTCGAACCGAATCGGCTAACAGCCGCGTGACCATGAAGATCGCGGAAGTGAACCGGCGTGTTCCGATCCCGAAACGGGCTTCCAGCAGGGCGTACGCGGTGGCCAGCTCGCCCCGGTAGTAGGCCGGCAGCAGGAGCGCCGCCACCACGCTTCGTCCCACCACGTAGCCCAGGGTCAGCTGGAGGAAGCCCAGGGTTCCCAGATACGCGACGCCAGGGACGCTCAGGAAGGTCAGGGTGCTGGTCTCGGTGGCCACCACCGACAGCATCACCGCCACCCAAGGCAGCTCCCTGCTGCCCAGGAAGTAATCGGACCCGCCCCGCTGTCCCCGCCCCAGCCACGCACCCCACGCGGTGATACCCACCAGGTAGAGAACGAGGACCGCCAGGTCCAATCCGGTGAACGAGCTCAAGGGTCTATGGCACTCGCTCGCCCACCGGCACGTCGGTTGTCGCGTTGGCGATCACATCGTGGATCCGACGCCGCAGGGCGACGTGCTTCTGGTTGTCCCGGGTGGGATTCACGCGATTGGTCAGCAGAACGACGAACAGCTCCAGCTCCGGATCGATCCAGATGGACGTCCCGGTGAACCCCGTATGCCCGAACGCCGTCCGCGACAGGTAGTCGCCGGCGGAGGACCCTTCGCTGGGAGTGTCCCACCCGAGAGCGCGGCTCGAGGAGTCGTCGTAGCGGCGCGTGAACCGTCCCACGGTCTCCTCCTGGAGGATCCTCACAGAGCGGGCGCGAAGCCCGTGACAGGGGGTCCCGCTGCCATCCGCCACATCGCAGGGAGGCGCCCATCCCCCGTCCAGCATCATCTGAGCGAATACGGCCAGGTCCCGGATGGACGAGAACAGGCCGGCGTGTCCCGCGACCCCGCCCATGGCGTACGCGTTCTCGTCGTGGACCACCCCATGGACGTGGACCTTCCGATACAGGGTGTCCACCTCGGTGGGCGCGATTCTCGCCAGAAGCTCCGGGCCGGGCCGAAAGGCCGTGTCGGTCATGCCCAGGGGGGTCCACACCCGCTGATCCAGGAAACGGTCCAGCGGCGTGCCCGTGAGCGC
This sequence comes from Gemmatimonadota bacterium, assembly GCA_039586555.1. Lineage (GTDB taxonomy): Bacteria > Gemmatimonadota > Gemmatimonadetes > Longimicrobiales > Gaopeijiaceae > JBDHKE01. The sequence goes on along the minus strand of JBDHKE010000036.1, from coordinate 27,160 downwards.
TTCCACCGCGAAGGCCACGGACATCATCCCGATGTCCGAATAGACCGTTCGCTCCCCGGCTGGATACTCGAGTGGGAGCTCTCCGATGGCCCTCTCGAAGGCCTCTCGCCCCTCCATCTCCAGGAAGAAGCGGCGGAAGGGAGGAAGGCCGCCGCGGTGCAGGAGCAGCTGCCGGATCGTCACCTCCTCCTTGCCCGGCTGGTCCCCGCCCCACCAGGGCAGGATCTCCGCGATGGGCGCCTCCAGATCGAGGATGTCCTCATCCACGAGCAGGGCAGCGGCCGTGCTGGTGCCCACCACCTTGGTGAGGGACGCCAGGTCGTAGAGGGTGGCCGGCGTCACCGGCGCGGATGTCGGGTCCCAGTCCGCACGACCGTATCCCCGCAGCCGCACCAGCCGGCCCCGACGCCCCACGGCGAGAGCCGCGCCGGGTGTCGCCGAGTCCGCGATGGCCTCCCGGACGATCGAATCGACGAGCTCGAGGGCCGACGCGTCCAAACCCACCGATTCGGGAGCCACCTCGCCCGGCCAGGATCCGACCGCCACGTCCCGGGCGCGGGCCCGCAGAATCCCGCTGCGATCGAGGGCGTCCCTGGTTTCCTCCAGGGGAGCGCGGAGGGGAGCCGGCACCGCATCCCTCGTCAGGCCCTCCCCCACCCGGTGAAAGGGAGGGAGCGAGATGGGAAGCCGGCCGCCGATGCCCGAGGCCCCCACCAGGGCCCGGGCCGCCGCCCGTTGCGATACCTCCCTGGAGCCCCACGCGAGGAGGTACGTGCCCACCCGGGGGAAGGCCGAGAGGAGATAGGGACTTCCGAAGGAAACAACGATCGTGGGCCGCCGCCCGCTGATCCGGCGCACCAGCTCGGCGAAGACCTCCGGAACCGCCACCGTTCCGGCTCCTGAACGAGGCGGCACGTAGGCGCTCACCAGCACCAGGTCCGTCATCCCCGCCATGGAGAGGACCGAGTCGTAGACCGCGAGCGGGGTGGACTCGTTCAGCCGGACCGGGACCAGCTCATCGACCCACCCCCCCAGGCTCTCGTCGAACTCACGCCCCGCCGTGAGGTCCCTGGAGTCCCCGTACGTGACGCTCAGCACCCGGCCCAGACGCTCATCCTCCAGGGGGATGAGCCCCTCTTCGTCGCGGGGCAGCGTGATGGACCGGGAGGCGGCCGAATCGGCAAACGCCAGATGGGGTCCGGAGCCCACGACTTCGTCCACGGAGTCCAGGTCGACGAAGCGGTTCAGGTGAACGCCCGCCTTCGCCTTCATCTCCAGAATCCGCCGGACGGACTCCCGGATTCGACCCTCGTCCAGCCGGCCCTCCTGGACCGCGGCGATCACCGCATCGACGGACTCCCGGATGTCCGCCGGAGCGAGGAGAACGTCCGCGCCGGCCTGCAGGGCCATCACCGCGGCCTCCCCTCCCCCGTAGCGCCCCTGGATCGCCCCCATGCGGAGCGCGTCCGTGAAGAGTAGCCCGCCGAACCCCATCTCCTCGCGAAGAACCTGCCCAAGGAAGTAGGGCGAGAGGGTTGCTGGCGGGCCCTCGGGACCCAGAAGGGCCGGCACCGAGACGTGGGCCGTCATCACGGCGTCCACCCCCTCGCCTACCGCCCGGCGGAACGGCACCAGCTCCAGCGAGTCCAGTCGAGCGCGATCGGCACCGATCTCGGGAAGGTCCAGGTGGGAATCGATGCGCGTGTCTCCATGCCCCGGGAAGTGCTTGGCCGTGGTAAGGACTCCTCCCTCACGGGCTCCCTGGATGTAGGCCGCGCCCAGCCGGGCCACCTCCCGAGGGTCTTCCCCGAAGGAGCGGGTGTTGATGACCGGGTTGTCAGGGTTGCTGTTGACGTCCAACACCGGGGCGAAGTTGAGGTGAACGCCCACGCTGCGGGCCTCGAGCGCGGTGATGCGTCCGTACTCGCGGGCGTAGCGCTCTTCGCCGATGGCCCCGAACGCCATTGTGGGCGGGAAACTGGTTCCTCCACCCTGCGGCAGGAGCGTCGGCAGCGCGTACGAGTGGTTGAGGCGCATGCCGGGTCCGCCGCTCTCGAAGTCCGAGGCCACGAGAAGGGGAACCCGGGCCCGGGTCTGCAGCTCGTTCAGCTTGGCCGCATAGCTGTGCGGCAGACCGATGGAGATGGCGACTCCGCCTATGCCATCGGACTCCACCCACTCGGTCAGCTCCGCGAACTCCGGGCTGGAGGTAGAGGCGTAGGATCCGGGAATCCACGGGAACACCAGCTGGCCCACCGCCTCCCTGAGACTCAGGGAAGACAGGGTGGTTTCCACCCACTCCGCCGCAGGTACCGGGGATCCCGGCGCCTTCACGACCCGTTCGGCAGCCTGGGGTGCGATCGGGGGTGCGGGCGGCGAGGGGGATCGTGGCTCGGTGGAGGCGCCGGGGGCGCAGCTCGGGAATCCGCCCGGAATGAGGGCGAGCCATGCCAGCAGGAGCCAGGGCGGAACGCGACGGGGCCCGGCGGCTCGTCGCTTAGCGAGCACCCAGGACTTCCTTACGGGGCAGCTGGATTCCCTCGCCCAGCGCGAAGAGCGGTGGAATGGCGGTGGGCGTTCGTCCCCCGATCTCGATCTCTCCGAACAGGGCCTTTGCAGCCGCCCTCTGACTCGCTTCGGATCCACTCCACGCCAGCATGTAGGCTCTGACGTCCGGGAAGTCGGTGACCAAGTAGGGATTCCCGAACGAGATCACAATATGGGGAATGCTGGAATCGGCCAACTCCTCGACGAAGTCCGAAAGCGCCTCCGGAATGGCGACGGATCCGGAATAGGAGATCGCCGTGACGTAGAGAGAGACCACGACCAGGTCCGAGGAGCGGGCCCTGCGGAGCAGCTGGCCGTAGTCGGCGGCGCTGGAATTCCGATTCACCACCGCCGGCCTCAGCCTGGGATAGGTCTGCCGAAGCCGGGCGTTGAAGAATCGACCCGCCAGCAGGTCGTTCTGCCGCCGGTAGCTGACAGACAGGACATCGGCCGTCCGCGTTCCGCGCAGGGGGAGAAGGTCCCGCCGGTTGCGAAGGAGCGTGATGGACTCCTCCGCGATCCGCTCCGCCACCTCCGTGTGGGCCCGAACCCCCACCGTCCGGGGAATGTCCTCCAGGGTCACCCGTGCGCTGGTGTGGAGACCCAGCCGCTCCTTCAGGCCCAGGATGCGCATGACCGAGCGATCGATGCGCTCTTCCGCCAAGCGACCCGACTCCACCGCCTGGACGATGCCCTCCACCGCCGCGCCCAGGTCGGGTGGCATCAGCAGGACGTCCGCACCCGCCTCCACCGCCCGTACGGCCGCTTCCTGACGGGAGAAACGCCGGTCAATGGCATACATGTCCATGGCGTCCGTGAACACCAGGCCGCTGAACCCCATCTCGAACCGGAGGAGATCCGAGAGGACACCCCCGGACAAGGTGGCGGGGACGCCGTCGCCGCCCGTGAGGGTGGGCACCGCGATGTGGGCCGTCATCACCCCGCCCATCCCCGCGGACACCGCTTCATGGAACGGCCTCAGCTCCACCGAATCGAGACGCATCCGGCTCATGCGGATCACCGGAAGGGCCAGGTGGGAATCCGTCTCCGTGTCTCCGTGACCGGGGAAATGCTTGCCCGTGGCCACGGCACCGTGCTCCTGGAGGCCCCGCACGAACGCCACCCCCATCTCGGCCACCGCCTGGGGATCCTCCCCGAACGATCGTACGTTGATGATGGGGTTCTGCGGGTTGTTGTTCACGTCCAGGACGGGGGCGAAGGGAGCGTGAATCCCCACGGCCCGGGCTTCCAAGGCCGTGATCCGTCCCATCTCGTAGGACAACTCCGGGTCTCCCGTAGCGCCCACGGCCATCAACGACGGGAAGACCGTCGCCCCTCCCAGATCGATGACGCCCGGGAGGTGGACGGCGCCCCTCAGGCGGAAGCCCGCCCCGGTCTCAAGATCCGCCGCCACCAGGAGAGGAACCCGGGACCGACTCTGCAAGTCGTTGAGCTTGACCGCCACGTCCATGGGCGATCCGACCGACATGATCACGCCGCCGATTCCGTGGCGCTCGATGCTCTCGACGATCCGCCGCTGGCTGGCCGAGCCTTCGGGGGCGAAGTCTCCCAGGACCCACGGCATCAGCATCTGGCCCACCTTCTCCCGCAGGCTCATGGCTGCGAGAGCCGACGACGCCCAGGGGCCGATGTCCGTCAGGTCGACGAACCGCTCCCCCAGAGCACGGGACGCGGCCGGGTCCACCGGAGAGGGAGCACTGACCGGAGGCGAGCCCGGAGCCGGAGCGGCCTCGGTCACGGTGTCGGGGACCGGACCCGCTGTCGTGGCCAACACAGCGGTGTCCGCCTCCTCGCTTCCCGCGGCCTCTTCCGTCGTGGAGTCGGGGGCGACGCTGCCGGACTCATCCGGCGGCTCCGGTGGGACCTCGGGCGAGGGCGAAACCGGCGGGGCTTCCGGGCCGCCCGTTTGACCCGCGGGGGCACACGCGGAACAGGGCACCAGCAGCGCGACCATCGCTGCGAGGACCGTGGCTCGATGTGGAGCGCCGATGGTGACCATTCCCTAAGGACCTTCAGATGGGAGAAGGACTCGGGCCTCGGTTGACCGCGATTCCCCTCGCCCCGATGTTGACTCGCCGTGGCACCGCGTCGCTCGCGACCCCTGGAGGCCGGGGAAACATATGACGTCACCCGAGAGTCGACAACGCTTTCTCCTGTCCCTCCTGACCCTAACCATCGCTGCCTGCGGGGCCAAGCCCGGGGAGACAAACTCGGAACATGTGGCGGCAGGCGCCCAGGCACCTCTTGAAGGCCACGCCCATGTCCTGCCCGGACGGCCGGTGATTCCTGGCATCGAGGTTCTCCTATCCGACTCGCTTCACCTCGTAAAGGACCGGAGCGTGGCGCTGATCACCAATCACACGGGCATCGACCGTGCCGGAACTCTCTCCATCGACCTGCTCTTCCGGCATCCGGACGTTCGCCTGGTGGCGCTCTTCTCCCCGGAGCATGGAATACGAGGCGAAGTGCCTGGAGGTCTGGGGGTCCAGAGCACCCGGGATCCGGAAACCCATCTCCCTATCCACTCCCTCTATGGCGAAACTCGCAAGCCCACCGCAGGCATGCTGGCGGGGATCGAGATCCTCCTCTTCGATATCCAGGACATCGGTGCCCGTTACTACACCTACGTGTCCACGATGGCCCTCGCGATGGAGGCCGCGGGCGAGGCGGGAATCCCGTTCGTCGTCCTCGACCGCCCCAATCCGCTGGGAGGCGTGAGGGTCCAGGGAAACATCCTGGAGCCGGATTTTGCCTCGTTCGTGGGGATGTACCCCGTTCCCATGCGCCACGGCATGACCCCGGGGGAGCTGGCGCGAATGATCGCGGGTGAATTCGGGGTCGCCGCGGACCTGGTGGTCGCCCCCGCCCAGGGGTGGAGGCGAGGGGCCTCCTTTGACCAGACGGGCCTCCCCTGGGTCGCCCCCTCGCCCAACATGCCGGATCTGGAGAGCGCCCTCCACTACCCGGGGACATGCTTGTTCGAGGGCACGAACCTCTCAGTGGGCCGGGGCACGTCCGCACCCTTCCGGCAGGTCGGCGCTCCGTGGCTAGACGGAGAGGCCCTGGCCCTCCGCATGAACGCGAAGGGCCTTCCAGGGGTCCGCTTCGAGGCCACCACCTTCCTACCCGTGGATCCCAGCGACCGAAAGTTCCCCGGCGACGAGGTCCATGGCGTCCGTGTCGTGAGCACCGGGGAGGGTTATGATCCCACCCGGACCGCCGTGGCCCTTCTGGTGGAATCCCATCGTCTGTCCGGAGGTCGTTGGCAATGGCGTGCCGACCACTTCGACCGGCTCGCGGGGACCGACGCTCTGCGGTTGGGTATCGAGAACGGTGCCGCGGCCGCCGAGCTCACCGCAGCCTGGGAGGCGCGCCTCGGCGAATTCGAGGTTCGCCGGGAGCCATACCTTCTCTACCGCTGAACCGGAGCCCGAAGCTCGTGATCACACGTCCGACTCATCGAAGGATTCGTCTCGGCGGCACCGAACGGCCGCTGCTCGCCGAACCCCCTCTCCTGCAGGCTCGTGGTGAGCCGCGTCTCCGGGGCGGTGCGGCCGGGGCCCTGGCCGCGCTACTTGCCGTGGGTGCGGCAGCGGCCTGCGCTCCCTTCAGTCGCCCTCCGGAGACGGCGACGCCCGTCGCCGACCTCGGCAACACATACGACGAGGTACGACTGGGAGGCCTGGAGGCGCGGAGGTTCGGACACGGCGAATACTGGAGTATCGTCGATCCCGTCGTGGAACGGGGCAGCACGTTTCGGCGGGAGGTGGTGGGACGCAGTGCCGAGGGCCGATCCCTGGTTCTCGTTTCGTACGGGGAGGGGCCGACGCCCGTGCTTCTCTGGTCCCAGATGCACGGAGACGAGAGCACCGCCACGATGGCCCTGGCCGACATCTTCGCATTCCTGGCAGACCGGCCGGAGCACCCCACCGTGCGGCGGATTCGGCGATCGCTCACCGTCCATGTGGTTCCCTTGCTCAACCCGGATGGGGCCGAGCGATTCCAGCGGAGGAACGCCCAGGGGGTGGACATCAACCGGGACGCTCGGGTCCTCAGCACGCCCGAGGCCCGGACTCTCAAGGCCGTACGGGACCGCGTCGAGCCCGCCTTCGCCTTCAACCTCCACGATCAGGGAATCGGAACCCGGGTCGGCGACAGCGACCGCGGCGTGGCCATCGCGCTCCTGGCACCCCCGTTCAACGAGGCCCGGGAGGTGAATGCGGCGCGAGAGGCGGCGATGAAGGTGGCCGGGGTCATCCGACGCTCCATCGAACCCATGGTAGGCGATCACATCGCCCGCTACGATGACACGTTCAACCCCCGAGCCTTCGGCGACTTGATGACGCAGTGGGGAGCCGGTACGATCCTCATCGAATCGGGCGGATGGTCGAACGACCCCCAGAAGCAGTACCTGCGAAAGGTCAACTTCGTGGGGATCCTGGCAGCCCTCGAATCCATCGCTCTGCGCTCCTACGAATCGGCCGCCGTGGATACCTACGCCAGCCTGCCCCGCAACGGCCGGCGCGTGGGCGACCTCCTTCTCCTGGGGGGCAGCCTGGCCGTGCCCGGGCTCCCGGAGCTGAAGGCGGACCTGCTCATCAACTACGAGAACCCGCTCCTCCAGACCGGCGGAGAGATCGCGGAGATCGGCGATCTGGTGGAGACGGAGGCGAGGGACACGGTGGTCATCGAGGGGCTGTTCGTGGTGCCCTCCGAGGCGGCGCTGGATCGGGAGAAGGGGGTTCAGATCCAGCCCGGCTCGCCCGCGGAGTTCGTGATCGCCAGAAGACGGGACGGCTCCGAGCCTGTCTGGAGCTTCCAGGGGCGCCCGCCCCCCGACTTCCATCGCGGGGAGCAGCCCGGCGCCGGATCCTGAGGGATCCCCACCTCGCTGCGAGGGAAGGGTCGGCTCAGTCTCCCTCGGGTCAGGAGCGTGCCGTCGCCGCTCCCGCGGGGGCCCCGGCCACCCCCTGGAGGAACGCGTCATAGAGAGCGCGAGTCACCGGCCCCACACCACCCGATCCGATGGCCCTGCCGTCCACGGACACCGTCGGACGGACCTCCGTGGTGGTGCCCGTGAAGAAGAGCTCTTCGGCGGAGTAGATCTCCTCCACCTGGAGGGCGCGCTCCTCCACCGGGTACCCTAGCCCCATGGCCAGCTCCAGGACGTACTCCCTGGTGATCCCGTGGAGGATCAGGTTCGAAGCCGGGTGGGTCACCACGGTCTCGCCGAATACCGCGAAGAGATTGTTGTGGGACCCTTCCACGGCGATCCCGTCCTTGACCAGGATGGCGTCTCGAGCGCCGGCGTCCACCGCCGCCTGCTGGGCGAGGACGTTGGGCAGCAGGGCGATGGACTTGATGTCCACCCGGCTCCAGCGGCGGTCCGGAACTGTGATCGATCGATACCCTCGCTCCCACGCCTCTCGGGAGGGGCGAATGAACTCCGAGGCGAAGGCGTACACCGAGGGCGCCACCGGCCCCGGCGGGAAGTGATGGGTGCGGGGCGCCACCCCCCGCGTCACCTGAACGTAGACCGTCGAGACCTCGACGTTCCCGAGACCGTTCTCGTCCAGGAGGCGCTCATGGACCTCCGGCAGGTCACCCGGGTCGTAGGCGATCCTGAGCTCCCGAAGCCCGAAGCGCATCCGGTCCAGGTGGCGGTCCATCCGGAAGAACCTCCCCCGGTACGCCGCCGATACCTCGTAGATGCCGTCCGACAGGAGGAATCCCCGATCGTCCACCGAGATGCGGGCTTCCTCCTTGGGAAGAAACTCACCGTTCAGATAGACCGTGCTCATTCCGCTGTTGTCCTCCAGTTACTGTATGGTCCTCCGGTCACTGCCAGGACGGGATCCAAGGCCCGGACCCCCGCCGGGCCTGGCCTAATAGACCGGCGGACCCGTACCGGCGCCAGCCCGCGGGGACGGTGCCGGTCCTGGCGCGAGAGGCAGAGCGGCCACACGAGAAACGGGCGGGACCGGAGCCCCGCCCGTCCATGTGGCGCGAAGACCCGCCTGTCGTAGGAATCAGTTCGTGTCCCCTCGCTCCAGTCTCTCGAATTCCTCCAGGAGCTCGGCTTCCTTGATGGGCGGGGCCTCCGGTTCCTTCTCCGCCGACTCGGCCTTCGCCTCAGTGGCGGTCTCTTCTGCCCCCTTGGCAGCGGGCGCCGTCTCGCCAGCCTCCCCCTCCTCGTCGGCTCCGGGGCCCAACTGCTTCGGCGGACCCTCTGCCGGAAGGAGTCCCATCTGCTGCTTCAGCGCCAGCAGTTTGTCCTCCACGGCCCCCTCGCCACCGCCGGACTCCAGGCGGAGGAACTCCTGCTCGAGCGTGTCGCCCGTCAGTGCCTCGGCCACCTCGGCGTGCGCCAGACTCCGCCGCTCGGCCTCCTCGATCTTCTCCGCCATGCGGTTGAAGGCCTCGAAAGCCGAACTATCGGACAGCCCCGCCATGGTCTCGTGGATGCGCCTCTGGGCCTGGGCTCTCTTCTGCTTCGCGATCAGGAGGTTTCGCTTCCTCTTGGCCTCGTCGATCTTCTCGTTGAGCTGCCGGAGCGAGGCCTTCAGCTTCTCCGTCTCGGCGGCTTGCGCCCTCCAGGTCTGGTCCAGCGCCGCCGCCCTCTCGGCGTGCTCCTGCTGTCGCAGCAGCGCTTGCTTGGCCAGATCGTCCCGTCCTTCCTTTACGGCGATCATCGCCCGCCGTTCCCAGTCCCGCGCCTGCTTGATCTCCTCGTCCAACTGGGAGCGGAGCTTCCGCTCGTCGGCAATGGCTGCGGCGACCTCGCGCTTGGCCTTGGCCAGCTGGTCCCGCATGTCCAGGATGATCTGATTCAGCATCTTCTCCGGGTTCTCGGCCCGGGCGATCAGATCATTGATGTTCGACTTGATGACCGTCGACAGTTTCTGAAAGATCCCCATAACTTCAGCCCTCCACGCCCGCCTGGGCGAGGGATTTGATCCTCTCGATGTGGCTGGAAGCCGCTATCTGAAGGCTCTCCACGGATGCCTGCAACTCCTGGAAGTCCAGGGTCTCGAGCTCCAGGGTGTCGCTCAGGATGAGCTCTCCATCCTCGATGCCGTAGGCGCCATGAACGACGTCGGTGCCATTCAGCTCCAGCAGCGCCCGGTAGAGCTCCTTGAGTCCCTCGTCACTCGCCGGCAGGTCCATCACCTTCATCCGGAGCAGAAGGACCGGAGGAGAGTGGTGAACGACGATGGGCGGACCATCGTTGCGGGCCCGCAGCAGGTACATCGCCTCGTCCACCTCATGATAGTCCAGATCCATCCGAATCAGGAAGCTCTCAAGATCCTCTAGGGTCACCATACCCTTCTCCCTGAGCTTGGGTCGCGCATGCCGGGCGACCCCTTCCGGTTTCAGGTCGCCCTGCAGACCACCGGCAGCCACCGGGCGAATGCGCCCCGGAGGCTACGGGTCCGTCGCGTTTCCGTACGGGGACTGGAGACGACTGGTTTCGCCGAGTCAGCGCCAGACCCAGGCGACCAAGTTAACACGGTAGCACGCCTTCCCGCGACCGACTGCGGGGCATTTCAGGCCGGTGCCCCCGGCCCCATGAGCGAAGCCAGATAGCCGCCGGTATAGGACTCCGGCGCGTTCATCACCTTCTCGGGCGGCCCTTCGGCGACGATGCGGCCCCCACCTTCCCCTCCTTCGGGTCCCAGGTCGATGATCCAGTCCGAGGTCTTGACGACGTGGAGGTTGTGCTCGATCACCACCACCGTGTTTCCCTTGTCCACCAGTCGGTGCAGCACCTGCAGGAGAACCCGAACGTCCTCGAAATGGAGCCCGGTCGTGGGTTCGTCCAGGATGTACAGCGTTCGACCCGTGGCCTTCTTCGACAACTCCGACGCCAGCTTCACCCTCTGGGCCTCGCCTCCTGAAAGGGTGGTGGCGGACTGACCCAGATGGACATAGCCGAGTCCCACGTCCGAGAGCGTCTGGAGCTTCCCACGGATGCGGGGCACCGCGTCGAAGAACTCCAACGCGTCGTCTACCGTCAGGTCCAGGACGTCGGCGATGTTCTTCCCCTTGTAGTAGACGTCGAGCGTCTCGCGGTTGTACCGGCGGCCACGGCAGACGTCGCAGGGCACGTAGACGTCGGGGAGAAAGTGCATCTCGATCTTGACGAGCCCGTCACCGGTACAGGCCTCGCACCGCCCTCCCTTCACGTTGAAGGAGAAGCGCCCAGGCGCGTATCCCCGCATCTGACTCTCCGGCAGGTTCGCGAAGAGCTCCCGGATGGGGGTGAACAATCCGGTGTACGTGGCGGGGTTGGATCGGGGGGTCCGCCCGATCGGCGACTGATCCACGTCGATGACCTTGTCCACCCACTGGGCTCCTTCGATCCGGTCGTGGCTTCCGGGAATCACTTTCGACCGGTAGAGGCGGCGCGCCAGGGCCCGGTACAGGATCTCCTCCACCAGGGTGGACTTGCCGGAGCCGCTCACGCCCGTGACGGACACGAAGCAGCCCAGGGGGAAGGCCACGTCCAGCTGGACCAGGTTGTGCTGCCGCGCGCCCCTCACCATCAGGCATCGGTCCGCCCGGGCCGAGCGGCGCTCCCGCGGAACCGGGATCTCGCGATCGCCCTTGATGTAAGCGCCCGTCAGCGAGCGCGGCTCCCGGATGATGGCTTCGAGCGTCCCCTGGCAGACCACCTGCCCCCCCTCCCGACCCGCGCCCGGCCCCAGGTCGATGATGTGGTCGGCGGCTCGGATGGTGTCTTCGTCGTGCTCCACCACCAGCACCGTGTTCCCCAGGTCCCGGAGGGCCCGCAGGGTCTCGAGAAGGCGATGGTTGTCCCGTTGATGGAGGCCGATGGAGGGCTCGTCCAGAATGTAGAGCACGCCCACCAGGCGGCTGCCGATCTGCGTGGCCAGGCGGATTCGTTGCGCCTCACCGCCGGAAAGAGAGTCCGCGGAGCGACCCAGGGTCAGGTAATCCAGTCCCACGTTCACCAGAAAGCCCAGGCGATCGCGGACTTCCTTCAGAATCGGTCCGGCGATCTCGGCGGGAAGCGGAGGGCCTGGAGCCGCCTCGCCCCGCGCCTTCCGCTCGTCCCCCTCCAGGCGGAGCGACCCGACGAAGTCCAGGAGCCTCGCGATGGACAGGTCGACGACTTCTCCCAGAGACCGAGCCCCCACGGTGACCGCCAGGGACTCCGGCCGGAGGCGCGAGCCTCCGCACGTGGGGCAAGCCAGCGTGGACATGTAGTCCTCGAGCTGCGCCCGGACGGTTTCGGAGCGCGTCTCCTGGTACCGGCGCTCGACGTTGGCGACCACGCCCTCCCAGACGTCTTCATAGAAGCCACTGGCGCCTCCCGCCTTGTAGGGAAAGCGGATCTTCATCTTCCCGGAGCCGTGGAGGATGGCGTGGCGCGCCTCCTGTGGGAGCTCACCCCAGGGGGCGTTCTCGTCGAACTCGTAGGCGGCGGCCAGACCCGGTATGACCGAGCGACGCAGGTGTCCGGTGGGCTCTCCCCAGGGGAGGATCACACCCTCCAGAATCGAGATGATGGAGTCCCCGAGGACCAGGTCCGGATTGACGACCTTTCGGGTCCCCAGGCCCCCACACTCCTGGCACGCGCCGTAGGGCGAGTTGAAGGAGAACTGGCGGGGCTCCAGCTCGGGAAGACTCGTGCCGCAGGTGGCACACGCATACTGCTCGCTGAACAGGTGGGAGACCTCCTTCTTCCCCCGGTGCTCCAGCACCTCGAGGATGCCGCCGGACGTCTTGAGGGCCGTCTCCACCGAGTCCGCCAGACGGTCGCGGTCGTCCTCTCGAAGGATCAGGCGGTCCACCACGACGGCGATGTCGTGGTTCTCGTAGCGATTCAGCGCGGGCGGCTCCGCGAGATCGTACACCGTGCCGTCCACTCGCACGCGCACGAAGCCCTCCTTCCGCGCCCGCTCGAAGAGGTCCCGGAACTCGCCCTTCCTGCCACGCACGAGGGGAGCCAGGACCTCGGCTCGGGCTCCCTCCGGCAGCTCCAGGAGCCGGGAGACGATCTGAGACGCGGACTGGCGAAGCACGGGCTCCCCGCACTGAGGGCAATGGGGGATTCCCACCCGAGCCCAGAGCAGACGCAGGTAGTCGTAGATCTCCGTGACCGTGCCCACCGTGGAGCGCGGGTTGCGGCTGACGGTCTTCTGCTCGATGGAGATCGCCGGGGAAAGGCCCTCGATGGAGTCCACGTCGGGCTTCTCCATGAGACCCAGGAACTGGCGGGCATACGCCGACAGGGACTCGACGTAGCGCCTCTGCCCCTCCGCGTAGATGGTGTCAAACGCCAGGGAGGACTTGCCCGAGCCCGACAGGCCCGTGATGACCACCAGCTTCTCTCTGGGGATCTCCACGTCGATGTTCTGGAGGTTGTGCTCCCGCGCCCCTCGAACGACCAGCTTCTCCTGAGCCATGTCCTTCAAGCCCCGCCCCCGATTCAGAGCCGGCGTCGAATCGCCGTAAGCAGATTTCGCCGCTGGACGTCCAGGTTCAACTCCCTCTCGCAGCGCTCGCGACCGGCCCTCCCGCACCGGGCCGCCAGATCCGGATCGTCGAGGAGCATCTCCAGCTTGTCCGCCAGGTCCAGCGGATTCCTGGGCTCGAACAGGAGTCCCGTCTTCCCGTCCAGGATCGCTTCGGGAAGACCGTCGAGCCTGGACCCCACTACGGGGAGCCCGCTCGCGGCCATCTCCACTGAGGTGCGAGGAAAGGAGTCCCAGACCGAGGACGGGATGACGCCGCAGAGGCTGCTCTGGAAGATCTCCGGCATGTCCCCGCGGTACCCCGCGAAACGGATCCAATCATCGATCCCGAGTCCGTCGTAGAGCCTTTCGTAGGGCTCGCTCTCGCGTCCCTTGTTGCCGCAGATGAGGAACTGGATGTCCCGGCGTCCGCGCCGATGGAGCAGCTCGATGGCGGCCTCGACCAGGGTTCGGATTCCCTTCCGCTCCTGCATGTGCCCTGCGTAGACGACCACCTTGCGATCGGGTGGGATTCCCAGCTCCTCGTACACGTGGCGCGACGAGGCCGGGTTGAAGCGCTCCAGGTCCACGCCCAGGTGCACGACGTCGACCATCTCACTGGGCACGCCCCGGCCCAGGATGGCGTAGTCCGCCATGGCCTGAGACTCGAAGATCAGCCCGTCCAGGCGGGAGCGAGACCACGCCACCTCCACGCGTTTCAGCAGGAGCTTCCAGGCTGGAACCAGGTCCGAGATGCGTGCGCCCCAGTACGAAAGCAAGGTCGAGGCTCCCGCCTTTCGGGCCGCGCCCCAGAAGCGGTGGACCGGTTGCATGTCGAAAGCCAGGACGAGATCCACGGCCCGGGACGATATCTCCCGGGCGAGTCTCCGGGTGTTCTCTGCAGAGGCATCCGAAAGATCGAACGTGAAGACGTTGTCGAAGTGGTCGGGAAGGGAGCGGGGTGGCCCTCTGTTCAGGAAGGGATAGCTGAAGTGCGTCCGGCTCGGGTCCCCACCGTTCAGCTCCAGAAAGACCTCGTAGAAGAGGGTCTCGAGGGATCCGATGGCGTACCCGACGTTCGCACCCCACTGACTCATGAACAGGCAGGTGATCATCCGGCCTCCTCGGTCCAGGGTCGGATCATCAGCCGTTCGATGCAGACCCCTACCTGAGCTGCATGAGTCGTTCGATGCGCTCCTCGGTAGGCGGATGGGTGCGGAACAGTCTCAGGAGTCCCTGACCCCGAACGCCGGCCAGCGGATTCACGATGGCCAGCTGGGCCGCCGCCGGATTCACACGCATCGGGATGCGCCGGGCGTAGCCTTCCAGCTTCTGAAGGGCGTTGGCGAGCCCGTCCGGTCTGCCCACGATCTGAGCCGCCGTGCGGTCGGCCTGGAACTCGTTCTGCCGACTGATGGCGAACTGGATGATCATGGCCGCCACAGGCGCCACGATGGTCATCGCCAGCAGAGCCACCGGGTTCCGGTCGGCATCCCGTCCGCCGCCCAGGATCGCGCCCCAGCGCGCGACGCTGGCCAGCATGGCCACCGCCCCGGCCATGGTGGCGGCCACGGTGCTCACCAGCATGTGCCGGTGCTTGACGTGGGCCAGCTCGTGGGCCAGAACGCCCTCCAGCTCCGACGGCGAGACCAGCTTCAGGAGGCCCGCCGTCACGCACACCACCGCGTTCTGTGGATTGCGGCCCGTCGCGAAGGCGTTCGGTTGCTCCGACGGTGCCACCGCCACCGTGGGCATGGGGAGGCCGGCCCGCTCGCGGAGCCCGTCCACCATGCGCACCAGATCCGGGGCGTCGGCGGCCGAAACCACGCGGGCCCGATACATGCGCAACACGGCGCGGTCACTAAACCAGTACATGCCGAAGTTCATCACCGCGGCGAGAACGAAGAAGAGGACCGCACCCTGGCGCCCCCCGAAATACCCGCCGAGCACCACCAGGAGGGCGGTGAGCCCGGCCATCATGATGAAGACTTTCGTTTGCTGCATTTCTCTACTCGGGTCTCATAGCAGCTGAACTTCCCAGCTGCGTGTTCGTTCTGGCTGAGTCAGCCGCCTCGTGGTCCGCCGTATCGGGGGACCACCCTCACAGAACCGGGCCCTCCGCCGCGGCCGGTGGTACCCCCGGCCTGTCCTAGGGTTGCTAGTATCCTCCCTCCCAGAAGAGGGAGAACCCGAAGATTCGCGCCCCCTTGAACCCGGCGTCTCCCAGCCCTACCTGCTGTCGGAAGAAGCGGTCTTCCGAGAACCCTTGCCACGTCCAGCGATCCGCTGGGCGCCACTCCAGGCGCACCCCTGGGGCCTGGGTCCGGCTCACCCCGGACCGTACCCACGGCTGTATGAGAAACGCCAGGTAGAGGTCCTCGGTCCAGTAACGGCCCACCTCGATCTGAGTGGTGCGCAGCAGGTCGGCGGCCGTCACATCGTGGTCGAGGGTCACGTCCTGCGTCGATGTGACGGCCAGGTAGTCGAAGAAGCCAATCTCCTGAGACACCGCCGAGGCCAGCTGGTTGGCGAAGGTGCCGGTCACCAGGGTCCCCACCGCGCCCGTGGCCCCCTGCAGGAGGGACCGCTCTCCGGTGGCCAGGAGCGCGCTGGGACGCCCGAAGACCAGGTAGCTCACCAGATCCGACTGGGAGAGGGGTGGCTCGTAGTCGCTGGAGAGGGTGACCCTGGGTACGGTGAGCGTTCCCTCCACCGTAGCGGTGATGTCAATGGTCTCCTCCTTCGGAGTGCGAAGCCGGTTCAACGCAACGATGTTCAGCACAGGATCCAGGCCCGGCGTGCCGATGAAGCCCACGGTTCCCCCCTGGACCCGAAACTGCCGCCCGAAGGCGTTGTAGGTACCTCTCACGGCCTGGAGCGTGCCCTCGAGAACGAAGTCACGACTCGTCCGGTCGAAGAACACCCCCAGCTCACCGGCCATCTCCACGTTCATCTGACGACTTCGAATCCAAGCGTTGCGCTCCACCGCCAGGTCGATGTCCACCCTGAGGTTCTGCAGGAAGGGATTCCGGCTCGCCATCAGGATCGGGCGCACCGCCACCATGGTCGTGTCCACCACGTCGAAGAACTCGGGGTTCGAGAGGTCCACCACCTCCACGGCCCGGGCTAGCTCCTCGACGATCAACGCTCCCTCGTCCACGCTCAGATTTCCGGTGACCAGCGGGTGGCGGTAGGATCCCGTCAGCTGCACCCGTCCGGAGAGCCGACCCATCACGTCGCGGCGCTCCACGGCCTGAAATCCGGTCAGCGCGATGTCCAGGTCGAAACCCGGGTTGGAGAGGGAATCCACCCGGAGGGTGCCCCCCACCAGCACGCTCCCTCGCGACGCCCCTCGCCCCAGGAGGTGAACGGAGCCGTCCGACGAGAGGTTCGCCACCGCGACGACGTTGCGGTGACGCACCCCCAGGGCCGTGATGGTGGCTTCTCCGTCACGGAGCTCCATGCGACCCACCGGCTCCAGGTCGTGGACCGTACCGCCGACGCTCAGCTCGCCGTGGATACTCCCTCGCACTTCCTCGAAGCCCTCGAAGAAGCTCATCACAGCCGCCGCGGGGAGGGAATCGGCCCGGACCTCTAGGTCCACCGCCTCCGCGGGGAACTCCAGGGAGAGGTGCTGGAGCGAGAGCTCACCGGGAATCGTTCCCTGGGCAACCAGTACCGGCCGGTCTTCCTGAAAGGCTCTCAGATGGGTGGAGAACGTTCGTCCCGCGAACGCCACATCTCCCTCGATGCGCGAGAATTCCAGTCCTTCGTATCGGGCCTCCTCCGTTTTGACCACTCCCTCGATGGACGGGGAAGCCGCCGGCCCCCTCACGCTCACGTCCAGGCTCAGGGTCCCCTCGATCTCGCGATCCCACTGAGCGAGGTGGGCCACCCGAGCCAGGCGGAGTCCACTGGCGCGAAGTCGGAAGTCCGTGGCACCCTGGCGCGAGAGAAATCCGTCAGCCCGCACCTCCATGGGCCCCGGCACACCCTCCAGCCCCAGCTCCTGGACCAGAAGTCCTTCCGGGCCCCAGGAGACCACGGACGGTTCCCGAAGTCTCCACTCCGCATCGACGAAGCGAGCCCATGCGTCCGCCAACCGGACCGTGACGCCCTCCGGACCCAGGTCGAAGGTGGCTTCGGCCCCCACGCCCTCGTCGCCGGCCCGCCGGAGGGACAGACGGGCCTGCCCCCGTCGATCAGCGTATTCGATGGAGGCGGACGAGCCCTGGTACGTCCGGCCGAAGAGACCCAGGGAATCCGTGGCAAGGGTGGCGCCCAGGCCCAGGCCCAGGCGGGGGAGGCCCACCGCGGAAAACGCGATCTCCCCTCGGCGCACGAAACTTGTCCCCAGGACGGCGTCCTCCAGCTCCACGGTCCCCTCGGCCGTGAACTCCTCGATGGAGCCCCGAAGGGTCGCCCGGCCTCGGGCTCTCCCCCGCACCAACACCCCCTCCGTCTCCGGCAGGGTATCCACGTCGATGCCCTCGAGGATCAGGATCTCGCGTTCGATGTCCCGCAACGTGTCGGCGGCAATCAAGGAGTCCCCGAGGATGAAGGGTCGGATTCCCTCGATGGACTCCGCCTCCACATCCAGCCGGAGCTCTCCCTCGGGGCTCTCACCCGAGAGGCCCAGGTGTCCTTCCGCCCTCAGCTCTCCCAGGGTCGTGGAAGCGAAGAGCGAGTCCGCGGTGAGTCGTCCGCCGCCTGCCTGGAGGCGGATGGTCGCGGCGTCCACTCCCAGGTGCCCGATGCGGGACGCCGTCAGATTCACCCGGGCCATTCCGGTGAGCGCTTCCGGGCGGGAGCCCCGACCCTGCAGGGAGAAGCTCCCACTCAGCACCGTGGGATCCGGGGCCTGGGGGAAGAGCAGGGAGAGCGCGAGGTCCGTGGCCTCCCCCTCCAGAGCGTACCGGGATCCCAGGTCGCGGAGATTCACCCGACCGCGGACGCTCAGCGGGCCCCCGGAAGTACTCAGAGTAGCGGCGACCCCCATGTCGGAGAGCCGCCCCGCGACGCTATAGGAACCGGACACCTGTCCTCGCAGCAGGACTTCGGGAACCGACCGGGTCAAGGCCTCCAGCTGCAGGGGGTTCATCTCACCATTCAGATCCAGAGAGAGCACCTCGTCGGCGAAACGGACCTGCCCTCTGGCGGTCACGGCGGAGGCCGCGAGGCTGACCGGCCGATAGACCAGCCGCGAGCTCAGCGTGAGGCCTTCCCGCAGTCGGCCGCTGGCCTGGAGACGAACCGAGCCGGTGCCGGACAGCGCGGTTCGGGTCTCCATCAGATCCACCAGCGCGTAGTCGAACGGTTCGAAGAACACCTCGAGATCGGTGACGCCCGGATCGCCGGCTAGGTGGAGGGTTCCCGAGCCCTCGCCGACGGTGGAGGGAGCGCTCATGCCCGGCAGTTGGTGAGAGAGGGAGCCGCTGAACTCCAGCGCCCGAAGGGGTCCTTCGATCTGAAGATTCCCGGTGAGGAGCCCCGGAATGGGTGTCGGCCTTCCGAGCCATGGATTCAGATGGGAGAGATCCAGTGGCCCCAGATCGAGATCGACCCCGGAGAGCCTCCACTCGGACCCCAGTTGAATCCCGGCGGATCCTCGCACGCGGCTCTCGCCCACCATGAGATCCAGGCCGGTGGCCCTCCAGAGGGTCCCTCCTCGGGCCTCTTCCACCCTGAGATTCAAGCGTCCGCCTCCTGGGGGCAGACGGGGCTCGAGCCAGCGCAGGTCCTCCAGGCGGAGCACGCTGGCCTCCAGGTCAAGGTCGAGGGCCACACCGTTCTCCGCACCCCAGTCCACCCGACCCCTCCCCACCGCCTCCGAATCCGGGAGCCAGAGACGATCCGCCTCGAAGCGCACCGACGTGCCCACCCGGGTGACGCTGCCCCGAAAGTCGGCGATGGTGAAGGGGGCCTCGAGCACCTCGCCCACCAGGGAGAGGCTCCTGATCTCGAAGCGTTCCCCCACTCTTCCGGGCTCACGAATCACGACCTCGGGGAGGTCGCCCTGAAGGCCTCGGAAAGTGAGGCGCTGAACCCGCGAACCGTCGGCGGCCTCCTCGATGAGAAGCGGAGTGTCGCCGGCTCGACGTCCGGTGGGAACGCGAATGTCCAGCAGGCCGTCGATGACCAGCACCCGGCGAAGGACGATACGCCGCGCCCTGTCTGCCGGAGGAGCCAAGGCGCTCTGGCCACCGCCGGACTCCGTGGTGTCCGCCTCCCCCGAATCCGGCTGTCCCCGGAGAGACCCAGCGGCACCGATGGAATCCCGGGGCGTGGAGGCCGAGTCTGCGAAAACCGAGTCCCCGGGAGTCGAGTCCGCGGGGGCAAAGATGCGGGAAACGTTCAGGCGACCCCTCTCCCCGGAGGGCTCGAGGGTCACCCTCGGACCCCAGAGTCGGACGCGGGAGAATACGATGTCGTCCAGAAGGAGCCCCCACAGGGAATAGCGCGCCTGGATGGAGTCCACCTCCAGGAACAGACGTCCCTCAGCGTCCGTGATGGTGATTCCACGCAGCGTGACGCCGCTGATGAGGCTCGGCGTGGAGATCCCGGCCACGGTCACATCACCGTCGATTCGATCGCGGAGAAGGGCCAGCCCTCGCTCCAGGGCCACCTCGTATCCGGTCCGGGTTCGCGTCAGGAAGAACAGGGTTCCGACGCCGAGAACCAGCAGGGCTCCCGCGGCGAAGGAGAGGTTCCGGAGGGCTCGGTGGACCCGGACCATGATCTAGAACGCCTGCCCGATGGACAGGTGGAGCTGGAAGCGTCGGAGGGAGAATCCATCTGCCTCCCCGAACTCAACGGCAGGGAGTAGTTCCACCAGGTTGCCGGTGGGCTCAAAGGGGGGGAAATGCTCGTCGGTGACCACGCAAAGGCGCTCGCGGGAGCGGAAGCGATAGGCGACGTCCAGGCGAATCGGCCCGATGGGCGTCAGGTAGCGGAACCCCATCCCGGGTGTGAACTCCAGGCCTGAGGCCCTGATCTGCTCGCACTTGGCCTCCTCGACCGTGTCCTCCAGGTCCGTCCACACCTGCCCGAAGTCCACGAACGCGGCACCCTGTGCCAGCTCGCCCCAGACCGGGAATCGGAGCTCCACGTTTCCTTCCAGGAGCCTGTTCCCACCGTTGGGCTGAACCCGAAACTCGTCCTGAAGCACCAGCTCACCGTCCGCGTTCGTCTTCCCGGCGTCGCAGACCGCGGCTATGACTTGGCCCGGTGTACAAGCGACGACCTTGCTCGACGGTATCCTGAGACTCCGGGGCCCCAGATCGTTCTGCGCGAACCCGCGCACGCTGTTCGCGCCGCCGGCGTAGAACCGCCTGGACGGATGCACCACCTCCTCATCGATGTCCTTGTCCTTGAAGGGTCGGGCGCCGATCCAGCCTCCCCGCAGCCGCGTGGCCAACACCCAGTTGGAGACCAGTTGCGTGTACCATGACGCCTCCGCGATGACCCGGTCGTATCCGAAGTCCGACCCGGTCCAGGGGGCGGCATGCTCCAGGTCCAGCAGAAGCCGGTATCCACTGGTTGGATTGAGGACCCGGTCGGCGCGATCCCTGGACACGCTGGCCCCCACCGGCGAGAGCCAATTGGACCGCTCCAGGATCTTGATGTCGTCCTGTTTGCAGACGAGGTAGGTCGTGCAGAAGAATGCCTTTGTTGCATCCAGGCTGGTGTACTGTGGGCGGTACGAGAGGGTGAGGGGGGTGGCTCGGTCCAGGGAGCGGGTGAGGGAAAGGTCCAGTCCAATTGCTTGACGCACGAAGATGTCCTTCAGGCTCTGCCGTTCGGCGAACACTCCCACGGAAAGGGTGTTACGGGGAGAGGAGATCCACGGCAGCACGAGGTCTGCGGAGACCAACCAGTTGAGGACCCCGTATTCCCCCGATCCGGCCTGCCGACAGAGGGGGTCGTTCAGCGCTGGATTGAGGAGGTTGGACAGACGGCCCTGGATCTGGAGCCTGCGGGCGCCCCCGAAGAAGTTCCGGCTGGACCAGCGTCCCTCCGCCGTCACACACTCGGCCGTGGAAAAGCCCACCCCTCCCCGCACCCGATGCAGGGTCCCTTCATTGACCCGCACCGTGACCGGCACGATGGTGTCCGGCTGGAACCCCAGGTCCGTCTGCACGTCCGCGTGGCGGATGATCTCGAGATCGAAGAGGTTCCGCTGCCCCTCGAAGACGCGCTCCCTGGAGTAGAGGTCCCCCTCCTGGAAGGGGAGCATCCGCTCCACCACGGGGGCAGACAGCAGCCGGTTTCCTTCGACGGTTACCGGGCCGAAGCGGGCTCGAGGTCCCGTGAACGCGTCGAACGTGACTTCCGCCTCGTATGGCGCGTCCGCCGGGATGAAGTAATTCCGGAGCACGTCGGCGTGGGCGTAGCCCCGGTTTCTCAGGCGCTCCAGCAGGGTGTCCCGGGCGGCATTCAGGCTGAGCAGGCTCAGAGGCTCACCGACGGCAATGGGAAGGTCCGTCGCCACCTCCTGCGCATCATCCAGATTCTCCAGACCCAGGATCGCGAGCCGGTCCACCAGCACGGGCCGCCCCTCTTCGATCCGGAATCCGATTTCGACTCCACCGCCGGGTCGCTGCACCAGGGAGGTGTCCACCTGGGCCTCCCGGAACCCCCTCTGGAGGTAGAACAGCTGGATGCGCGCCACGTCCTGGGGCAGGACGGTAGGATTCAGATAGTGCACGTCCTCGGACCAGGAGAGCCAGGAGAAGCCGAGGGCGCAGAACGGCCACAGCGCGACGGAGCGGCACTCGGTCTCACGGGTGAGAATCGCCGTACCCAGGACCCGATCCGAAAAGCGCTCGTTCCCCTCGAACGATCGCTCCACGACCTCCGGGCGGTCCGTCTGCCCCCGCAACGACCCGGGACACCCGAAACCGCCACCGAGGACGAGCACCGCCAGAGGCAAGAGGAGGCGCTGCATAGGTCCCCTCCAGAATCCCGGACCGGAGGGGATGCACCCCTTCATCCCTGTTCTTCCTCCTCCGCCTCGGGCAGCCGTGTCCGCCGGCCCTCGGCGGGAGAGACCACGCGCTCCCGAGCCAGGAGGACCCGCGCCAGGTAGAAGGTGAGGGCCCCCACTCCCGCCGCCACGCCGACCGCCAGCGCCACGGCACCCAGATTCTCCCTCCGTCCGGGAGGACGCCTCACGAAGTACGTAGCCATCAGTGGGCCGCTCCCCTGTGCAATGATCCTACCCTCCCGAACGGGTCCTCGTCGAAGTACTGGGCTTCCCGCCGGGGGAACACGTGCATGCTGAACGGGGCGAAGCCTCCGAACTTCTCGAAGTACATGAAGTGGGAGATCTCCAGAAGCTCCTTCGTCACTCGGACGAGGTTGAAGCTGCAGCGGGATCGCTCCCGGGCCCGGCCGCGCTTCGATGTCGTCGTCCCGGACTGCACGATGACGATTCCGTGCTCCCGATCCTCGCCGGGGTACGTGTCCAGGGAATTCCCGATGTAGGCCCGGTGCAGGTGCCCGGCGAGGATCAGCTCCACACCCAGCTTCTCAAGCGCGTCCAGGATACGGTGGGCTCCCGGGAGCGGCCGGTCCCGCTCGTAATCGGGCGCCGGTGACAGGTGATGGTGCAGGACGACGATGCGCACGGAATCGGGGGCCGCCTCGCGGAGAGCGGAGGCAGCCAGGGCCAACTGGTGCGGGCGTATCCTGCCGTTCACGATCGCCCGGCGGGGCGCCGCTGAATTCAGCGCCACCACGGTCGCTCCGTCCAACGTTGTTACCGAATCCAGCTCGGGAGAGATCCAGCTCCGGTAGTTCCGATAGGGCTGGAGCAGTCGCTCCCAGATCCGATAGAGCGGCACGTCGTGGTTTCCGGGAGTCACCACGGTGGGGACATGCGGCAGAGCGCCCAGGTATCGTCGGGCTTCCTCGTACTCCCGCACCTTGGCCCGCTGGGTGAAGTCGCCAGAAAGGACGATCAGGTCCGGGCCGATCTCCCGCGCCGACCGGAGGAAGGCCTCGGCGGCCACAGAGTCGTGGTGCTTGCCGAAGTGCAGGTCCGAGCCGTGGAGGATGGTCAGCATCAACCGGAAGGGGACCGTGCGCCACCGGAAGGCGACTCCGCCGGCCGCTTGGCCAGGCGCATCATGACGAAGACCGCACCCACCATCAGGGCCACGCTCAGGAGCTGAGCGCCCGTGAAGAAATCGAAGATGAAGCGGTCGTCCTTCGCTCGCACGAACTCCACCGCGAAGCGACACAGTCCATAGAGCCCTACCCAGAGAGCGAACAGCCAGCCACCCCCGAAGCGGTGCCCTCGCAGGCGCCAGATGACGATTGCCACCAGAAGAGAGAGACCGATCTCGTACAACTGGGTGGGATGCACGGGAACGATCTCACCGAACCGGGCGATCAGCTCGGGGTCCACGGTGAGGTCGAACTGACGCTCCAGGACGTCCACCCGGGTGGGTGGCAAGCCCTCGGGAAAGGCGATGCCCACCCAGGAGCCCGTAGGCCTGCCGTAGTCGTCTCCTACCAGGAAGCAGCCCATCCGTCCCACCGCATAGGCCAGGGGCATCCCCGGAGCGATGAGGTCGAGGGTCTTGCCCACGGGCCACCCGAGCTGCCGGATCTTCCAGATCGTCAGGGCCGTGGCCAGAAAGAGCCCCCCGAACCACGTGAGGCCTCCGCGGGCCAGGATCATGCCCATGGGATCCGCCAGCACCTGTGGGAAGTGAGTCAGGAGGTAGTACAGCTTGGCGCCCCCGATCCCGCCGATCACACACCAGAACAGGAGGTCCCACGCCTTGTCCTTATCGAGGCCCGCGCGACCCATCTGCGCCCGAGTCACCAACCCGGCGGTGAGAAAGGCCAGAAAGATCATCGCGCCAAAGGAGGTGATGGGCTCTCCCCCGATGAACGGAAACCACTCGGGAAGCCTGAATAGATGCGGGTACACCGGTTACTCCTCGGGAGAGACGGTGAGCGAGCCCCGGGTCAGTCCCGGGAAAGGAAGGTTGGCGAGCGCGGACACGTCCGGGCCGGCGACGTCGCCACGCTCCAGCCGAAAGAGAGCCGCCCGGGCCACCATGGCCCCGTTGTCCACGGCCAGGCGGGGTCGAGAGCAGAAGACCCTGCCACCCTTTCCCAGCCGCCGGATCATCTCCTCCCGGAGCATCCGATTCGCCGAGACCCCTCCTCCGATAAGCACCCGGCGGCACCCGGTGAACTCCACGCCCCGAAGGGTCTTCTCCACCAGCACGTCCACCGCGGCTTCCTGGAACGCGGCGGCCACATGCGCCCGCTCCGGTTCCAGGGATCCGGCGTGCGCCAGCTCTCGCGCCCGGGTCGCGACCGCGGTCTTCAGGCCGCTGAAGGAGAAATCGAAATAGTCGTCGTCCTCAGGCGCCTGGTTTGCCCGGAGCATGGGACGGGGAAAAGGGTGCCGTGTGGGATCACCGCTTCGGGCGACGCTCTGGATCTGCGGTCCACCCGGGTAGGGGAGCCCCAGGGCTTTCGCCACCTTGTCGAACGCTTCCCCCGCGGCGTCGTCCCGGGTCTCCCCCAGAAGGTGGTACGTTCCCCACTCCGGGACGAAGAGGAGGATCGTGTGTCCGCCCGAGACCAGCAGGGCCACGAAAGGAGGTTTGGCCTCGGGATCGTCGAGGGCGGGTCCGAACAGGTGCGCCTCCATGTGGTGAACCGCGACGAGCGGGGTGCCCAGCGCGAAGGCGACGGCCTTGGCCCATGCGACTCCGACGAGCAGCGCGCCGATGAGTCCCGGGCCGGCTGTGACCCCAAGCGCATCGAGGTCCTCGAGCTCGCAGCCCGCCTCCTGCAGCGCACCGTGCACCACGTCGTCCAGAACCCGGAGATGGGCCCGCGCGGCCAGTTCCGGAACCACGCCACCGTACAGGGCGTGGACATCCTGGGAGAGGATGACGTGACCGAGGATTCTTCGCTGACCCTCCAGAACGGCAACCGAGGTCTCGTCGCAGCTGGTCTCGATGCCCAGCAAGAGCCTCTCGCTCACGACGCCGGAATCCGTCGGACGGCCACCGAGTCCTCGACCGGCCGTGCTCGGAGGAGCTCCGGTACGCCCTCTACCACCACCGCCACCCTCCATTCGGGACTCTCGGGCGATATGGAGCCGGCGGCGGCAGCCACGAGGCTCAGTCGGGTGGGGTCGAACGCCTCGACCAGTGACCGAGCCCCTCGGAGTGATACCCCCAGTGAGGCGGGGATCACTTCGACCCCATTCGGGTCGATGTCGAAGGGAAGGATGGGGATCACCGGCACATTCGGCAGCAGACGTTCCGCCTCCTCCTCCACCACCACCGACACCTCCGCGGAGGTGGGGCTGACCTCGAGGCCAGCGAGGCGGGAGGTGTCGACCCCGAGGGTGAACCGGGATGACTCCCGGATCCTGGACAGAGCGAGTACCTGGAGCGGAACGGACTCCACCTGCGCGACTCGGCTCCGAGGTCCGGACACTCTCGCCCGGGCAGGCTCCGGTCGCAGGGGTTCCGCCAGAGCCAGGCCGTTCGGCAACGCGCCCTCCACGGTCAGCTCGATCGGAAGGGTGGCCACTTCGACCCGCTCGAAGGCCAGCCGCACGCTGCTCGGCTGATAGTCCTCCACCACGATACCCTGGTAGGCATCCAGTCTGAGCCATTCCCTGCGCAGCACGACCGCGGAATCCGGATTCGTGACCTCGTCGATGGGAATGAAGACGGACGGGCGGTCCACGGCGACACCAATGAGGTCCCGCGTGGAGCCGCTGAGGCGGACTTCCACCGACGAGGGCACGGCGTCCCCCGACAGCGCCCAGGAGGGATCGTTGAGCACGACCCGAACCGGGATGTTCGGAAGCACGTGCCGATTCGGGGCATCGACCCGAACGAGAGTCCAGAGAAGGAGAGCGATTCCGAAGGCGGCCAGCTTCAACGGCCAGTTGCGACTGACGACGTTCGGGAGGAAGCGCACCCTAGCTTTCCAGCAGGCGCTCGACGAGCTCGTGATAGCGGGGCGAGTCCCAGATGGTGCCCCCTGCGATCTTCTTGTAGATCGTTCCGTCTTTCCCGATCAGGAACGTCTCCGGGACTCCGGTGGTGCGGTAGACCTCCTGGATCTCTCCACTGGGATCGTGCAGGATCGGGAAGGTGAGGCCCATGGATTCGGCGAAAGCCCCGACGTCACCCCCGGGTTGGCCCGTCCGATCCACCTCTCCCAGGGCCGCGTCCACGCTGACGGCCAGGATCTCGACGGGCTGATCGGCAAAGGACTCGTACAGTCGCTGCAGCGACGGCATCTCCTCCCGGCAGGGGGGACACCAGGTCGCCCAGATATTCACGAGGACCACCTGGCCCGAGTAGTCGCTCAGCGAGACGAGATTCCCTTCCAGGTCCGCGATCTCGAAATCCGGGGCTTTGCTCCCGGGAACGACGGGTGCGAACCGGCCACGGCCGACCCAGGCGACCAGGACGACGGCCATGATGAGCACCGCCGCGGCTCCGTACTGAACTCGTGAGGATCTTGTCTTCATTTCAGCTATGAAGATAGAGGAACCGAACCCTCATTTCTATGGCTCACGAAGGGCCTCCCCCCTCCTGAGATCGACCTCTTTCACCCACCACTAGCTGCACTCTGGCACCCCTGGCGACCTCGGCGCCCACGGCCGGACGCTGGTCGATCACGATGCCCTGGTCAAGGCCGAACCGGAAGCGGGTCTCCACGCCCGAGAGGACCAGGCCCAATGAGTCGAGTGTGGATACTGCGTCTTCCTCCGCCAGGCCCACAAGGTCGGGCATCGGGAACGTTGGAGGACCCACGCTCAGGGTCAGGAACACATCCGCCGGGAGGGGCACTTCGCGGCCCTCTTCGGGTCGAACATCCACCACTCGACCCCTGGGCTCGTCCGACTCAGTGCTGTCCACGACCACCGTGAACCCCGAGGCCTCCAGAATCGTCAGCGCCCGATCGCCGTCCAGACCGGACAGAGCCGGGATGGTCCTCCGATCCGGACCGGTGCTCAGGATCATGCTGACCTCGCCTCCCGGACGGGACAGCTGGCTCGGCAGTGGACTCTGCCCGAGGACCCGGCCCTCCGGAACGGTGGGGTGGCGCAG
>JBDHKE010000355.1:0-2010 GCA_039586555.1 Gemmatimonadota bacterium | reverse complement strand
GTACACGTCGTCACCACCCCCCGCCACTACAAGGGAAAAGTCTATACCAGCCACCTCTTGCGCCGGACCTACCGCGCGGGTGGCAGGGTCAGGAACGAAACCGGGGGCAACCTCTCCCACCTCCCGTCCGAGACCATCGAACTCGTGCGCCAATCCCTCAGGGGCATGCGCTTTGTGCCGGCCGATGAGGGCGGCTTCCGCATCCTCCGGAGCTGGCCCCACGGCCACGTGGCGGCCACCCTCGGGACGCTTCGCAAGCTGGGCCTGGAGCGGCTGATCTCGAGCCGGGCCGGCCGGGAGCGAGACCTCGTCGTCGCCATGATCGTGTCGCGGATCCTGGAGCCGGTGTCCAAGCTGGCCACGGCCCGAAGGCTCGACCCCTTCACGGGCACCTCCTCCCTGGGCAAGGTGCTGGGTGTGGGGACCGTCTCGTCCGACGAGCTCTACCAGGCTCTGGACTGGCTCCAACGGCGTCAGGGGCGCATGGAGAAAAAGCTCGCTGAGCGCCATCTCCGGGAGGGCACGCTCCTGCTCTACGACGTGACGTCGACGTATTTCGAGGGGCGCTCCTGTCCCCTGGCGGCCCTGGGCAACAGTCGCGACGACAAGAAAGACAAGCTTCAGATCACCCTTGGGCTGTTGTGTACCGCCGACGGCTGTCCCGTGGCCGTGGAGGTCTTCAGGGGCAACACAGCCGACCCCACCACCTTGGGCTCGGCGATTCAGAAGGTCAGGGAGCGCTTCGGGCTCCGGCGCGTGGTCTTCGTGGGCGACCGTGGGCTGCTCACCGATGCCCGCATCGAGGAGGAGCTCCGGCCCCGGGAGGGCCTGGACTGGATCACCGCCCTTCGGGCTGCGGCCATCCAGGCCTTGGTCCGGGACGAAGTCCTTCAACTCTCGCTCTTCGACGAGCAGGACCTGTTCGAGATCACTTCTCCCCACTATCCCGGCGAGCGCCTCATCGCCTGCAGGAACCCGCTCTTGGCCGAGGAGAGGGCCCGCAAGCGAGGGGAGTTGCTCGAGGCCACCGAGCGGGAGCTGGACAAGCTCGTGCAGGCCACCCGTCGCACGAGGAGGCGCCTGAAGGGCAAGGACAGGATCGGCGTCAAGGTGGGCAAGGTCCTGGGCCGCTTCAAGGTGGGCAAGCACTTCGAGTATGAGATTACCGAGGAGGGCTTCACCTATCGCCGGAATACGGAGCGGATCGAGGCCGAGGCGAGGCTCGACGGCATCTATGTGATCCGAACCAGCGTGCCGTGCGAGGCGCTGGGCCGCGACGACACGGTCCAGGCCTACAAGGATCTCTCCCGCATCGAACAGGCCTTCCGCAGTCTCAAGACGGTGGATTTGGACGTGCGGCCGATCCACCACCGGCGGGAGGACCGGGTGAAGGCCCACGTGTTCCTGTGCATGCTGGCCTACTACGTCCTCTGGCACATGAAACGGGCGCTGGCCCCGATCCTCTTCCAGGACGACCAGCCCCAGGCGGGCAGGAAGCGTCGGGCTTCCGTGGTCGGTCGAGCCCAACGCTCCGAAGCCGCCCATCAGAAGGCCGCCACGGGCCTGACTCCCCAGGGCGAGCCTGTCCAGGACTTCCACACCCTCCTCCGTCACCTGGCCACGTTGGCCAAGCACCGCTGCTGTCCCCATGGGCTGGAGCAGGCCACCTTCGACCAGTATACCGAGCCCACGGCCCTCCAACAGCGGGCCTTTGAGCTCCTGGAAGTCTCACCCCGATTGTAGACAGGAACCGCGCACCTCAGAACGTGGCTAACTCACCGAACGCCTTGAATTTAGGCGGAAGAAACAACCGGAACTTCGGTCTAGACGCACCGTTGGGTGACCAGCAGGGGATGAACCACCGATGATCCGGTTGCTGACCCTCGGCACAACGGAGCTGAGGAATGCGAACGGAGAGCGCCTCGACGCTGTCCTGTCGCAACCCAAGCGTCTTGCCCTGCTGACCTACCTCGCCGCTGAGACCGCACGGGAACTCCACCACCGCGACAC
>JBDHKE010000035.1:0-31858 GCA_039586555.1 Gemmatimonadota bacterium | reverse complement strand
GGCGGAGCTCTTCGTGCCGCTCTACCTGGCTCTGATCCTCCTCTGGCCAGCGGTCTGGTCCGGCGACCGGTTCGCCCTGCCCCTGTTCCCGTTCCTGCTGTTCTACGGGGGCGAGGCGCTCTTGGCGCTCACTGGACGCTGGACTCCACGCGCCTCTCGGGTGGCCCTGGTGGCTGCGGTTCTGCTGCTCTGGATTCCGGCCACGGCGATCTGGTGGATCCAGTACCAGGGGGCCCGAGAGTGTCGACCGCTCATCCAGGAGTGGGGGCCCTTCGCATGCAACAGTCTCCGGGTCCAGGAGTTCGCGGCGGCAGCCCTCTGGGTAGGGGGGAGCCTTCCTGGTGACGCGGTGATCCTCACGAGGAAGCCGAGGATCTTCTTCCTGCTTAGCGGCCGCCGGAGCGTCAACTACCCGCTGAGCCGGAACGCGGAACGCTTCTTCGATACCGCTTCGGGGGCAGAGGCGCGCTACGTGCTCGTGGACTATCTCGACTCGCTGGGCCCGTATTACCTGGTGCCCGTCATCGAGGAACGGGCGGAAGAGTTCTGCCAGATCACGGGATGGGGTGACCCCGCGGGGGTGATGACCGAGTTGCTGGGCATCCTGGCCGTGGCTGAGCCTCTGGGGGAACCGCCGGAGCCGACAGGTGGAGAGGTGTTCGCGCTGACCCTGCCCGCGTGCCCCGAGCTCTATCTGACTTCAAAACCGACGGATCCAGCGGACTACACCTCGCTGGAGATCTCTCTCCTGTCAGGGCTCGACCCGTAGAGCAGGGCGAGCACGAGGCCGAAGACGACCTGGTCAGCCAGGGAGCGAGTTACCCTCTGCTCGCCGGAGAGCAGTTCCTTGACGACCGGGATCCTTCTCTGGGGCGACACGGCCCGGAGGACCCTTCCCATCCCCCCTAGCGGCGCCACTAGATACTCCAAAATCCCGAACAGAAGCCCACGGATCACGGGTGACCCGTGGACCCGCGGCTCCACCAACGC
The DNA here is from genome assembly GCA_039586555.1 of Gemmatimonadota bacterium. GTDB lineage: Bacteria > Gemmatimonadota > Gemmatimonadetes > Longimicrobiales > Gaopeijiaceae > JBDHKE01. The sequence goes on along the minus strand of JBDHKE010000035.1, from coordinate 30,868 downwards.
TCCGTAGATCAAGCCCTGGCCGGCGCCCTCCAGCAGATCGTCGACGAGACTCCCTGCCAGGGTGCTCTCGTCCTCCCCGCCGCCGGTCCAGGGGTGGATCAGGGCCCGTAGGAACGCCGCTCCGACGCCAGCCGTGCCGGCCCTCATCAGATCCGTACTTCGACCCCCGTATTTCTCGGATCGGGGGCGCAGGAGCGACGCCACCGCGGCGGCGGCGGTTGCCACCAGGAGAGTATCCAGAGGGAGCTCTTCCGAGGCCCGGGGCCTCGATCGCTCCAGGCGGAGACGGTGGGGGCGAGTGGGCTCCCGCACAACCTGCCTCTGTTCGGTGCGGCTTTTCTCGAAGGCGTATCCGACCCGATACCAGAACGATTCGCGCTGCGGCATGGCCTCTCGGAACGGAGGGTGTATAAGGGATGTTGCCTGAACCCTATCAATCACGGTGGGGCTCAGCCCCGTTCTTGACAAGATCGGAGAGATGATGTCGCTGCGATCCCTGACCGCCGGGGCCGTCTGGACTGGAGTCGCCCTCGGGCTGCTCCTGGCCGGCCCACTTCCCGTGTCAGGGCAGCTCCCCCCGGACGAAGAGTGGCGTGCCCTGGAGACGTCCCACTTCAGGGTGACCTATCCGGCCGCGCTGGAGGAGCTGGCGGGCCGAGCGGGCCAGCGGGCGGAGCGAGCCTACGCAGCCCTGAGCGACACCTTTCTGGAAGGCCCTCCGGGCCACATCGAGCTGGTGCTCACGGATCACGAGGACACCTCGAACGGGTTCGCCAACGTCGTTCCCTGGAAACGGATCACCATCTACGCCCGTCCTCCCATGGACGGCTTCGCCCTCTCCTACTTCGACGACTGGATCGATCTCGTCGTCATTCACGAGCTAGCCCACATCTTCCATCTGGACCGGACCGGCAGGTTGGGGTCCGTGCTTCGCGGCATCTTCGGACGGGTTCCGTCGCACTGGCCCCTCTTCCCGGAGCTGGCGGTGCCGGATTGGACGGTGGAGGGTCTGGCCACGTACTACGAGTCGGCTCTGACCCACGCGGGCCGCGGTCGGGGCTCGTACCACGAGATGGTGCTGCGCACGGCGGTCGGAGAAGAGAAATTCGAGCGGATCGACCAGGCTTCGGGCGAAAGCCCGGAATGGCCCGGGGGTTCCAGGCCCTATGTCTACGGGTCACTCTTCTTCGAGCATCTGGTGGAGCTCTATGGACCCGAGCGCATGGGCGACTTCGTTCGGGCGGTGGGCGGACAATGGGTTCCCTACCGGCTGAACTCGGCGGCGAAGCGAGCCTTCGGAGTCTCGTTCTCCGGTGCCTGGCTCGCCTGGACGGAGGAGCTGGCCCGAGAGCATCGTCGCCTCTCGGACTCCCTGGCCGCAAAGGCCCCCCTCACACGGCTGACGGCGTTGACCACGGAAGGACAGACGGCTCTCTATCCTGCCGTGTCTCCCGACGGATCCGTTCTCGCGTTCTCTCGTTCGGATGGGCGGACGGATCCGCAGATCCGGGTCATGACGCCGGGGAGTCGCCTCGGGCGGAAGCTCACCCGGACGAACGGCGTCGCGACTTTCTCCTGGTCGACGGACGGACGTCTTCTCTTTTCCCAGGCGGAGTTCGTGGATCCGTATCGCTGGCGCAGAGATCTCTACCTCGCGGATTCGGCCGGCGTCATTCAGCGCGTGACGCGGGGAGCTCGACTCACTCAGCCGCACGCATCCCCGGACGGGGTCCACGCCGTGGCGATCCAGGAAGGCGGGGGTACGAACCGCCTGGTCCGGGTCGACCTCGGCGACGGTACCATCTATCCGTTGACGGAGTTCGAGGCCGACGAGCATTGGGCTTTTCCCCGGTGGTCTCCGAACGGTGGCTGGATCTCCGCGATTCGCTGGCGACCCGGGTCGTACCACGACCTGGTCCTCCTGGATGCGAGTGGCAAGAACGTCCGTGAGATCACCTCCGATCGAGCGGTGGACTCCAAGCCCGCCTGGAGCCCGAGTGGTCGCTGGCTGCTCTGGTCTTCCGACCGCACGGGGATATCCAACGTCTTCGCGGTGGAGGTGAATGGGGTCAGTGGCCGGACGGGTCCTGTGCGGCAGGTCACGAACGTCCTCCAGGGGGTGACTCATCCGGAGGTGGACCCGAGCTCCAGCTGGATCTTTTTGTCGGCCTACCACGCCCATGGGTGGCAGATCGAGCGGATGCCCTTCGACCCGGCCAGCTGGTTCGAACCCTTCCCTACGGATCCGCGCTTCCTGGAGGAGATCGGGGATGCCGAGACTCGGTTCGCCCTCTCCATCGATACGGCCGGTGGTGCCTACCGCCCCTGGCGGACACTTCTCCCGCGCTACTGGCTGCCGATCATCGGCTCACCCGACAACGCCGGCCGGTGGGAGGTGCTCGACCGGGGGTATGGAGCGTGGACCTCCGGTGGCGACGTGGTGGGACGACACGAGTATTCGGCCTGGTTCCGCTGGCGGCCGGACTCGGATCGGACGGATGGCCGATTGAGTTACTCCTTCGCCGGTCTGGGCAATCCCATTCTGAGTGCCTCGTTCGCTCAGTCGCACGATGCCCTTGGAGTGGCTCTCGCTCGCATGGACGAGGAACAGCCTCCGGACACCTTGCTTCCCGTGGAGAGAGAGAGAAGTGTCGGTCTTTCGGTGTTCTTTCCCCGCCGGCGCTGGAGGGACTTCGCCTCCCTGACGCTGTCGGCCGCTCACGTGTGGGAAGACAGGACGCTTCTTGAAATGGATCTCCGGGAGAGCAGCCGGTACGCTCTCACCCGACCCGAGTCTCGACTGGGAGAGGCCGCCGCCTCGATCTCGTTCTCCAACGTCCGCTCCTATCTCTACTCCGTGAGTGAGGAGAAGGGGTTGGGTGCTCTTCTCAGGCTGAGAGTCCGCCGGGACCTGAACGTGGCGGATTCGCTCTCGGGACAAGCCGGATGGGATCGCGGATTCACGGATCTACAAGGTCGAATCCGGTTGTACGCCTCCCTTCCCGGACCTGGCTTCGCGAATCACGTTCTCGCGCTGAGGGTCAGTGGGGGCGCCGGATGGGGCCCCGGAGCAGACGCATCGCATTTCGATCTGGGCGGTGCCGCCGGACGACCGGAGACGGTGGTCGCCGTGGGAAGCTTCGGGGGCTCTCCGCTGTTCTTCCCTCTTCGCGGATATGGAGACGGGTACCGCTCCGGGCGCTATGCATGGTCGGCTTCCGGAGAGTACCGCTTTCCGATCATACTCGGGCATCGAGGCCTGGGTGTCCTTCCCCTGTACCTGGACCGGCTGAGCGGGGCCCTGTTCTTGGATGCGGGGAACGCTTGGGGACCGGAGTTGGCCGAAGCCCCCCATGGGTTTCATAACCCGAGGCGTGATCCCCTGGCCTCCTTCGGCGCCGAACTGCAGGTGACGGCCCTTCCACTGTGGACGTCGCTTCTCACCATGCGAATCGGTTTGGCCGTGCCTCTCTCCGATAGGGGGCGAACGGAGAGAGCTTCGGTGTACTTCAGGTTGGGACCTGCGTTCTGACTCTGGGGCCGTCCATCTCTGGGGACATCGTGGGCTCGTTTTCGAGCTCCTTCCCGGCCAGGGCCCCCATGCGGTCCACGGAACGGTGCATCGCGGAGAGAACGGCTTCGTACTCGGCCCACTCCTGGCGCTTCCCGCTTGCCCGAGCCTTGAGGGCTGCTCGGTTGAGGATGCGTACCAGCTTGATGAACTCGTCCGTCTCGTTCCTCAGCTCTGGATAGCGGCGCTCGTTTGGGAAGAAGGGATTCGTGAGCTTCCACGCGGTAGACTGGATCATGAGGACGCCGAGAGCGACCAGAACGATCTCGATGGAGGGCTCTCTGATCCACAGGACCACGGAAAAGACCACCAACATTCCCAAGAGAGGAAGCGCTACATTGAGGATGTTCCGGACGGCGCGCACTGCGTGTTCTCCTGCCTCCGCTCGGTTCGGGGACGTAGAATACCGGGGCTTGGACAGCATCTTGCGGGCCAGATGGTGAAGGGGAGCCGGAACCCCCCTTGACCACCAGATACAGGGCGATTACTATGCCGGTCCCCCAAGATATGGTATTCCCCTGGGGGTGAACCACAAGGTGGTGGAGCTGCGGGCCATCCCGCCACCGCTTTTCGACAGTCTTTTCGCATTTTCGCAAGGGTTCGTCTCCGACCGTCCATTCTGGAGAGTCAAAAGCGATGCCGCATCGTCAGGATCCCCGTCAGAGCCCGGAAGCCACTCCCCCGGCGAAGCCCGAGGACCTTCCGTCCGCCGTGTTGAGTGAAAATGCCCGGATCGTCCTGGCCCGCCGTTATCTGAAGAAGAACGAAGCGGGCGATCCCGTGGAGGATCCGGAAGACATGTTCTGGCGAGTGGCCTGGACCATCGCGGAGACGGATCGACGCTACGGGGCTTCGGACGCGGCCGTGGAAGAGCTGGCCCGTCAGTTCTACGATCTCATGACGAGGGGAGAGTTCGAACCCAACTCTCCAACGCTGATGAACGCGGGACGACCTCTGGGTCAGCTTTCCGCGTGTTTCGTCCTCCCGGTGGAGGACGCCCTTTCCAACGGCAGGAGCGGGATCTACGACACCCTCAAGGCCATGGCGCTCGTGCACCAGTCCGGAGGAGGTACAGGCTTTTCCTTCTCCCGGCTACGCCCGGCGGGGGACGTGGTTCGGTCCACCATGGGAGTCGCTTCGGGCCCCGTATCCTTCATGCGGTTGTACGATGCCAGCACCGAGGTGGTGAAGCAGGGAGGAACCCGGCGGGGTGCCAACATGGGCATCCTGCGCGTGGACCATCCCGACATTCGTCGGTTCATCACCTGCAAGGAAGACACATCGCAGATCACGAACTTCAACATCTCCGTAGCCATCACGGACGCCTTCATGCAGGCCGTTGACCAGGGGGAGGCTTACGAGCTGCTGAGTCCTCGGACCGGGGAGGTCCTGGGGCAGGAGGACGCCCGGGAGATCTTCGATCGGATCGTTCAGGGAGCCTGGAGCACGGGCGAGCCCGGAGTCTTCTTCATCGACCGGGCCAACGAGCTCAATCCTGTGCCCAAGCTCGGCTCGTACGAGGCTACCAACCCGTGTGGCGAGCAGCCCCTCCTGCCGTACGACGTGTGCAATCTGGGCAGCATCAACCTTGGCCGATTCGTCCGCGACGGATCCTGGGACTCCGATCCGGAAGAGCGCATCGATTGGAACGAGCTGCTGAGGGCGGTGCACCTTTCGACTCATTTCCTGGACAACGTCATCGACCAGAACCGTCATCCACTCGCCGAGATCTCGGAGCTCGCCCAGAAGATCCGGCGCATTGGCCTCGGCGTGATGGGCTGGGCGGACATGCTTGTCCGGCTCGGCATTCCATATGACAGCCAAGAGGGAGTGGAGCTCGGTCGCAGAGTGATGGGGTTCGTGGACGAGGAGGCGAAGAGGGCCTCCGAGAAGTTGGCCGAGTCCCGGGGAGTCTTCCCTGCGTGGGCCGAGTCGATCTGGGGTCCGGACGAGGTGTGCGCACGGAGATCGGACGGGAACCGGGTGCGCCCCAGGCGTCCGCTGAGGAACTGCAACCTGACGACCGTGGCGCCCACCGGGACGATTTCCATCTTCGCGGGCTGCTCCTCCGGAATCGAGCCACTGTTCGCCGTGGCGTTCATGAGGAACCAGGCTGGCGTCCTCATGGCGGACGTGAACCCTGATTTCGTGGCGCTTGCAAAGAGCGGTGGGTGGTACTCGGAAGAGTTGATGGAGCGGATCGCTCACGAGGGACACATCCACTTCGAAGAGGTTCCCGAACAGACCCAGCGGGTGTTCGTGACGGCGCACGACATCACCCCGGAGTGGCACGTCCGTATGCAGGCGGCTTTCCAGGAGAATGTGGATTCGGCCATCTCCAAGACCACGAACTTCCCCAAGGAGGCCACCCAGGACGAGGTCCGCCAGATCTACGAGCTGGCCTTCGAGCTCGGGTGCAAGGGGGTCACCGTGTATCGGGACGGCTCGCGTCCCATGCAGGTTCTCTCCACCGGGAAGACCGGTAAGGAGGAGTTGCCCGAGCAGACGAACACGGACCCTGACGCCGCCACGATCCATGCTCTCGAAAGCGCGCTCGCGGACGCGCGGGAGGAGTCCCATCGGCTCAGAGTGGAGCTGGAAACCCTCCAGAAGAATTGGGTCGAAGCGGATGTCCGAGCCGGTGCGGCGCGGCACAAGCGACGGCGGCCGCCGATGCTGCGGGGACGGACGTTCAAGATGAACTCCCCGTTGGGCGACCTCTACGTCACCATCAATGAGGATGAATCAGGTCGGCCTTTCGAGGTCTTCTGCACCCTGGGTAAGGCGGGCGGGGCCGCGATGGCCGATTCCGAAGCCATCGGTCGGCTCATCTCGCTCGCCCTCCGCTCCGGGATTCCGATCACCGCTGTGCGCGAACAACTGCGTGGTATCTCCTGCGACCGGGCCGTGGGAGTTGGTCCGCACAAAGTTCTTTCTGTTCCGGATGCTGCGGCTCAGGCCATCGAGCGCTATCTGGCGGAGAAGGAGGGAGTCCAGGCGGAGCTCTTGTCTCCCCTCCCGGTTTCCGGGGATCAGACTCAACCCCTCTTCTCCGCCGGGTCGTCCACCGTGAACGAGAGTTACCTCGGCAGCTGCCCGGAGTGCGGAGCGGGTCAGCTCGCCTTCGAGGAGGGATGCGTGAAGTGTCACCTGTGCGGATACAGCGAGTGCGGCTGAGGACTATCCGGGCTTCGACCACAGCGCAGACAAAGGGCCCCGCCGGCAGGACTGGTCGGGGCTCTTCCCGTAGTCGTCACAGGGACCGTCCGGTAGGAGAAGCCGCTCCGCTGGAGTGGAGAAGCTCGGGCCAGTAGAGACTCCTGTGATGTTCTTGACCTGACCCATTGGCCGGAGGTGAGGGATGGCTCGACCGAAGAAGCTCACACCCGAGCAGCTCGAAGCCAGAGCCGCGGAGTTGGCGCACTGGGTGGAGAAGGACGGAAAGCTGCGGCGCCAGATGGAATTCGGCAGCTTTTCCGAGGCCTTCGGCTTCATGACCCGAGTAGCGCTGCTCGCCGAGCGGATGGGCCACCACCCGGAATGGTACAACGTGTACAACCGAGTGATCATCGACCTGTTCACCCACGATGTGGGAGGCATCAGCGACCGGGACTTGGAGATGGCTAGCGGGATTGACGGGCTCGCTGCGGGCCGAGCCTGAGGCGTGGCCTTGACTCCTGAGTGCTGCAGGCCGCCCTGGAATCTCCCAGATCCGGGGTCGACCCGAAGATTCTGCTGTGGGCTTCTCGTGCTGGTGACCGTTGGGGGGCTCGGGGGGTGTGACGCCCCGGAGAGCTCCTCGAGGCCTCCCGGAACCTCCCCTCCGCAGCGGGTCCAGCGGCCCCGGTTCGACGGAGTCCGTGCCCACGAGATGCTTGAGAAGCAGGTGGAATTCGGGCCCAGAGTCCCCGGTCGCGAAGGTCACCGGGCTCAGCAGGAGTGGATGCTGGCTTTCCTGGGGGAGCGGGCTGACACGGTCGTGGTGGACCGATTCGAGGCGACTACCACGACGGGTGAGGCCCTCGGCCTGGCCAATATTCTCGCCGGTTTCCAGCCGGATTCTGCAAGACGTATACTGCTTCTCACGCACTGGGACACCCGCCCCCGAGCCGATCAAAGCACCCATCCAGAAGAACGCGAGAAGCCTGTACCCGGAGCGAACGACGGCGCGTCTGGTACCGCGGTGCTGATGGAGCTGGCGAACCTCATGGCCTCCACTGCCCCTCCCGTGGGTGTGGACCTCCTTTTCGTCGATGGAGAGGACTTCGGGCCCACCACGGCGGACATGTTCCTCGGGTCGAAGCGGTTCGCATCGAAGGTGGACGAAGGAGCGGCTCCCGAATACGCTATCCTTCTCGACATGGTTGGAGATGAGGATCCCCTCTTCCCCGTGGAGGGATACTCGGCCGAGTTCGCTCCCCAGGTGGTGCAGAAGGTCTGGGGTGCCGCGCGCAGCCTCGGGTTTGGTGGACTCTTTCCGGAGAGGATCGGTCCGAGCATCGTCGACGATCATCTGCCGCTGAACGAGGCTGGCATCCCGACGGCGAACGTCATCGACTTCGAATACGGGCCGGACAACCGTCTGTGGCATACCCCGGACGACCTTCCCGAGAACACGAGCTCCGAGACGCTGCGAATCGTCGGGGAGGTCGTGGCGGAGCTGATCTACCGGGGAGGCTGATGGGGGCGGAGGAAGCGGATCACCCAACGAGGATTATGGAAATGAGCGAATCGCCATCACTGCGGGCGGCCGTTGTCCAGGCTTCACCGGTGCTCTTCGACACCGAGGAAACCACATCGAAGGCTTGCAGACTCGTCAGGCAGGCGGCCTCGGAAGGAGCGGCGCTCGTCCTCTTCCCGGAGGCGTATCTGGGCGGGTATCCCTGGGGATTGCGTTTCGGCACGGCGGTGGGCGGTAGAAGCCCTGCGGGCCGGCGGACATGGGAGCGGTATTGGGAGAGCGCGGTGGAGATTCCGGGCCCTGAAATGGAGCGACTCTCGGAGGTGGCTCGTGAGGAAGGAGTGTTCGTATCCACCGGAGTGGTGGAGCGAGACCGCGACTTCAGTGGGGGGAGTCTCTTTTGCACTCTGGTCTACATCGGGATGGACGGTACCCTTCTCGGCAAGCACCGGAAGCTCAAGCCCACGGCGGCGGAGCGGCTGATCTGGGGAGAGGGAGACGGAAGCACGCTCCCGGTTCTGGACACGCCCCACGGGAAAGTGGGAGGCCTCATCTGCTGGGAGAACTACATGCCCCTCGCGCGCATGGCCCTCTACGGAAAAGGGGTGGAGGTGTATCTTGCTCCCACGGCGGACGCCCGGCCCAGCTGGCAGTCGACGCTCCAGCACATCGCCCTGGAAGGGCGGTGCTTCGTCCTGGGCTGCAACCAATACGTCACCAAGGCACACTATTCCTCCGATCTGGAGATCAAGCACGAGCTGGAGGACTGGCCGGATGTGCTGTGCCGAGGGGGCAGCGCCATCTATTCTCCCCTGGGAGAGTGTCTGGCAGGTCCTCTCTTCGATCAGGAAGGTATACTCACGGCGGAAATCGACCTGCGAGAGGTGGCCAGAGGGAAGTTCGACTTCGATGTAGTGGGCCACTACTCACGACCCGACGTCTTCCAGTTGACGGTAGACGAGCGGGAGAAGCGACCCGTGACTCTCCGCGGGGGATGACCCTTGGGAAGGCGTCGCCTCTTGGACGAAGCGCGGGCCCCGGCAGGGCGCATCTTGCCTTGGTACCGGCAGCCCTTTTAGAGTCGCCCGGCAACGGACACGCTGGAACTCGAGCAGCAGCCATCGAGTGGGAGGTGCCATGACCGAGATGATCGTATCCAAGACCTTTCAGCATGTTGAGGAAGCGGAGCGCTGGAGCGCTCACAATTACCACCCCCTCCCGGTCGTCATCGAGCGTGGCGAAGGGTGCTGGGTCTGGGACGTCGAGGGGCGGCGGTATTTGGACATGTTGGCGGCATACTCCGCCCTCAATCAGGGGCACCGGCACCCAAGGATTCTGCGGGCCGCCCGAGAGCAGATGGAGCGCTTGACTCTGACCTCGCGAGCCTTCCACAACGATCAGATGGGCTCGTTTCTGCGGGAGCTGTGCGAGGCGACCGGGTATGAGAAGGCACTGCCCATGAACACCGGTGCGGAGGCGGTGGAGACCGCCATCAAGACGGTCCGGAAGTGGGGCTACCAGAAGAAGGGCGTGCCGGAGGACCAGGCCGAGATCATCGTCTGTGAGGGGAACTTCCACGGTCGCACCACCACCATCGTAGGGTTTTCGTCAGAGCCCGAATACCGGGAGGGGTTCGGGCCGTTCACTCCAGGCTTCCGCATGGTGCCTTACGGGGACCTGGATGCGTTCCAGGCCGCTGTGAAGGACAACACGGTTGGGTTCCTGGTCGAGCCGATTCAGGGGGAAGGTGGGGTCGTCGTGCCACCGGACGGGTACCTGAGCGGGACGGCGACCGTATGCAGGGAGCACAACGTCGCCTTCATGGCGGACGAGATTCAGACGGGGCTGGGCCGGACGGGACGCCTTTTCTGCTCCGAGTGGGAGGACGTGCGGCCCGACGTGCTCATTGTCGGCAAGGCGCTCGGTGGAGGTGTCTACCCCGTATCTGCGGCCATCGCCGACTCCGAGTTTATGGACGTGTTCAGACCCGGTGACCATGGCTCGACCTTCGGTGGGAATCCGCTCGGCGCGGCTGTGGCCCGAGCGTCGCTGGGGGTCATCATCGAAGACGACCTTCCTGGCCGGGCGGACGAGCTCGGGCAGTGGTTCCGGGGTGAGCTCCGGGCCATCGACTCGCCGCACGTGGAGCAGGTCAGGGGTCGAGGTCTCATGATCGGTGTGGTCATCAAGGAGTCGTCGGGACCGGCACGCCCCTTCTGTGAGGCGCTGCACGACAGAGGGATTCTCGCGAAGGAGACCCACCATCAGGTGATCCGCTTCGCGCCGCCGCTCGTCGTGGAGAAGTCCGATCTCGAGTGGGCGCTGGAGCACATCGAGGAGGTCCTGACCCGTTAGTGGTGCCGGGAGGCGGTGCTCCCCCTCGGTCCCCCGCTGCGCTACTGCCGCTGGCGCGGCAGAGGGTCGCTCAGGGGACACCGCCTCCCGGCGCTTCGATCAGGGGTCGCTCCCGCTCTTCTGACTCCGCCGATCCCTCACCAGCTGGCGGTATTGGATATTGCCGTGTCCGTCGTACAGCTCGATGGCGAGGACCTCCTTCCAGATCTTGAGGAGGCACCACCCCGCCCCGGTGAACGTGACGATGCTCACCGGATTCAGCGGTGCCATGTAGGCGTGGTCGGCGCCCGCTCCGTTCCCACAGACCGCCTGCATAAGCCCACCTGGGAGGGGGCGCAAGTCCATGACGTGATCGTGGCCGGACAGGTAGACATCAGCCCCGGGAAGGAGCAGTGGAAGAACCTCGTCCAGCATCTCTTCCGAGTCGCCGTGGGGCCCATCCGATACCACGGGATGATGGCCGTACACGACGACCCGGTCGTGATCCGAGTGCTTGAGGACGGAGTCGACCCATTGTAGCTGGATCCGGGATCCCTCCTTCTGCCGGTGGATGGGCTCGGAATCCAGGGCCATAAGAAGCACTCGTCCCCCGTCGGGCGTCGCCACGGAGTAGGCGTAGTAGGGCGCCGGAAAGTCCCAGCGGGGATTCCGGTTCGAGTAGTCCAGCTGGGCGGAGGCGTCTCCCTCGTAGTCGTGGTTCCCCAAGGTGGGGCGAAACGTGAGGACATCCCAGAACGGTCCCCGATATATGTCCTCGAATGCTCGCGACCAAAGGGGGTCGTCGACGCTCTCCACCCCATTGGGATAGAAGTTGTCCCCCACCGTGATCACGAAGTCGGGCGGGTCGGCACCGTGGATCACGGCGATCATCCGGGCCACGTGGCGCTGACCCTCCTCGCCGGTACCCCAATCGCCCAGAACCAGCACCTGAAGGGGGCGTCCCTCCGGCAAGGCGGGAAGGTTTGAGGGGTGCGGCGGTGTCGGGAACAACCCGGTCGATCGGTTCGGAGGGAGACAGCCGAGGAGGAGGGTCGTTCCCACGAGGAGAGCGGAGGCACACAATCTGCTCGCTATTCTGTGAGTGCGTGCATGGAGATGTGACTTCAGCATCAGTTCACCTTTGGTCATCGGTCTGTGGCGGCAAATGACGGTTGCCTTGCAGCGCCGACCCGGATGTCTGGCGGAGTGGCCGGGCATCCTTGGGATCTGGCGAAGACCAGGACGGGCCGGCGCGGTTCCGTGAAGTTCCTCTGGTATGCTGGCCTTTCAGCAGTGCTTGTTCTGGTCGCCCTTCTGGCCTGGAGTCCGGCTCTTCCCGGGGTGTGGCACGACGATGGGGTGTACCTTCTCCTGGCAAAGGCCATTGCCCAGGGTCAGGGCCTCCACTACGCCGGAGTCGTCGGCACTCCCCCAGCTCCGAAGTTCCCACCTCTCTACCCTCTGGTGCTCTCGGGGGTCTGGTCTGCGTTCCCGGAGTTCCCCGAGAGCGCTCCGCTGTTCCAGGTCCTCAACATCTCACTGGTGATCCTGGCGGGGGTATGCTTCCTCGCATTCTCGCACCGGAACCTGGGACTGGGCATTCGGGAGGCTCTCCTGGTCACAACAATTGCCTGGGTCTCCGTCGAGACGTGGAGACCCACGGTGATCCCTCTCTCGGAGCCGTTGTTCCTGGCCACCCTGATCCTCGCCTTGTGGTCAGGATCGTCCATGGAAAGGGCTGGCGGCACGGCGGCAACAGCGGCCTTCTGCCTGGCAGCCACGGCGGCGTCCTACACCCGGAGCGCCGGAGTCGTTCTCTGGGTCGGCGCCGCGCTCACCTTTGTGAGCAGACGTAGACTTGGGGCGGCGGCGGCTGTGGTGGCCGTGGGAACGGCCGTGCTGGCGCCGTGGTTCTTGTGGGCAGAGTGGGCGGCGAGACGAATCCCGGGCGGCCTGCGGGACATTCTTGGACCGTACGGCAGTTGGCTACTCCAGGGGTCTCTGGGCAATCCGGCCGCCTTCGGCAGGGACCTGGCGAACGCGCTCGCCGCACTCTCCTCGGGGATGGGGGCGATCCTCCTGCCGGGAATCCCAGGCGATTGGCGGGTGGTGGTGGGGACAGTCCTGGTGTTTCCCCTGGCGCTCACGGGCTCCCTTATCCTCTGGCGCCGATCGCGCCTGGTCGTCCTGAGCCTGGTGTTCTACCTCGGGCTCCTCCTGCTCTGGCCGTATCGGGCTTCCCGCCTCCTCATGCCGATGATCCCCATCCTCGTCCTGATCGTCACCCTCGGGCTGGAGAGGACGATTGACCGTGCTGGCGGCAGGAGGGTTCTTCGTGTCGCAGCTGTGCTGGTGGCAGGGTGCTGGGGTCTCTGGTTCGCGGGGCGTTCCCTGGCAGGGCTGCGTCGCGGCGAGCACGACGGAGGTTATCGGATTCGGAGCGAGGCTCTTGTGCGCGGGACTGAAGCCGTGCTCACCGCCACCCCGCAGGACGCGGTGGTCGGAGCCCCTGAGCTCTGGGCCGCCCTTCACTTGTACACCGGGCGCACCGTGGCCCCCAGCGCGCCATTCGTGCCCCTCGCCGCGGAAGGTCCCTCGTGGGGAACACCGGTCCAGCAGTATCGCCTGTGGAGTGAGGCCGGCCTGGAATACCTCCTGGTGGAGCATGGAGGGAAGGTCCACGGGCCCGCCCTCGATCGCATGGACGCCGAGTGTCCGGGTGGGGCCGTGGAGCTCCTGGCCACACTTCCCGGCGCGTTCGTGGTTCGGCTGAACTGGGACGATGAATGCAGGGGTCGCCTGATGGGGGCCTGGAAGAGCTCACCACTCGACCTCTCCCTGCCGTGAGGGATCTACCTGCTCGGCCTTTCCGTCGCCGAGGAGCACCTTCTCGACCTGTGCGTAGAGGAACCGGCGAGCCTCGGGGTCTCGAGGGTCGAGGCCGTAGTGGTTGATGAGCAAGGTCTGGTGCTGGAGCCATTCTGCCCAACAGTTCCTGCAGATGTCGTGGTGAATTCGGGCGCCCAGGTCGTTGCGGAAAGGCGGACGCTCCAGAGCGAGCTCTTCCTGGTTGCAGCGCCGGCAATGGATCTTCTTCAAGCCATCCTCGCAGATCGAGCCACGGTGGGTATCTTAGGGAGAGGGGAAACCCGGGAAGCTGTACCCGGGGCACAACGTTCGGATCCGATCACGAGGGCGCCAACCGGGAGGTGAGCGTTGCCGAGAGCCGTGTTTCTGGGAACCGGGAGCTATGTCCCCGAGCGGGTGATCACGAACCAGGACCTCACCCGTTGGATGGAGACTTCTGACGAGTGGATCCGCGAGCGGACGGGGATCGAAGAACGGCGGTGGGTGTCGGACGGCATGAGCGGTGCGGAGATGGCCCGAAGGGCCTCGGAGATGGCTCTGGCGGATGCGGGCCTCGATGCGGAGGACGTGGACGCCATCATCCTGGCGACGCTGAGCCCGGACTACACGTTCCCCGGGACGGGAGTGCTCCTCCAGGAGGCCTTGGGGATTCCGGGGGTCCCCGCACTGGACGTCCGTAACCAGTGCACGGGGTTCCTTTACGGCCTTTCGGTGGCGGACGCCTGGATCCGAACTGGCCAGTACCGAATCGTTCTCCTGGTGGGGGTGGAGATCCACTCGACGGGGCTGGACCTTTCGACTCGTGGCCGGGATATCGCAGTGCTGTTCGGGGATGGAGCCGGTGCCGCCGTCCTGGGCCCGGCGGAGGATCCGAACCGAGGTGTCCTGTCCACGCACCTGCATGCGGATGGTCGGTTCGCCAGGGTCCTCTGGTTAGAATCCGCATCGAGCGCGCGCCATCCGCGAATCTCTCACGCCGACCTCGACGAGGGACGACAGTATCCGCGGATGGAGGGCAGGGAGGTCTTCAAGCACGCCGTGACCCGCATGCCGGAAGCCGTGGAGGAGGCGCTGAAGACGAACAACCTCAGCGTGACAGACATCCATCTGATGATTCCCCACCAGGCGAACCTGCGGATCTCCGAGGTGGTCCGGCGAAGATTGGGCATTCCGGAGGACCGGATCTACAACAACATCCAGCGGTACGGCAATACCACCGCAGCCAGCATCCCCCTCGCCCTTGCCGAGGCCGTCCGCGAGGGTCGGCTGGAGCAAGGGAATCTACTTTGCCTGACGGCGTTCGGATCCGGGTTCACGTGGGGAAGCAGCCTCATCCGGTGGTAAGGGAGTGCGATCGGTGGGGACGAGGGTGCCAGTGGCGCGACAGGGAGGGAATGGGAGTGGCGCGAGATGTGCAGAAAGCAGGGTAGACTCGTCTGTTTTGCGCGGTTAGAATTCATGCCGCCGGTCCGAGAACGATGGACAAACCACCAACCCGCGTTGGAGTCGACCAGCGGAGTGAGATGAACAAGAAGCAACTCGCACACATCGAGAAGAGGCTGCTGGACGAAAGAGCCCGCGCACTGCGGGCACTGGGTCTCTTCGATGAGATGGCCAAGGCAGACCGGGAGTCAGGGGATTCGGACCTTTCGGCATACACGGATCACATGGCCGACCAGGGAACCGAAGCGATGGAGCGAGAGAAGGCGGCGCTCTTCGCGACCAAGGAGGGTCGGTATCTCTACCGAATCGAGGAGGCGCTTCGCCGGCTGTATAGCGATCCGGATCACTTCGGCGAATGCCACACTTGTGGGGTCGAGGTCGGATTCGAGCGCTTGGACGCCCTTCCACATGCTCGTTACTGCATCGACTGCAAGATCAAGGAGGAGGAGGCAGCCGCCTGACGATCGCACGCCGTCACTGAACGGCGTCTTCGTCCTCGGCTGACTGGTGCAGGGGGCTCTTATCTCGCCATAGCTCTTCGACCGCCCCGCGAAGCTCCCGAACGCGCGACTCGGCGGAATCTCCCTGCAGGTGGTATCGGGCAGCGCTCAGCGCCCTGTACGCTCTCCACAGAGCAGCCGAGGCCGGTGTCCGCTCGTGGCTCCTCCGCTTGTCCCCCTGAATCCGGCTGATCACCCAATCGGTGATTTCCTCGTCGAGGAGCATCAGATCGCCGGCCGACTTGGACTCTGAGTCGATGAACTTCGCTAGCTTCTTCTTGAAGCTTCTGGGCAAGCCCGCCACTACATAGACAGACAGATCGTCTCGTTGCAGGATCTCTGAAGCCATGCAGAACCCCCCGATAGGGAAATGAGTCTAGGCCTCCGGCGTCCGACGCCGGGGGGAATCGATCCGGTGGCCGTCGTTCAGGGTCCGAGCGAAATCTTGGCCCACGACCTCCCATTGCCAACGCCGTATTCCGTTCATGCTCGCAAGCTCCTGGGCCTCCAGGGGGGCACGCCGGGCCAGCTCCAGCAAGAGCCCGTTGGGGAGCAACGTGCCCCGGTCGATGCCCAGCCGATCGGCGGCGCGGTTGCGAATCTCCTTCAGTCGGTTCACGAGGTCCAGGATCTCGGGCGTCGGCCGACCGCCCGAGTCACCTCCGTCGGCGGGATAGGGCACGAGCTCGGACTCGTGACGCTCCTCGACTTCCTGCAACAGAGCTACGAGGTCCACTCCCCAGCGGCGGGCGACCCCCCTCGGGAAGCCGTGCAGAGCTTCGAGCTCTTCCATACTGGCCGGGCGTCCCGTCGCCGCCACCAGGAGGGCCTTGTCCCCGACGACTCGAAACGGAGCCCGGTCCAGCTCGCGGGCGATCCGATCCCGCCACTCCAGCGTCGCCCGCAGAGCGGTCGTCGACCTCGGGTCCAGGCTCCGGGCTCCCTTGACGCGGGTCACCGGGTCGTGGTCGGGCTTGGGTTCCCAGCGCGTGTCCTCCAGAATG
This sequence comes from Gemmatimonadota bacterium, assembly GCA_039586555.1. GTDB lineage: Bacteria > Gemmatimonadota > Gemmatimonadetes > Longimicrobiales > Gaopeijiaceae > JBDHKE01. The sequence goes on along the minus strand of JBDHKE010000035.1, from coordinate 14,467 downwards.
CGGAACTCCTCCTCGGCCCATCCGGTTCGATCCTTCTCGGTCAGCCGGACGGCGAGTGCATCCGCCAAGGCCAGGAGATGCCGAACGTCATCCGCTGCGTATTCCCGCAACTCCCCTGGCAGTGGACGTCGTGCCCAATCCGCGCGCTGGTGCTTCTTCTCGAGAAGCACACCGATGTGACGCTCCAACAGGGCGGAGAGTCCCAGGGCTGGCTCCCCGAGCAAGGCCGCCGCGACATGGGTGTCGAAGAGATTGCGAGCCCGGATTCCTAGGTCCCGATCGAGCAGACGCAGGTCATAGTCACCGCCATGCATTATCAGCGTGACTGAGGGGTCCTCGAAGGATTGCCGCAGAGCTTCCGATGGGTCAAAGGACAAGGGGTCGACGAGGAAGACGCCCCGAAGCGTGGCAATCTGCACGAGGCAGAGCCGGTCGGAATACCGGTGGAAACCCGCCGCCTCGCAATCGACTGCGAGCTTGCGGTGACGCGACAGGCTGCGAGCCATCCGAGCCGCCGAGGCCGCATCCTGTATGAACTCCACGGAAGTCAAATGGCGAATCGCGCTTGCCGACAGGGAACTGCGGATGAGGATCGAGACCTCGCTACCTCTGTGTAATCGGCTGGTGTATACTTGGCGCGACGCCCGCTTGTTCCTCTCCGGTCCTGGGCTGCCAGCGGATGTGCCTTGCTGCCGCGGGGCGCGCTCTTCAGGTTTCGACCGCCCCGTTCTCCGTGTGTTGGGCTCGTGCCGCGCTGGCGAGGATGTAGATGTCGGCTGGCGATTCGAGGTTGTTCCCCACCCGCGTGGCGGCCAGAATGCGGACGAGGAAGGAGGAAGGAATGCGTCGCACCAAGGTCGTGGGGACTCTCGGGCCCGCGTCGGCCTCGCCGGAGGTCATGGACCAGCTCCTCCAAGAGGGCCTGGACATGTTCCGCGTCAACATGGCTCACGGTGGTCGGGACCAGAACCGATGCCTGATCGAGGAAGCTCGAGAATCGGCCGACCGGGTCGGAAAGCTCGTACCTGTTCTCGTGGATCTTCAGGGTCCGAAGATTCGAGTCGGACGCCTGCGCCGGCCGCTCCTCCTTTCAGAGGGGCAAGAGATCACGTTCGCTCCCGAAGGTCAGCACGAGGCCAACGAGCTGCCCACCACGTACCCCGACCTGGCGGCGGACGTGCGTGTGGGGGGGGCGATCTTGCTCGACGACGGAATGCTGGAGCTGGAGTGTCTGACCCGAGCGGGGGATCGAGCGACCTTCCGGGTGGTGCGCGGTGGTCTGCTTCACAGCAACAAGGGGATCAACCTGCCCGGGACGGAAGTGGGAGCCCCGTCCCTCACGGAGAAGGACCTGGAAGACCTGGAGCTCGCCCTCGAGCAGGGGGTGGAGTACGTCGGCCTCTCGTTCGTGAGGCGAGGAGCGGACGTGGCCACTCTGAAGGAGAAGGTGGGACGACGAGCGCTGGTCGTCGCGAAGATCGAAATGGCCCAGGCGCTCAATCAGATCGAAGAGATTCTGGCTGAGGCGGATGCGGTGATGGTAGCCCGCGGCGACCTGGGGGTCGAGCTGCCGTTCGAAAAAGTGCCGCTGGCTCAGAAGCGTATCATCCGGTTGGCGAGCTACTTCGGGCGTCCGGTGATCACCGCGACCCAGATGCTGGAGTCTATGATCGACCAGCCGCTTCCCACCCGAGCCGAGGCATCGGACGTTGCGAACGCGATCCTGGACGGGACGGACGCCGTCATGCTCTCGGGGGAGACGGCGATAGGGCGTTACCCGATTCAGTCGGTCGAGGCGATCGTTCGCATCACACGGGAGATCGAGGAGGAGAGCGGGGTGCTGGAGTCGGGACCCAGGTACCTGCTCCGGCCGGACGATAGGCTGCGGGCGGGGGCGTCGCCCCGGGAGCATTCCGTCGCCTCTGCGACGGTGCAATCCGCCAGGCAACTGGGGGCTCCCGCCATCATCGTCCTGACGCTCACTGGCTTTTCCGTGCGGCTCGTGTCCAGCTACCGCCCGCCGGTTCCCATCTTCGGCATCTGCACGGATCCGAAGACGGCCCGGCAGCTATCCGCCGTGTGGGGTGTTCGACCGGTCCTCGCTGAGGGCGCGGAAGTCAGCTACGCTTCGCTGGTGAGGCGCGGCAAGGAGGCGGTGCTCGACTCGGGTCTTGGGGAGGAGGGAGATTCCGTAGTCATCACCTCGGGGTTCCCCTTTCATATCTCGGGTACCACCAACACGATGCGAGTGGAGCGCTTGGAGCGGAGCGGACCGTGAGGTTGACGTTTCTCGGAACGGGGACGTCGTTCGGCATTCCGGTGGTCGCTTGCGGGTGCCCGACCTGCACCTCCCACGACTTCCGTGATCAAAGGACCCGCCACGGGGCCCACCTCGCGCTCGAGGACGGGGGACTCCTGATCGATACTCCGCCGGAGCTGCGACTACAGCTGCTTGCAACCGGGATCGATCGGGTGGACGCGGTCTGGTTCACCCATCAGCACGCCGACCACCTCCATGGCATCGACGACCTGCGGCTCTTCTCCGCTATCCGGGGTCGCCGAATGATCGCGTATGCCCCGGAGGGATGCGAGGAGGAGCTGCTGCGTAGGTTCCCCTACATCTTCGACGAGACGATCCGCGCCCCCGCCGGAACCACAGTGCCGGAGATACACCTCGAGACCGTGAGACCGGATGTTCCCGTGCAGATCCTCGGCAAGGCATTCGTGCCCGTGGTCGTGCCTCATGGCGCCACGACGGTCTTCGGTTTCAGGGTCGGCCCGCTAGGGTACGTTACGGATGCGAAGCGGCTACCTCCGGCGGCGCTGGAGGCCCTCTCGGGAGTCGAGGTGCTGGTCCTCAACGCGCTCTGGTTCGGGCACCCGCATCCCAGCCACTTCAACGTGGAAGAGGCGGTGGCAGCCGCTGCGCGCGTGGGCGCGAGGCGGACGCTGCTGACCCACCTGACGCATGAGGTGGGCCATCAGGAGCTGATCGAGCGGCTGCCGAAGGGGGTCGAGCCGGCCTACGACGGACTCGTAATCGACATTCCGGAGGACTGACGCTCCGGGAAGCATGCTTCAGGGCTCGCGGGCAGGCACGGCTCCACAGGCGTTGACCGGGCACGGGGCCTGGTGGGCCTTTTGGTTGGCTATGGGCTGGCGACGTTGCTTGTAACCGTTTCCCGGCAGGGCTAGATTGGAGCCATTGGAGCAGGTTCCGGTCGACGTGTCGTTCGACCATTCAGGAGGACATAATGCGTGACCACGGCGATATGCCCTACATCGTGATCGAGAGGGAAGGGAGCGGGCTTGGATCCTTCCTCGTGGGGGCCTTGGTGGGGGCCGGCCTCGCCTTGCTCTTCGCGCCACAGTCGGGGACGGAGACCCAGGAGGAGATCAAGGAAAGAGCGAAGAAGCTCAGGAGCGCCGCCGAGGAGCGGGTCCGAGACGCCCAACGAACCCTCGAGGAGAGGTTTGACGCAGCCCGCGTGGGTGTTCAGGAGCGCATGGGACAGGTGAGAGGAGCCGTGGAGGCTGGCCGGGAAGCCGCTCGCGAAGCCCGGAGCGATCTCGAGCACAGGATCGAGCAATCCAAGGCCGCCTACCGAGCCGGCGTGGACGCTGCGCGCGACGTCGTTCAGCCTCAGGAAGGCGAGGGCGAAGAGTCTTCCGACTCCTGAGTGGGGCGGGACGAACCTGAGAGAGTTCTCGACACGGCCGTGTCCGGAGCGGTGGAAGTCCGGGCGCGGCCGTTGTGCGCATGATGCCCGACCCCAGGCGTGAGCTCGCGCCGACGGAGGTGGCCGGAGGTGGCCGCGAGAATTCCCCGCCGGGTGAGGAAAGAAGAGCGCCGCACACCCGCCGACTGATCCGGATTCGCAACTTCCTCTTTCGCGTGCTTTCCAAGGCCGACGAAGACAATATCTTCTTCATGGCCGGGGCGATCACGTTCAACGTTCTGATCGCGTTCGTTCCGCTCCTTCTTCTCATCGTGGGCGTCTCGGGGTTCGTTCTCTCGGCCCGCTTCGGTGACCCTGCCGGCGTCATCCTCGCGTTTCTGCTCCAGGTCCTGCCCACAGCCGGCGACGCATCCGAACTGGAAGCGAGTGTGCGTGGGGTTGTGGATCCGCTCCTGGCCGAGCGTGAAGGGTTTACCCTCCTGGGCGCTCTCGTCTTCGTATGGATCTCCACCCGCCTGGTCGGAACCCTGCGAACAGTTCTTCGGGAAATCTTCGATGTAGGCCAGGACCGGGGGATCGTCAGAGGGAAACTTTTTGACGCTCAGATCGTGGTGATCGCCGGCATCCTCGCCGTCGTCAACCTAGGTATCACCGTAGTTCTGGGAATAGTCCGGGACTTTGGCGTGAGTCTTGTAGGCCTGGAGGGTGAGAGCCTCCGGCTGACCCAGTCCCTTTTCGGACAGGGGGTGGCGCTTGGATCGATCTGGGTCATGTTTGTCCTGATCTACAGGTATCTGCCAACCCGGCGCATTCCCTGGAGAACGGTCCTCATCGCTGCCACGTTCACCGGTGTGCTCTTCGAAGTGATGAAGCTCGCGTTCAGTTGGTACGTGGTTTCGGCCGCGGACTACCGCACGGCCTATGGAAACCTGGCGACCATTGCGATCCTCTTCTTCTGGATCTATTACGGCGCGGTAGTGTTTATCCTTGGAGGCGAAGTGGCACAGGTCTATACGATGCGGAGGGCTCGGCGCTTGGGAACCGGGAAAATGCTGTCGGGATCCACGTCGCGAATGGCAACGGTTCTCCTGGCCATCGGCGGGATCGTGCTGGGATCCCGGCCTCTGGCCGCCCAGCATTTCACCGGGGACGACGGCATACAGTTCAGCGCGAGGGTGGTGGAGCGGGGAATCGTTCTGGAGAATCCACTCGTCCGGAACGGTGGTCGCTACATCATCGTCCACCTTGCCGAGAATCGGGTCTACGTCGTGGACGGGGCCGAGACCATCTGGTCGGCACCCGCTGGCACCGGGACCGGCTTCCGCCTGGCAGGACAGGGGAAGCGCTGGCGGTTCACCACGCCCAAGGGCCTGTTCAAGGTTCGGCGAATGGAGAAGGATCCGATGTGGGAAGCGCCGGACTGGTACTATGTGGAGAAGGGGCTGAGGATTCCCCCCCTTGACCATCCGTCGCGACGGATCCGTGGGGCGATGGGAACCACGGCTCTGTATCTCGGCGACGGCATCGCGATTCATGGAACCAACAGTCCGGCGATCCTGATGAATCCGGACCCGGACCGGAGGCGGATCTCCCACGGTTGTATCCGGCTCACGAATGAATCGGCCCGGGAGCTCTATCATCTGGTGGAGGTAGGAACTCCAGTCCTCGTCTACTAGGGCAGCTTCCCGAAGTGAGTGCCCCGGTAGTCTCGTACGTCGGCACGAAGCTCCGGGACCGTGACGACACTCAAGAGGGACGAACGGTAGTAGGCCCCGATCGGTAGCGCGGAGGCGATGGCGAAGGAAGAGGGCCGGCGAATCATCGCCAGAAACCGCAAGGCACGTCACGAGTTCGAGATCTTCGAGACATTCGAGGCTGGGTTGGTGCTGAAGGGCCCCGAGGTCAAGTCGATCCGAGCCGGGCACGTCTCCTTCCAAGATTCCTTCGCGCGTGTCGAGGCGGGCGAAGTCTGGCTCCACAGCCTCCACATCAGTCCTTACGAACCGGCCACGCGCTGGAACGAGGCGCCCGATCGCCCTCGAAAGCTCCTTCTCAACCGGCACGAGATCCGCCGATTGGTGGGAAGCGTCCAGGAAAAGGGGTTCACCCTCGTGCCGCTGGAGGTGTACTTCCGGGGCGGCCACGCCAAGGTCACTCTCGCCGTCGCTCGGGGGAAGAAGCTTCACGACAAGCGTGAGACCCTCCGGCGGCGCACGCTCGACCGGGAGGCCCGCCGCGCCATGGAGTCCGGCCGTTGAAAAGGGTCGGCTTGCTGTTGCTCGCGGCCGCATCAGCGACCCACGCGGCCGCTCAATCTCCGGAGGGGCTCTGGATCCAAAGCCCCGACGGGACACAGCGGCGTTCGATCCCGGTGTTCAGCCACCGGGGGTACCAGAGCGTGGAAAGCGACGGTCTGCGTCTGCTGGGCTGGACGGTGCTGCGGGAGGGCGGCAGGGTTCGGGCCCAGCTCCCTGGGGGCTCGGAGATCTTCCTGCAAGAGGGTGTCCCCTTCGTACGTTGGGGCTCCGAGGTCTACCAGATCGCACACTGGCCGTACGTTACCGAGGACAAGTTCTTCGTTCCGAGCCAGCTTCTCGTGGATCTCCTCCCCGTCGTTCTGACGCGCGCCTATCGTTACGAAGCGAGCTCCAACACGCTGTCGGTGCTGCAGCCGGATCTGTGGGCAGGGGGCGCGCTCGGTGGTGAAGGGGCCGCACGGGTCCAGGACGAGGTTCCTGTACCGGGAGTCGAGCCCGGGGGACCGGCGCGAGGGGCCGAGAGAAGCGTGGTGGTCATCGATCCCGGGCACGGAGGGGAAGATCCAGGGACGGGGGGACGCAGTGGATGGAAGGAAAAGGACGTCGCGCTCCGCATCGCCCAGGCTCTGGCGGATATCCTGGCGGACGACCCGAACCTTGAAATCCACCTGACCCGCAACCGAGACGTTCTAGTGCCTCTCTGGGAGCGCGGAGCAGTGGCCACCGAATGGAAGGGGGACCGACCCGGGATCTTCATTTCGATCCATGCGAACGCGTCCGCGTCCTCCTCATCCACGCGCGGATTCGAGACCTACTTCCTTTCCGAGGCGCGGACGGATCACGCCCGCAGGGTGGCAGCCCTGGAGAACTCTGCGGCTAGCATCGGTCCGGAGCCGAACGGAGCCCCGGACTCCGATCTGGGATTCATCCTCAGGGAGTTGCGGAACCTGGGACACCAGACCTGGTCGGCGCTCCTCGCTGAGATGGTCCAACAGGAGCTGGACGAAGCCCATCCGGGGCCGAATCGCGGCGTCAAGCAGGGCCCGTTCGCCGTCATGACCAACGCCCTGATGCCAGCGGTTCTCGTGGAGGTGGGATTCATGAGCAATCGTGAGGACGAGCAGCTTCTGAGCAGGGAATCCTTCCATCGCGATGCGGCGGAAGCTCTGGCCCGGTCTGTGCGACGCTTCTTCGAGCGGTATCCGCCTGGACGGGGGGTGGCTAGCGGAGGAGGGCCTTGACCCAGCTGGGTCCAGGTTTGGACCGCGCCGGCTCCACTCCCTCCCGCAGCGTCGCTTACTCGGACCCTCATCCGGTCACGGCGCTTGCGCGTGCCTCCATGCACGCCGGAGTCAGGTTCGGTACTTTGATCAGCCTGGCCCGAACGGCGGGGCAGGGGCCCGGTGCGCTGTGCCCGTCCACAGGATGATCCCCGACGATGCAGCTTGACCAAACACTCTTCGGAGTCACGTTCCAGAACCCGATCATGGTGGCGGCCGGAACCTGCGGTTTCGGACGGGAGCTGGCGGAGGTGCTGGAGCTCGACGAGCTAGGAGGGATCGTCACCAAGTCGGTGACTCTGGAGCCCCGCCGCGGCAATGCGCCGCCCCGGGTCGCCGAGTTCCAGAGCGGGATGTTGAACTCCATTGGACTCACCAATCCGGGTCTCGAGAGCTTTCACTCGGAGAAGCTTCCGTGGCCAAGGGGTCACCTTCGCCGAGCTCGAGTGCTCGTGAGCGTGGCGGGGCATGATTCGGAGGAGTACCCGCGAATCGTCCAGGGGCTCGACGTGCTGGACATCGGTGAGACAGCCCGAGCAGCGGAGGAGGCCGGCGCCGACGGATTGACGCTGGTCAACACGATGCCGGGGCTTCTGTTCGCTCCGGCCCCCGGCGTCCAGACAGGGGAGACGGTCCCTTGGTGACGGAACCAAACCGACCGCGGGTCATCCTGGCGCTCGACTATGCTTCCGGCGATGAAGCCCTGAGGTTGGTGGATCGGATCGGCCAGCAGTGCGCGTACTACAAGGTCGGGCTGGAGCTGTTTTCTCGCGAAGGACCCTCGGTTCTGAGGGGGCTCGCCGCGAGGAGCAAGCGGATCTTTCTGGACCTGAAGCTGTTCGACATACCGAACACGGTGCACGGAGCGGTCCGTGCCGCGGCGGAGGAGGGCGTGGAGCTCCTGACGGTTCACGCCGCGGGGGGGAGGGAGATGCTGAAGCGAGCCGTCGATGCTGCGCGAGGAGAGTCGCGAATCCTGGCCGTGACGGTTCTCACTTCGCTGAATTCGATGGACGTGGAGTCCATCTGGGGCCGGCCCGTGCCCTCCCTGCAGGAGGAGGTTCTGAGACTCGCGGAGACGGCGCGCGACTGCGGTGCGGACGGGGTGGTGGCTTCTCCGCTGGAGACCATGGCCATAAAGAAACGATGCGGCTCCGGGTTCTTGGTGGTGAATCCAGGGATCCGACTGCCCGGTGACTCTCCGGATGATCAGGCCCGAGTGACGACGCCTCTGGAGGCTGCGCGGGCCGGTGCGGACTACCTCGTGGTGGGGAGAGCGGTAACGCGGGCCCTTGATCCGGTAGGCGCCCTCGGCGCGGTCTACGAGAACCTGTCCGCCTCGGGGACCGGAGAACTCATATGAGCGCGTGGGTAGCAGGATCGTTGCTCACTCTCTCCGGTTTCGGGTGGCTCGCCCCGGTGCCGGACCTGAGTTCGGCCGTCGATCACGACCAGCCCAGCCTCGAGGATGCCGCGGGTCGCTTCGCGGGCCTGTGGTCGTTGGGGGACGTGGGCCGCATCACGGATCTGCTGGCGTCGGAGGGCATCCGGCTCCACCTTGGGCGGGTCGGGCACAACTCCCTTCCTCCGAGACAGGCCAGGGCCGCGCTTCGCGACTTCCTGGGTGAACACCGTTCGGATGGGGTGCGCCTGGACACGGTCTCCGAGGTTGGCGGCAGCCCGCCCCGTGGATTTGCCGAGATCTCCTGGGAAACGGTGGTCCTGGGAACCTCGGAAACGCTGCATTACATCGTGTTCGTGGGCTTCATCCTTGAGGACGAGATCTGGCGGATCTCGGAGGTCCGGGTGTTTCGCTAATCCGGGCATGCGACATGCCGGACGCCGAAGAGAACCGAAACTCCACCATCATGCCGCTTAGACTGTACAACACCCTCAGCCGCCGCCTCCAGGAATTCGAGCCCCTGGATCCGCCCAGGGTCCGAATTTACGCGTGCGGCCCGACGATCTACGACTTCGCCCACATCGGCAACTTCCGTTCCTTCATCGTCTACGACCTGCTCCACCGATATCTGGAGTGGCGTGGGTTCGAGGTTCGGTTCGTGATGAACTTCACGGACGTGGATGATCGGACCATCCACGCCGCTGCCCAACGCGGTGTCCGCATCGATGAGTTCACCCCTCCGTTCGCGGAGGCCATTCTCAGGGACGCGGACGCCCTGGGGATCCAGCGGGTGGACTCCTATCCCCGAGCCACCGATTTCGTCCCGCAAATGGTGGAGTTCGTTGAGCGCCTGGTCGCGAATGGTCTAGCCTATCCCACAGAAGAGGGGTCGGTCTACTTCGACATCTCGGAGTTTCCGGAGTATGGCAAGCTCTCTGGAATCGACCCGGACACGGTTCGCTCGGGGGCTCGCGTCGCGGTAGACGACTACGAGAAAGAAGACGCGCGGGACTTCGCGCTTTGGAAGGCGGCCAAACCAGTGGACGTGGAGACCGGTGCAGCGTGGGACTCTCCCTGGGGATTGGGCCGTCCAGGATGGCATCTGGAATGCTCGGTGATGGGCCTCTCCGAGCTCGGCGACACCCTGGATATCCATCTGGGTGGCGAGGACCTCATCTTCCCGCACCACGAGGACGAGATCGCGCAGTCCGAGGGCGCGACCGGTAAGCCCTTCGCCCGGTTCTGGCTGCACATCAAGCACCTTCTCCTCGAAGGGGAGAAGATGTCCAAGTCCCTTGGGAACACCGTGTCGGTTCAGGAGTTGGTCGACGAGGGCTTCGAACCGGCGGCGGTCCGGCATCGCCTGTTATCCGCGCAGTACCGCAGTGAGCTCAATTTCACCCGGGAGGGTCTTCGGGGCTCCGCCGCCGCGATCCAGCGTCTGGTAGATTTCCGGGAACGTCTCCGAGAGGTGCCGGTCTCGGACAGCGTGCAAGGGACTCGCGTCCACCAGCTGATACACGAGGCGCGAGAGTCCTTCCAGGCCGCCCTGGATGACGACCTCAACGCTCCCAATGCCCTCGCTGCGCTCTTCGGGTTCGTCCGTGAGGTGAACGCGGAGTTGGATCATCATCCCGTGATTCCTCCGGGAGATCGGGACGCGACCCTGGAGGTCCTCGCCTCGCTGGACCGGGTGCTGGGCCTTCTGGAGGTGGCTTCGGCGGAACGGGCCCTGGATTCCGACCTCGCGAGTTGGGTCGAGGAAAGAATCGAGGCCCGGTCGGAGGCTCGGGTGCGGCGTGACTTCGCGACGGCGGACCGGATCCGCGACGAGTTGGCTGCCCGTGGTGTCCTGCTGGAGGACACCCCGCAAGGGACGCGGTGGAAGGTGGTTCGCAGGGGTGTGGAGCCAAGTTGACACCCAGGGCTCCGGTAAGATATTTGCTGGGTTGGCCCCCGGCAGCGCTGACGTAGCTCAATAGGTAGAGCAGCTGCCTTGTAAGCAGCAGGTTATCGGTTCGAGTCCGATCGTCAGCTTTGGTGTAAGATGAAGCTCTGTTGTCAGTTAGGCGGCAGGGCTTTGATTGTCATGTGTCCAACTGTGCCACGGATCGTGCCAGATTCCCGGGAAACCGATGAGAATAGCCCCTCTGCGCGCCTGTGAGATGGGCAGGCACTCTACGCTCACACCTCTGGTGGAGCTCGGGCACGTGGCGCAGGCCACCAGCAGCCCGCACTAGGGATATCTTGGAGATGATCCGTTTTTCGACATCAGCAGCTTTGGCCCACTACCTCGTACGACCGGCGGATCATCTACTGGTGGAGAAGCGAGACGCCCTCTGGAGTAGTTGGGATCAAATCTGACATGTAGTCTGTAGTCTGGTGTTTCAACCACCCTCCCGACCGGGGGGAGAGAGAAAGGGAGAAGTGCCATGACGACGAGTCAGAAGGTGATCCGGAACAAGGTGGGGTTGCTGGAGCTGGCGAAGCAGTTGGGCAATGTGAGCCAGGCATGCCGGATCATGGGGTACAGCCGGGACAGCTTCTATCGGTTCAAGGAGCTGTACGACAAGGGAGGGGAGGCGGCGCTCGAGGAGATGACGAAACGGCGGCCAAACCCGAAGAACCGGGTCGCCGCAGAGGTGGAAGAGGCGGTGGTGAAGCTGGCCTACGAGGAGCCGGCCTGGGGCCAGCTTCGGGTCTCGAATGAGTTGGCCAAGAAGGGGGTGCGCGTCTCACCGGCAGGGGTACGAGGCATCTGGCAACGCCACGACCTGCAGACGATGAAGCACCGCCTGAAGGCCCTGGAGGCGAGGGTGGCCCAGGAGGGCCTGATCCTGACGGAGAGCCAACTGGCGGCGCTGGAGAAGGCCAAGCAGGACAAGGAGGCCCATGGGGAGTTCGAGAGCGAACATCCGGGCTACTGTGGGGCCCAGGACACGTTCTACGTGGGAAGGCTGAAGGGTGTGGGGCGGATCTACCAGCAGACCTTCATCGACACGTACTCGAAGGTGGGCTTTGCGAAGCTCTACGACCGCAAGACGCCCATCACGCTGCGCCAGCCAACAGGCTCAGGCACCGGGTGTGCGTACTGCCTCAGAGGGACACACGCTGAACGGAGCGCCTGAGCGGCCAGAGCCCCGCAAGCGTGGGGAAGGCCCGCGGGGCTCTGGTCTTCCTCCTATCTGCCCATCATACCCCGGACAACGATCCTAAGGGTTAGCGCAGGCGAACGGCGCCGTCCACCCCCCTTCCCATGCCTCTTTGGAGTAGTAGCAGAGGCGTGACAGGGGCGTGGCAGAGGCGCCTCGCGGGGCAGCGCGACCCCTGGGGTTAGCGCGGGAAGCGCGTGCCTCCTGACCGGCCTCCAACGGTGGGTGTGCTGGGTGGGGACAGGCGGTCTGGTAGGGCTTTCGGGGTTGGGGGTCTATGCAATCCCCCTGGTCGGCGGCCGATCCACGTAGCACACCCCCAGCATCGAGGGTGGTGGGTCGCTGCGGGTGCCCCCCCCCCGGGGCGTCCGACCTAATCGCCTTCCCTCGCCGCAGTTTCCAGCACGTCAATGAGGTTGGAATGCACCTCAAGAACCCAATCTGCTAGCTCCTTCTTCCATTTCCAGGTGAGTTCAGAGGGCTCCTTCTGTCTGGCATCCCGGAAGAGTCTTCGGATCTCACTCAGAGATTCCTGGACTTCCTTCCATGGGGGTCGGCGAAATGCCCTGTCAAGCTCGGCCACGGCCAGGCGGATGTCTTCAACCTCTCCCTCCTCACCCTCCAGGTGTGGAAGCATGAGGTGGCCGATCACTTTCTGTAGGCGCCTTAGGGCTTCGGTCGGGCTTAGCTCCATGGTGTCCATTCGATCCTCCTCGCCCACTCTGTCCTGCGGGGGCCTGACGCAACCTACCCTGCTGGCCGGGAGAGAGGGAACAGGGACAGGCCAGAGCTGAAACCGTGGCGGCTCGAGTGACGGTGCACCTATAGACTGAAGATGGCCCGGGCGGTGCCGCTGGGGATAGCTGGATTGGCCCGCCGACACGCCAGGGGGGTTATCATTCGCATAGTGTGAAGAGACGCGCACCCCGTTTTCTTGGCGCGCTGGACCAGGCTGGGGGTTCACCATGCCGAGAAGCCGACCGAGGTTCACGTACCCTCTCGAGGTCCGAGAGCAAATGGTTCAGCTCGTTCGAGCGGGGCGCACGCCCGCAGAGCTGGCGAAGGAGTTCAAGCCCTCACGGAAACCGCCGAATACGTGGGTGAGCGTCCAGCTTTTTGTGTGGGCAGATTAGATGGAAAGAACGCTTGTACCGTACCCCTGACTCAGGCGGCGGCCACCGCTGGTTGGTGGCTGTGGTGGAAAGCACTGACGGAAGCGGCCGGATTCGACCATTCGAGCCGCACCGCAACCGTTCGTGGATGGAGCTCCGGCGGCTGCGCCTGACCACCACCGGAGCCACCGTAGGCCCGGCCACAATCAGGAGGACCGCCAGGCGTTAGCTGGCCACCCGTGGGAGGCACGAAGAAGGACAGAGCAATGGCTACGCCATCCGAGCCCGCGGGACCGTTTGCGTCCTGGTACATCATCAGACAGCCTCGCCGTCCTGACCGGACCACCGAGATCGGGATGCCTGGCGAATGGGAAGGCAACACGCTTCCCTGGCCACCACCGAAGCGAGCGAGGGCCGAAGACCTCGAGCCTGGAGTGGTGCCCTTTCGGTACGGGTACTGTCCGGGATGCCACCAGGAGCCGGTGTTCGTGAACGTCCACAAGGCCCACTACGCCGTCTGTCCAGACTGCCGGCTCGCTTGGAGCGCGGGGTGGAGTCTGTCTAGGAACTGGCAGCACGAAACGGAAGAGGCGTGGCGCAAAAACCGCGACCAGCTCGAGATCTACACGCCGGTTGAGCCGTACCGTCCGGACTACTTTTGCTGCGCCGCCTGCTACCTTCGGCAGCAAGCTGAACGGCTGGACGACATCATCGCCCACGCAGAAGACCTCGACGAGGACGAGTTGTTGGGCCTTGGGCTCGAGATTGCCGAGGCCATGAATAGTTTTGCGGTCGTGAAGTCACTCCACTCCCGCAAGGACGAGGACGAGGCCGAGCCGGCCTGATGGATCCAGCATTGCAGGAAGGCAGGACACCCAATGGCTAGGCTAAACGTGGACGACCTGAACGGGCACGCGGACGCCATGTTCGCTCACCTGGTCGAACGAGCCCGCGACGCACTTGAGCGAGGCGAAACCGTCCCGCCGGGACTGGCGGTGCTCAACGAGGACGGCGACATCAACACTATTTCGCTGCCTCTGCCGCCCTTGGCGGTGCTTATTAAGAACCTCCAGGGGTTCCATGCCTGGGCTGTCGTTCACGTCGAACAGATATGGTTCTCGCTTAACCCATTCACCCAACCGAAGAATGACCCGGCTAGGCGGCAGGCCGTCCTGGTGGTTGGCGTTCGGCGGGGTCGCATCAAACCCGACCGCCGATTCATGCCCTTTATCCGTGACGGCGAGGACATTATCTGGACCTCCGAGAACGAACTCGGGGGCGACACCGGCGGTGACCTCCTCGAGGCGCTACGGGATGGCGTTGCGGGCCGTGGCCCTGCCCTGGCTTGAACGAAACTCACGACGGGGGCAGGCGAAACGCTTGTTTAGGCAGAGTTCAGAGGAGGACAGGATGAGCCGGAATTCGTGGAATCGCATTCTCGACAAGTACAGCGAGGCATTCGGACCTGGGAAGAAAGTCAGAATCATGTGCGAAACGGCTCCGAGTGTCGTTGGGACGATCACGGAGGTTGATGAGGACTTCTTGGTGGTTGGTACAGAAAGAGGACTGGCCATTGTTGTCCT
>JBDHKE010000354.1:0-2016 GCA_039586555.1 Gemmatimonadota bacterium | reverse complement strand
TAGCCGGCGGCCAGCCGCACCGCCTCTTCCTTCGACAACATGCTTGGATAGATCTCCGATGAGGACGCTTAATCATTTCCTCCCCGGAGTCTATGATTGTGGGCATCTCAGGCCCGCTCTAGTAATTTTAGGGTCTAAATATAAAAAACGGAAAAAAGGTTCTGGAAGAGTTCTCATCCGACTTCCTTGTACCAGCTCTCAGGTGCCGTATCGGAAGAGGGGTCGTAGTCCGAGGGCAGGAGCACGTCGATCCCGAGAATCTCGGTGATGAATATCTCCAGCACTCCCTTGACGATGGTCCCCTCGTTCAGGTGGCCCCCGATGCTGGGGACGTCCCATGCGCCGCCGGTCACGAAGTGGATGGCCGGGAAGGGCTCCTCCTCCCCCCTCATGATCCGGGGGTGGATCACCCCGCTCATGGCGAGAATCATGCTCTGGTTCTGGATCGTGACCTCGGACTCGTTGTGCCAGTTGTCCGGGTCCGATGTATCCGGGGCCCACATGAGGAACTTGGTGGGCTGGAGGCCCCCCATGAAGGCGGCGTGGATCTTCGCGAACCTGATCCCGTGGTCCACGGCGAACCGCTGGATGGCCAGGTAGACGTCGGCGCCCGTGGTGAGCCTGAGGATGAACTCACGGCCCCTATCCGCCTCAACCACGTGGTACTCCGTGGGCTTACTCGCGTCTCGCTCCCATTTCTCTTTCAAGACAAATCACTAGAAAGAGGCTAGGATGCCTGTGATATTAAACCGTGCGCATCGGAGTCCTGCGGCGTTCTACAGTTCCTCCGTGGGCATCCATGGGATCACACGGATGGTGGGGTCGTGGAGGCCGTTGAGGATGGCCGCGTTCAGCAGCAGGGGGGTGATGGACTCTATCCACTTCGAGTTCTCTAGGGGGCCCACCCTGAGGGGGCGGAGGTTGGGGATGTCCCGGACCAGGCTGGAGACCTTCGCCAGGGCGAGGTCGTCGTCCCCGGCTATGAGGACGTCCACGTTGAGGACCGCGTCGATGTTGTTCAAGTAGGCGGCCGGAACGGTCTGGAACGCCGTGACCACCGGCGAGGGCTTCACCACACCCTGGATCGCCTCCCCGGCGGATCTCCCCTCAAACCCCGGATCCTCGTCCTCCTCCAGGGGGGTCCAGTAGAAGAGCCTCTTCCTCCGGGTCATGGGGACTACCGTGGAGACCACCACCTTCTCTGGGGTGAGATTGTCGTGGAGATCCCGGAGAACAGGGATCGAGTGCTTGGATGGGAGGGTGACTATCACCACCTCGGAGCCGCTGATGGCCTCGGCGTTCAGCGCCCCGGATATGGAGCCCTCCATCTCCCCGGTGTAGAACCCTTTCGCCACGTTCTCCTGGCTCCCAGCGATCCTGCCCGCCTTCTCGAGGCTCCTAGAACCGATCAGAACATCGTGCTTCAGGGCCAGGCGGATGGTTAGCCCCCGGCCCATGTTGCCGGTGCCTCCGATGATGCCTATCTTCACGGAGAATCCCTCAGATGAGGCTTCGAACGGAGATAATTAAACCCGGTGCTCATGGCGATTCACGGAATGGACGGGTCAGTCGTCTGAAGGTTGAGACCCCTCCTCAGGTCGAAAAGGAAAAGGCTAATTACGTTTGATCAGGTAGATGATAGAGTCACTCCGATCGGCTTTTGGGACAGGCCGAACACTGAAGACTGGCCGATGGTCAGAAAGGGAACGCGGGTGAGGTACACTTGGCTTCGATGAGAGACGTGCTCAAGGGGAACGTGCTGATCCTGACCATCGGCACCTCTCTGAGGGCCCTAAGCCTCTTCATCACCTTCCCCTACTTCAGCCTCTACGTCCGGGCCCTCGGCGGATCCAACGTGGCCATAGGCATCGTGACCGCCCTCAACCCCCTGGCAGCGATATTCATCTACCCGATAGCAGGCGCCCTGAGCGACAGCTACAGCCGGGTCAGGATCCTCGTGGTCGTCGGTGCCCTCAGCGCAGGCCTCTACCTCGTCTACACCCTGGCCCCCGACTG
>JBDHKE010000353.1:0-2032 GCA_039586555.1 Gemmatimonadota bacterium | reverse complement strand
GGACTGTGGATTCTGTCCTGGTGGCTCATCGGTCGCGGAGTTCTCGAAGGCCGCCTCGATCCGGGGTGGCTTTTCGCCTGGGCACTGCTTCTCACGACCATGATCCCCCTGGATCTGCTGGTGTCGTGGTCGGAGGGGATGTTCGCGATTGGCGCGGGGGCCCTCCTCAAGCAACGCCTTCTCCACGGAGCGCTGAAGCTCGATCCAGAGGAGATGCGCCACCGCGGAGCCGGTCAGCTCCTCGGCCGGGTCATGGAATCGGAGGCGGTGGAGTCCCTCGCGTTGAGTGGCGGCATCCTCGGGCTGCTGGCGGTCATCGAGCTGATGGTGGCCGCGGCGATCCTGGCCTCGGGGGCAGGAGGTGGAGCGCAGGCATTCCACCTGCTCCTCTGGGTGGTCGTGACTCTCCTTCTCGCTTGGCGGTACTACGTCCGCTACCGTCGCTGGACCGACGCACGGCTCGACATCACCGAGGGAGTCGTTGAGCGGCTGGTGGGACACAGAACTCGGCTCGCCCAGGGAAGTCCCGCAAGGCGCCAGGAAGGTGAGGACCGGCAACTCGAGGGCTACCTGGGGCTGTCACTCGCAATGGACCGAGCCGACCTTGTGATGACGGCCGTCGTGCCGCGAGGGTGGCTCCTCGTCGGACTGGGGGGGGTCGCCGGAGGCTTCGTGTCGGGCGCAGCCTCCCCCGTGTCCATGGCCGTGAGCCTGGGTGGCATCCTCCTCGCCTACCACGCGCTGGACAAGCTGAGCTCGGGAACGACTCAACTGGCCGGTGCCGCTCTCGCGTGGAGGAGGATCGGCTCGCTCTACCGAGCCTCCGGCCGCCCCGAGGCCAAAGGCGATCCGGAGTCCTTGCGTCGCGCTGGGCGGAAGTCCGACGCACGCGGATCCGATACCCCTCTCCTGCAGGCGCACGCCCTCTCCTATCGTTACCGCGAGCGAGGGTCTGCCGTGCTGCAGGGGTGCAGCCTCGAGCTCCGCATGGGAGAGCGGCTCCTCCTCAGGGGAGACTCCGGGGTCGGAAAATCCACGCTCGTTTCCCTGCTCTCGGGATTGCGCCGTCCCGACCACGGCATCATCCTCCTCCGAGGAACGGATCGAGCGAGCTTGGGGTCGAACTCATGGAGACGGCGGGTCGCGGCCGCGCCGCAGTTTCACGAGAACCACGTGATGACCGAGTCCCTGGCATTCAACCTCTTGCTAGGACGCCGCTGGCCCGCGTCATCTGAAGAGCTGAGCGAAGCGGAGGCCCTCTGCCGGGAGCTAGGGCTGGGCGAACTGATCGATCGGATGCCCTCAGGCGTGATGCAGATGGTCGGCGAAGGGGGGTGGCAGCTCTCTCACGGTGAGCGGAGCCGTGTTTACCTTGCCCGAGCCCTTCTCCAGCGATCGGATCTCGTGGTTCTGGACGAGAGCTTCGGAGCACTCGATCCGGAGACCCTGGAACGAGCCCTGCGGTGCGTTCTGAGTCGCGCCCCCGCCCTGGTGGTCGTCGCGCAGACCTAGGACGGCCCCGCCGCGGACGGCCCGTAACGCGCACCCCGTCCGCTTCTTGATGACGATCCGACGTCATCCCGTGACGACCGGCCGTCACCCCGTCGTCGGACGGCTTCAGCATCCGGAAGTGCCGGGATCCTCCACACCCTTCAACTCGCTTTGGATCCTGGGTTTGCGTGGCTGGTGGCCGAGCGGCCGCGTGGTCCCATGGTGGGGTCACGGTGGCATGCTTCCTGCTGCTCCCTGTAGACTGTTGCCGCGACCGTTGGAACTGAGAAGCGGCATCGGAGGTGCCCGAAGGCGAACATCCTTCAGTCAGAGGAGGGGACGTCATGAAAGCCCGCCAAGGCACTGCGCTTCTGAGCGCGACCGAGACCCTCGTGAATGACGAGGAGATGGTCCGGGTCCTCAGAGTCAGGACGAATGTCCGAGCCGGCCGCAAAGTAAAACGGAAGACGAAGACCAAGGCAAAGCGGAGGACGAAGGCGAAGTCCTAGTGGTTCACAACGTGCGAGGCCGCAGGCGTTCG
>JBDHKE010000352.1:0-2035 GCA_039586555.1 Gemmatimonadota bacterium | reverse complement strand
CGGAGGACGCGGTCCCACATCCACCCCAGAAGGAGGACGGGTGACCGACCGGGCGGTTCTCGTCTACGACCGGATCGAGTCGAATCGCAGGAAGAGCACGCTTCTCCTGATTCTGTTGGCGGTGCTTTCCGCACCGTTCTTCCTCTACTTCGTCGAGTACCTGATGCTCTGGGTCGCCGTCCTCGTGCCCGGCATCATGCGGGTGGCGGCGGACGACCCGGTGCGCGGGATGGCGTACGCGGGCGCCGGTGCGCTCGCCGTCTCGCTCATCGTCGTCATGGCGGTCTACCGGACCTCGGCTCGCCTCCTGCTGCGCCTCCGGGGCGTGCGCCCGCTCGGGCCGAGCGAGGAGCCAGAGCTCTGGCGCACGGTGGAGAACCTGTGTATTGGCTCGGGCCTTCCCATGCCGGCGCTCTACCTGATGGAGTCGCGGGCCGCCAACGCCTTTTCGACCGGAATGAGCCCCGCCGATGCCTCGCTGGTGGTGACCCGGGGGCTGCTCGAGGTGCTCGAGCGACGGGAGCTGGAAGGGGTCATCGCCCACGAGCTCTCGCACATCGGAAACCAGGACACCCGCCTCAGCGCGGCGCTCGCCACGGCGATCGGCATCCTGTGGCTCCCGATCCGTCTCGTGGTGGGGCTGTTTCGACTCCTGTTCCGGATTCACTGGTTGTTGGGTGCGATGGCCGGCTTCTGGGTCGGCGCGATGGGGATGGGGCTCGTCATCATCCTCTTCAGCCTCGCCGCAGAGGACCCGGGCGCGAGTCTGTGGATCGTTCTGATCGCGGGGTACGTCGGCTATTGCTTCGTGGGTGCACCGCTGGCCGGTGTGCTCGTCCGCATGGGTGCTTCCCGCGTTCGCGAGCTCAGGGCGGACGCCGACGCCGCCCTGCTGACGGGGCTTCCGCACAGGCTCGCCTCGGCGCTCGAGAAGATGGCCTCGTCGGACGCCGACGCACTGTCCGTGACTCCCGCGGCGGCGCACCTCTTCACCGTGGATCCGCACAGCCGTCCCTGGAGCTGGCTCCAGGGGATGCTCTCTCCCCACCCACCCGTGTCGGAGCGAGTGGCGGCCTTGCGCGCCATGGGCACTCCCGGTAACCCTTGACGCGCACCACGCGCCTCGATCCCAGGATCGAGCCGGCAGGGCAACCCGGGGCTGCAGGGTCGGGTGTGGGCAGACAAGCAGACAATAGGTGCAGCTCGAGGGCCTGAGAGCACCTGACACACCTGGATCGGGGATTCCCGATAGTACCTGTTCCCACTTCAAGGAGGTACCATGAAGCGCCTCGCCTTGCCGGTCCTCACCCTCGGCCTCTTGGTCGCCACGCCGCTGTCGGCCCAGGAAGAGCCTGAGCCCATCCCCCGAGGACTGACGATCTCGTCCTGGATCTGTCCCCAATCCGCCATCCAGGACATCGCGGAGACCTATGACACCCGGACGCGGCCCATCGAGGAAGAGCTGGTCGAGGAGGGCCTGATGGCCGGTGCCGGCCTGTTCTTCCATCTGTGGGGAGACGAATGGAACGTCAATTACTACCGACTCGGGGCGGACCAGCAGCAGATCATGGACGCGATCGCCGAGGTGGGGCGTCGCTACGTGGAACGCTATCCCGAGCTCGCCGATGAACCCAGCCCGTTCGCCGCGTGTACCGCGCACAAAGACGGAATCTACTACTGGGGTCCGAGAACGGGGGTGCCCTCCGGGAGCTGACGGCGCCACAGGGTGAGGGGGCGCCCGGGCCTGAGCCCGGAGCCCCCCCGCCTGCATCCACCTGGCGAAGAGACCCCTCTGGACAGGACATCACCCAAAGAGGAGACGTCTTTCCCGGAAGGACTTCACCGAAAGAGGATTCAGGTTCTCATGTCACCCCGCCACTTCTCATGCCGTTCCTCCGGCCGTCTTCGCCGCCGTTCTTGGACTTGTCTGGCACGCCGTTTTTCGGTGGCCGCCCTCCTCCTCGGGCTCGCTGCCCACCCCGCTCTCTCGCAGGTGGCCCAGGTCGAGCGGGGCACGGGACGCCAGGCGGCCCGA
>JBDHKE010000351.1:0-2038 GCA_039586555.1 Gemmatimonadota bacterium | reverse complement strand
GAGCCCCTCTTCGCTATATCCCTGGCAGCTTCGGCCGCCGCGGCCATCCTCAGCCTGCGCCTGCCGGAGCCCAGGAAGGTGGCCGAGGAGAGGTTCAGGACCAGGGTCAGGGCTACGTGACGTCAGGCGCATGACCTGACCTCGGGCTGGCAAAGAGATTCAAGGCAAAAGGACCTCTCGGCTCCAACTCCTGACAACCCCACTCTTGATCATACCTTGGGGGGAGGGACACTTTGCCAGACACGGATATCCTGGACGCGAACTGTGTGGTCGGCCGCCACCTCAAGCTTCCCGCCGGGGGCCTTCACGGGGCAGATGAGCTCCTCGCCGAGATGGACCATTTTGGGATCTCCGAGGCCCTCGTCCTGGACTCGCTCAGCCGGGAGAACCATCCCGCCGACGGAGACCGA
This sequence comes from Gemmatimonadota bacterium, assembly GCA_039586555.1. GTDB lineage: Bacteria > Gemmatimonadota > Gemmatimonadetes > Longimicrobiales > Gaopeijiaceae > JBDHKE01. The sequence continues at coordinate 1,628 of JBDHKE010000351.1, read as the reverse complement.
CGGGTTCTCGAGGTCACGGCGGGCCAACCGCGCCTTCACCCTGCCTGGGCCGCCCTGCTTCCGGGAGCCGGCGAGCAACCCGAACCTGAGGCACTCCTGGAGCAGATGAGGAGGAACAAGGTTGCTGCCCTGTATCTCCTGCCAAAGCAGTACCGGTTCAGTCTATCGGACTGGTCCGTCGATTCCCTCCTGGAGCCCATGGCCGACTCCCAGGTTCCCGTCTTCATCAACTTCAACGAGGTCGGTTCCGACCCTCCTTCCTGGGACGAGACCGACTGGGAGGCGGTGGTGGACCTGTGCAGGCGGTGGCCCGACCTCCCGGTCATAGTCAGCGAGAACAGGATCCGCAGGGCGAACCGGACCATCTACCGCGCCTTTGACGCCTGCGACAATCTCCGCGTGGAACTGAGCGGGTACTGGCTGCATCGTGGGATCGAGTACATCACCAGCAGGTGGGGGGCGCGGCGCCTCATCTTCGGGTCGGGTTGGCCCCACAAGGGCCAAGGCTGCACCTTGGCGACCCTCATGTGCGCCGACATCGACGATTCCGACAAGAGCCTGATCGCGGGAGGCAATCTGCGGGAGCTCATGGGATGGTGCCAGCCGGACCACCCGTCGGTGATCACCCCTCCCCCGGAGGACGAGTTCGTTGCCTACGCCCGGACCGGCAAGCGTCCCCCGGAGATGACCTTTCTCGACTGCCACGGCCACCTGGGTGGGAGAGCATGTCACTACCACCTGCCTCACAGCTCCCTGGACGAGACGGTGGCGGAGATGGATAGGCTCGGGGTGGAGAAGGCGTGCGTCTTCAGCTTCACCGTGGTCTTCAGCGACGAGGCCTTCGGCAATGACCTGGTCGCCGACGCGGTCAGTCGGCACCCGGACCGGTTCGTGGGTTTCACGGGGATCAACCCGCACCGGGGACGGGCCGAAATGCTCGAAGAGCTTGAAAGGGGGGCCTCAATGGGGCTCCGCGGAGTCAAGCTGATCCCCCACTACCAGGGATTCCCCACCGAGGACCCGCTGATCGACATCCCGTGCCAGTGGGCACACGAGCATGGGCAGATCATCCTCAACCACAATTGGGGCTCCCCCGAGCAGATGGAGCGTCTGGTGAAGGCATATCCAGGGGCCTGCTTCCTGGCCGGCCATGCCACGACGGCGTACGCAGAGGTCATGAAGCGCTACCCGAATCTGTACGTCTGCACATGTGCAGTGCCCGGCCCCAGGGACTGCGAGAACACGGTCGAGGCGATCGGAGCTGACCGGTTCGTGTACGGCTCGGATCTACAAGACCTCCCCATCGCGTGGGGGCTGGGCCCGATCCTGTTCGCCCGCCTAACCCCGATCGAGAAGAGGCTGATACTCCGAGGCAACATGGAACGGATCTTGGAGCGATACAGCCTCTCGCCCTGAAGAGCGCAGCTTCAACCGGCCGTGGGGCCTTGTCCTCCTTCGGCCTTCCACTGCTCGTACCTGCCCATGACCTGGGAGCCCCCCTCGTAGGTCGAGTAGATCAGCCTGCCGCTGAACCCCACCGGCTCCCCGGGCTCGCAGTCCTCGATCTCCCACGAGAAGTCCCAGGCAGGGTTCTGAACCGTCGATGTCGGGAGGTGTCCCCCCGCGTT
>JBDHKE010000001.1:0-86322 GCA_039586555.1 Gemmatimonadota bacterium | reverse complement strand
GCAGCGACCGCCTTTGCACCCACGGCGATTTGGCTGAAGAGCGAGCCCAGGTGGAAGCGGATCTTCACGAGTAGGTGGAGAGACTCGGGCTGAGGCTGCCCCCCGAGGCGCTTGCAGGCGCCTACCTTCTGGAGCGAGAGCTCCAGGTGGCTGAACGGCGGCGGGAAGAGGCCCGCGTAGCAGAGCGTGAGATCACCAGCATCGAGCGGGAACGAGACAGGGTCCAGGCGGAGCTGTCCGCTACGCGAGAGCGGCTGGAGTCTCTTCGCGCGAAGCTTAGCGAGCTCGGGAAGGGAGATCCCGAGCGGGGTCTCGAGGAGGCCACCACCCGAATCGCGGCCAGGGAAACGGCTCGACAGATCCGGACGGACCTCAAGGTCGCGCATCCCGACCTCGAGGAGCTCAGAAGGAAGATCAGCGAGGCCGAGCAGGCGGGGGAGCCCTGGGTCGTAGACGACGACGCCCTGGCCTCCGCGGCATCGAAGGAGGAGGACCTTTCGGACGAGATCGAAGGTCTCCGGGCTCAAGCGGAGCGGCTTCAGCAGGAAGTGGAGCACCTATCACGGGCGGAGACGGTCGATCAGATCGAGGGGGAGACGCTGGAGCTCAGGAGAGAGCTCGAAGACGTGGCCCGGGAGCGAGATCGGAAATTCGTGCTCGCCAGCATCGTCCGCGAGGCCGATCGGAGGTTCCGCGAGGAGCACCAGCCCGAGGTCATGAGGCGCGCCGGGGAGTATCTCTCCGTCATCACGGCAGGCCGTTACGACCGAATCCTGGTGCGGGAGGAGGAGGACGACCCGCCCTTCCTCCTGCGTGGACCCGGCTACCCTCACGCCCTCCCCGTCGAGGAGCCTATTTCCACCGGCACCCGGGAGCAGGTCTACCTGGCCGTGAGACTGGCCATAGTGGACCACCTGGACGCACACCACGAGCGGCTGCCTCTCTTCATAGACGAGGCGTTCGTGAACTGGGATCGATCCCGCTGGTCCAGGGGAGCCGAGCTCCTCGAGCGAGTCAGCCGGAGCCGGCAGGTCTTCGTCTTCACCTGTCACGAGCCGATCGTCCTTTCGCTGGAGGGCAGGGGTGCCCGAATCCTCCTCCTCGAGGGACCGTCGTGACCGGCCCCGATGGGCCAGGGCCGCTCCACGTCGAGGTAACCGGGAAGTCCGGCCGTCCCCTGGTATTCCTTCATGGTTTCGCGGCCAGCAGCTTCACGTGGCGGAAGTGGGTACCGGATCTCGCACGAGACCATCGCCTCTATCTCATGGATCTCAAAGGGTTCGGGTCCTCGCCCGTCCCCAGGGATGGTCTCTACGCACCCCAGGATCACGCTGATCTGGTCCTCCAGGCCATCCGGGACCGGGACCTTCGAGATGCCGTACTCGTCGGTCACTCCCTCGGAGGCACAGTGGCCCTTCTCACGGCCCTGCACCTCTTCCGTGAGGAGCCCGAGCGACTGGCGGGTCTGGTCATCGTCTCCGGAGCGGCTTTCCCTCAGCGGCTCCCCCTGGGCGTCTTGCTCGCTCGCCTGCCCCTATTGGGTTGGCTGGGGACGCACCTCATCCCGGGCAGGATCATCGCTCTTGCCGTTCTCCTCCGGGCCTGCCACGACTGGTCCGGAATCACTCGCGAGCAGGTGGAGGGCTACTCGAGGCCTTTCCGGGGCGGACGAGACCGGTACGGCATCCTGAGGACCGCCCGGCAGATCCTGCCCCGGGACCTGGCGAAGCTGACCGAGCGTTACCCGGAGCTCCGGGTTCCCGCGCTCCTGATCTGGGGATCCGAAGATCGCATCGTTCCGGCCTGGGTGGGTAGCCGGCTCGAAGAGGCTCTCCCGGACGCGCGCCTGCTCCTTCTGAAGGAATGCGGACATGTGCCTCCGGAGGAGTACCCCGACGAGACGCTGGCTGCAGTTCGGGAGTTTCTGGAGGGGCTGTCAAGGATCACCGGCGGCGGGCGCGTTCCCTGAAGATCGTATAGACCATCTTGGCTCCGGCCCGCGAGGATCCGATGAGGGACCCCGAGATCTTGGAGCGCCCGGCGACGCGAGCCCGGTGGGGAACGGCAGTCTCCTTGATGCGCAGCCCCCGCACACCGGCTCGCACCTGCATCTGCAGGGTCCAACCCCAACTCTCGTCGTCCATATCAAGCTCCAGCAGACGCTGGAACCGCACCGCCCGAAACGGCGGAAGATCCAGGAACCGAAGGCCGAACAGGGCCCGGACCAGCCCGAGCACCACGTGGTTGCCCACGCGGGCGTGCACTGGCACGGATCGCGGGGGCCCTCCGGCTGCGCCCCAGCGCACGCCCAATACCAGATCCGCCTCGCCTCGGAGGACAGGCTTCACCAGACGAGGGAGCGCCTCCCCGTCGTCGCTCCGGTCTGCGTCCATGAAGACCACGATCTCGGGAGGGCGGGGGAGTGACCCCAGGTGGCGAAGGCCAGCGAGGCAGGCGCTGCCGTATCCGCGGCGATCCTCCCGGATCACCGTGGCACCGAATGCCCGTGCGACCTCGGCCGTGCGATCGCGAGAGCCGTTGTCCACCACGACGACCTGGCCGACCCATTCCCGCGGCAGGGACTCGAGGACCGCCGGCAGCGACTCCTCCTCATCCAGCGCAGGAATGAGCACTGCGACGGCGGCGGCGGCCAAGAAATCGTCGGCGGATGGTGAGAGATCCATCGTTCTGCTCGGAGAGCGATCGGCGTGACCAGGAAACAAACCCGGTGGGGTCCCGGTGTGTTCCTCCTCGTCGCGGCGAGCGTCGAGCTCGGGAGCCTCGCCGGGCTGGCTTGGTGGCCCTCGGTCTTTCCCAGACCAGGATTCCTCCTCTTCGGCATGGCCTGGGCAGCGTACGCGACCGCCGCGATGTCCGTGGCGCGCCTGCGCGGCGGACCTGGCCTGGCGCTGATCCTCTTCGCCGTTGCCGTCGCTGCTCGCCTTCCCTTTCTCCCCCTCGATCCCTTCCTGTCCGACGACGTCTACAGATACCTGTGGGACGGGCTCGTCCAACTGAACGGGATCAATCCGTTCCTCCACACTCCTGGCGACCTGGAGTTGGCAGCCCTGCGTCCCAGCTGGCACGCTTCGATCAACCATCCGCACATCCCCACCATCTATCCGCCCCTCGCACAGGTGTCGTTTCTCCTCATCGCCCTGCTCGGCAACTCCGTTCTCACCGCCAAGCTCCTGTGGATCGCCCTGGATCTGGGAACGGGCCTTCTCCTGTGGCGGATCGCCCGAATCACCCACCGCCACCCGGCCCAGGCGCTGGTGCTGTATCTCTGGTCGCCGCTCCTCGTGGTGGAGATTGCCTGGAGCGGTCATTTGGAGACCCTGGGCCTGATCGCCCTGGTGGCGCTTCTGGCGAGCGCCGCCCACCCGCTTCGCGCCGGGGCTTTCATGGCACTGGCGGCCCTCGCCAAGCTCGCACCCGCCGCCGCCCTGCCTCCTCTGGCTCGGCGCCTGGGCTGGCGCTACGCATTGGCGTTCGTGACGGTAACCGGGGCATTCTACCTCCCCTACGCGAGAGCCGGGTCTCGCCTGTGGGCGGGGTTCATGACCTACGTCGAGCAGTGGGAATTCAACGCAGGCGCGTTCGCAGTCATCGAGCTCCTGACGCCCGATGGCCAATCAGCGCGAATCGTGGCGGGCCTCCTCCTGCTTGCCGTGATCGTTTGGACCACGGTGCGGAGCTTCGATGTCGAGCGGGCTCTGTTCTGGATCCTGGGAGCCGGCATCCTCCTCTCCCCGACCGTCCATCCCTGGTACGTCCTCTGGGTGCTGCCTTTAGCGGCTTTGCGGGCCAGCCGACCCTGGATCCTCCTAAGCGGCCTCGTATTCCTGGCGTACAGGGGCATTCCGCTGTACCTGGAGACCGGAATCTGGACCGACCCTCCCTGGGTGCGGCTCCTCATCTGGGTGCCCACCTATCTCGCGTTTCTCTGGGAAGCTCTGGAACGCCGCTCTCGCGACCTTCGTCCCCCCGGATCGAAGCCCGGTGATGCCCAGGCCCAGGTAGCCTGAGGCGAACAGGAGCAGGAACGGAATGGAGCCGTAGAACCCCTGGGCGATCGATGCCCCCACGAGCACCATGAGCACCCCTCCCAGGGCCAGCCTGGCGAGCGTCTCCTCAGTCCGGCACTCCATTCCGTATCCGCTAGCCGAGGAGCGCCCTTTCTTCGGCGTCCGGACGAAGGGATCCGTGAAGCCGAGAAGACCCCGGAAAACCGCTCGACTCACCGAGACAGTGAGCCCGATCCCCACCGCCAGGGTCGCCAGCACGCCAGGAATCACCCTCCTCCAGGGGCGGTCGCGCTTCCGACCCGCGGCCGAGTAGAAGACCAGGAAGGGCACGGTGGCGGAGAGGAACACAACCAGATCCAGGGTCAGGAAGTTCTCCAGGCCCAATGCACGGCGCGCCAGCGCGGACGGGTAGATCAGCAGTCCCAGCATCAGGGTGAGCGGATGTGCCAGGTGGCCGCACAGATGGATGACGGCCTCCATCTTGATGCGAAGGGGCCAGTCTCCCCTCAGGAGCCGAGGGAGGGTCTTCCTCGCCGTCTGGATGCCTCCCTGTGCCCAGCGCTTCTGCTGCATCTCGAAGGCTCCCACTTCCGCGGGGAGCTCGGCGGGGACTCCCACATCCTCGAGAAAGACGAAGCGCCAGCCCCTCATCTGGGCACGGTAGCTCAGATCCAGATCCTCCGTGAGCGTGTCCGTGTGCCACCCGCCGGCATCCTCGATGCTCGCCCGCCGCCACATGCCGGCCGTGCCGTTGAAGTTGAAGAAGCATCCGCTCGCGTACCGTCCGCCGTGCTCGAAGAAGAAGTGCCCATCCAGGAGCAAGGCCTGAACTCTGGTGAGGCGGTTATCGGCCTCGTTCAGATGATCCCACCGGCCCTGGACCATGCCCACCTCCGGATCGACGAACGGGGCGAGGAGCCTTCGCACCAGGGTTGGTGGCGCGACGAAGTCCGCATCCAGGATCAGAATGAACTCACCGGAGGCCTGTTCGAGGCCACAGGCCAGCGCCCCTGCCTTGAACCCCGCCCGGTTACCGCGGCGCAGGTGGCTCACCAGGACGCCCCGATCCCGCCAGAACCGAGTGCGCTCCTGCGCGACCCTGGACGTTTCGTCGGTGGAGTCGTCCAGAACCTGAACCTCCAGCAGCTCCCGCGGATAGTCTTGCCGACACACCGAGTCGATAAGGCGGGTGACCACGTGCCGTTCGTTGTAGATGGGCAGCTGCACCGTCACCCGCGGAAGCCCACCGGGCCACACTCCACCAAAGCGACCACGAGAAGGATCAGGGTCGCCCGATCGACGGTGCGATGGAGGATCCCGCCAGGACATCCACAGCAGCAGGGATCGATGCAGCGCAAAGGGAATGAGCAGCACGAGCACAGCTGCGGCAAGAACCAGAATCAGAACGAAGACGACTTCAGACATGGCCAGGTCCCCTCAACCGTCATCGCCCTCGTCCGAGCCACCCTGCTCCGCGTGACGTTCCTCCGGGAGAGCGTCTTCGAAGCCGTCTCGCCGCTCGAAACCTCCGCAGTCCACCACCGGGAGCACGGGATAGCGTGGAAAGCCAGGGCGATACTCCGAGAGCCGGCACCGGTAGAAGCGCGAACCGCGCTGGTTTCCGACGATGCGTGCATGGCTGCACACCCCACAGAGGCCCGGCCCCTCCAGCGCCCCCCGCAGGGACACGGGGGGATGGGGATCGCCGTCCCACGGGTCCTCTTTCACCGAGGCAGCCCGGGAGGTACGTCAGAGGGCCGAATACCGATGAGTCCCAGGTGGCGCTCCTCGTCGCCGGCGCGGTGCGAGAAGAACGACGAGTCGCCACAGCGGGTGCAGGCCCCGGAGAACGTGATCTCGTCGGTCCGGATCCCGGCCGACACGGCCCGCCGAGCCAGTATGGCCCGCAGATCGAGGCGATCGGGGCAATCGGGAATCGGAGCACCGAGGGCGTCGAAGACTTCCGGACCCACCTCGTAGCATTCGCCACAGATGGAAGGACCCAGATGAAGCGCCAGGTCCTCGGCTCGAGAGCCGAAGCGATCGCCGAGAACGGAGAGGCCCACCTCCAGAATGCCGGCGGCCGCGCCCCGCCACCCCGCGTGAAGAAGCGCTACCACGCCACGCATCGGATCCGCGAGAAACACCGGCACGCAATCCGCCAGAGACACCGCGAGAAGCACACCCGGCGTGCGAGTCGCGTGCCCGTCCCGACCCCACCCCACGAAGAGTCCGGGAGGGCCACCCTGGTGAACCATTACGTCACGGCCGTGAACCTGACGTCCGTGGACTACCCTCAGGAACCCCGTGTCCCGGCGCAGCCGTTGCCATCGTTCCATGACTCGGCCTGCCGGAGCCGGGCCGAACATCCGGAAGTCCAGAGGCTCGGAGGAGGCCCCGCGAGTGGTGGTCCCCTGGAACACCCATGGAAACCGCTCGGCCCACTCCGCGTGAACGACCATGGGCAGGGTGCTGTCGGTTGAAACCTCCACGACCGAACGTCCCACGGATCCGAGACCTCTCATGCCCGCTTCCGATCTTGCGCGTGATCTTCCGATGTTGTCCCACTCTGCGGTCCCGAACGGGTCCCCGCATCCTCCACCCGGCTCTTCGGCCTTGACCGGACGCCGGAATGCCTCCACCCCGCGAGCCTCGGGACGTTCCCCCTCTCCGGGGAAGCCGCGACCGCCGTGTCCCGCGGCAACGCTCCACTCTGCTCGCCGCGCGCAGAGGCCCGGGACGACACTGCCCAAGATCGACAAAATGGATACCTTTAATCGCCATCTAATACGCGCGCCGGGAGACCGAGCACCAGTCATGTCACACCGGGAATTCTTCGACGACTACAACGTCGGCTACGCCCAGGAGCTCTTCGAGCAATTCGCCCGGAACCCTGAATCCGTATCCGAGGAGTGGCGCCGCATCTTCTCCGCGGAGGTGAGAGAGATCGCGGCGTCGGGCCTTCTGATCCCCGAAGCGCTGAGCAAAGACGGAGCCACCACCGCCGCTCCGGCTTCAGCGCCCGACTCCCTCGCCGCCCCACCAGCGGAATGGATCACGCAGGAGGCCCTCGAATATGTACGGGGGCTCCTTCCCGTGGTGGCACGAGCCGTGTCCCTCGTGCAGGCGTTCCGTGGCCACGGTCATCAGCTGGCCCGGATCGATCCCCTGGGCTCCGAGCCGCCGGGACATCCGCAGCTCGATCCATCCTTCTTCGGAACCAGCATGGAGGAGCTGGAGCAGATCCCGGCGTCCGTGGTCATGCGTGGGACCGGAGACGAGTCCCTGGCCCATGCCCTGCGACGTCTGAAATCCGTCTACTGCGGATCCATCGGGTACGAGTTCGAGCATCTGGAAGACCCGCTGAAGGTCCGCTGGCTATGGGAGCAGGCAGAGTCCGGAACCCACAGCCAGCCCCTCACCAGCGAGGAAAAGCGATGGCTTCTCGAGCGCGTCACCCGCGTGGAGGGTCTCGAGACGTTCCTCCACCGGGCCTACCTGGGGCAGAAGCGGTTCTCCATCGAGGGCACGGACATGCTGCTCCCCATGCTCGATCTGGCCATCGAGCGGGCAGTCGCCGACGGAGCGGAGGAGGTCATCATCGGCATGGCCCACCGAGGCCGGCTGAACGTACTCGCCCACACCGTCTCCGTCTCGTACGAGGAGATTCTCGGTGAGTTCGAGGGCGGGGCTATCGAAGGGGGCGTCCTCACGGTCCCGGAGCCAGGAACGGGCGATGTGAAGTATCACCACGGCGCGGAAGGCATGTACCGGCTCAAGAACGGATCCGAGGTGAGCGTCACGCTGGCGCCGAACCCGAGCCATCTGGAGTTCGTGAATCCGGTGGTAGCGGGCATGGCCCGGTCCCGACAATTCTCGGGGGACGGCCCGGATGCCCACCAGGACACATCTCGCGTGGTGCCAATCATGATCCACGGAGATGCCGCATTCGCCGCGGAGGGAGTCGTCGCCGAGACCCTGAATCTGGGCCGGCTGCGAGGCTTCACCACCGGTGGAAGCGTTCACATCATCGCCAACAACCAGATCGGCTTCACCACGACACCGGAGGACGGCAGGTCGACCCGGTACGCCAGCGACCTGGCGATGGGCTACGACTTTCCCATCCTCCACGTGAACGCCGACGACCCGGAGGCGTGTCTGACGGCGGTGCGGCTCGCCATGGCCTATCGGACCGAGTACCACGACGACGTCGTCATCGATCTGGTCGGTTATCGACGCCACGGCCACAACGAGGGAGACGAGCCGGCGTACACCCAGCCCCGGATATACTCCCGGATCCAGGACCATCCCTCGGTCCTCAGCCAATGGACGGAGAAGCTGATCGGAGAGGGTGTCGTCACCGGAGAGGAGGTCCGAGCGCTGACGGAAGCCGTCGCCGAAGAGCTCCGAAGGTCTCAGGAGGCCGCCCGGATCCGTGCCCAGGGAGCCGAAGGGGAAGAGGAGCCCTCTCCCGCGCCACCCGCGCCGGAGCCGTTGTCCACGCCCTCCGTGGACCTGGACACCCTGGCAGACGTGAACCAACGGGCTCTACAGGTGCCGCCCGGGTTCGCCTTGCACCGGAAGCTTGCCCGCCAGTTGGCTCGCCGCGGCCAGGATTTCGGCCCCGAGGGTACCGTAGACTGGGCTCACGCCGAGCTTCTGGCCTTCGGTTCGATTCTCGAGGAGGGCATCCCGATCCGGCTCACGGGTCAGGACAGCGAGCGGGGCACGTTCAGCCAGCGACACCTGGTGCTACACGACGAAGAAAGCGGCGAGAAGTATACGCCCCTCGGGTCCATCGGATCAGGTCGTTTCGAGGTGTACAACTCCCCCCTCACCGAGATGGCGGTGGTGGGCTTCGAGTACGGCTACAGCGTCGGGGCGGAGCGAGACTTCGTCCTGTGGGAAGCCCAGTTCGGCGATTTCGTGAACGTGGCCCAGGTGATGGTGGACCAGTTCATCTCGTCCGGACGTGCGAAGTGGGGACAGCTGTCCAGACTGACCATGCTGCTCCCTCACGGATATGAGGGTCAGGGGCCGGAGCATTCCAGCGCCCGCATCGAGCGGTTCCTGCAGCTCTGCGCCGAGGACAACATCCGGGTCACCTATCCCACCACTCCCGCCCAGTACTTCCATCTGCTCCGGCGCCAGGCCCACGCCCTTCCGGAGCGGCCCTTGATCGCGATGACTCCCAAGAGCCTGCTGCGACACCCTCGAGCAACCTCCACGGTGCGGGAGCTGGCCCACGGCCGCTTCCGGCCGGTCATCGCCGACCCGCGCACCAGGGAGCGGACCGGCGAGATCACGCGCCTGGTCCTCTGCACCGGGAAGGTCTACTACGACCTGGCCTTCCACGACACGCGGTCCCACGTGCCGCATGCCGCCGTGGCGCGCGTGGAGCAACTGTACCCGTTTCCCATGGCCGAGCTCGAAGCCCTGACGAGGGCCTATCCCAACCTGCGGGAAGTCGTCTGGACCCAGGAGGAGCCCTTCAACATGGGCGCCCTGAGCTTCGTGGGACCACGCCTGCGCGCCGTCGTGCCCCGCAGCGTATCGCTGCGTTACGTGGCCCGCCCTGAGCGCGCGTCGCCAGCCGAGGGAAGAGCGAAGGATCACGCTTCGGAGCAAGCGAGACTGGTGCGTGAAGGCCTGGGGGGTTCCGCAGCCGGAGGCTCGAGGGAGTAGCCCGGGTCACCTGCGGGACACTTTGTCCACACGCCTCGCGGGCCGATTGGGACAGATGCGACAGTCCTCTGGAACCCGTCGCGCGGGGCGCTCCACCCGCCGTGCTGCCTCTACCGCGCGGAGTCCGGCAGGCACACGCCGGACGCCGCAGAAACCTGACAGGTGTCCGCCGTCGAGGGTGGACTCCCCATCTCTCCGTGACCGCCATGTCCTCCCATGGGTGATGCCAGAACGCCCTGGCGCGCGCCGATGGACCACAGGCCCGCGATCAGCACGCCCAGCGCCAGGGCCCGCCGCACGCGAAGGTCTCGGGCCGCGAAGCGGTGAAGGCCAAGCGACATCACTGTTAGCGCCGGCACCGTCCCAAGCCCGAACAGAACCATGGCGAGCGCCCCGAGGGCCGGACTGGTCAGGGCGATGGGAATGCTGAGTGTTGCATAGACGAGCCCGCAGGGCAGCAGGCCGTTGGCCATCCCGAAGGCAAGCCTGGGAAGGGCTCCGGTCCGTCGCGCCAGCGCCGTCCCCAATCGCTGCACACCGGGCAGAACCACCGTGGGCTCCCGAACCAGGCCCGCCAGTGCGGCCGCGAACCACACAATGAGGGCCGTCGAAACCACTCCCACCACCCACCCCGGACCAGGGATGATGGCGCCGAAGGCACCCGCAGCCGTGCCAAGGACCGCGTAGGTCACGAGGCGCCCCGCGTGCCAGAAGACGATGTCGGCAGGGCGGGCACCGCACGCCACCGCGAACCCCCCGCACATGCCGACGCAATGAAGGCTGCCCACCAGCCCCGCCACCGCCGCACCCGCCATCAGTCCAACCACGAATCCGACTTTCTCGGAAAGGACGCTGCACGGCCTCCGCCCATCCCCTCGACGGAGAGCGTGATGGTCACGCTGCAGAACCTGCCTTCAGGGTGGTGCAACCGGTGTGCCGGAGGCCCCGCACGGGCCCGCGCCGGCCGTCCCCATGGGCTCCAGGACCGGGCCTCGCCGTGGCACGCGATGTGCCACTTCCCGCCCCGGTCAATCTCGCCAGAGTTTCCGAATCAACACTCGGCGCACAACGATGGAACACACCCAATCCGCTGTCGTGGACAGATCGGTCTACGACGATGACATCGTGCGCATGTTCCTCGTCGCGACGGGCCTCTGGGCCGCCGTGGGCATGCTCGTCGGGGTAATCATCGCGCTCCAGATCGCCTGGTGGCCGGCGAACCTCGGTCTCCCGTGGACCACGTTCGGCCGCCTCCGTCCCCTTCACACCAACGCCGTGATCTTCGCGTTCGCGGGCAACGTCTGCTTCACGGGCATCTACCACTCCATGCAGCGTCTCCTCAAGACGCGCATGTGGAGCGACGTTCTCTCCCGGCTCCACTTCTGGGGCTGGCAGTTGATCATCGTCCTGGCCGCGATCACGCTGCCGCTGGGCATGACGCAGTCCAAGGAGTACGCGGAGCTCATCTGGCCCATCGACGTGCTCATCGCGGTCGTGTGGGTGGTCTTCGGCGTCAACTTCTTCGGGACGATCGCCATCCGGAAGGTCAAGCACCTTTACGTCGCGATCTGGTTCTACATGTCCTTCGTGATCACCATCGCTGTCCTTCACATCGTGAACAGCCTGGCGATTCCGGCTACGCTATTCCGTTCGTATCCGGTGTATGCGGGTCTCACCGACGCTCTGGTCCAGTGGTGGTACGGGCACAACGCCGTGGGCTTCTTCCTCACCACGCCCTTCCTGGGGCTGATGTACTACTACCTGCCCAAAGCAGCGGAACGTCCGGTCTACAGCTACCGGCTGTCCATCATCCACTTCTGGGCGCTGGTGTTCCTATACATCTGGGCGGGCCCGCATCACCTCCTCTTCTCGGCACTTCCAGACTGGGCCCAGACCCTGGGCATGATCTTCAGCATCATGCTCCTGGCACCCTCCTGGGGCGGCATGCTCAACGGGCTGCTGACGTTGAGAGGGGCGTGGGATCGGCTTCGCACGGATCCGATCCTCAAGTTCATGGTTGTTGCCGTGAGCTTCTACGGAATGAGCACCTTCGAGGGCCCGATGATGGCCATCCGCGCCGTCAATGGCCTCGCCCACTACACCAACTGGGTCATCGGACACGTCCACAGCGGCGCTCTGGGATGGGTGGGAATGATCTCGTTCGGCATGCTCTACTGGATGGTTCCGCGCCTGTGGAACCGGCCCCTGGCATACCCGAACATGCCCACCCAACACTTCTGGCTGGCCACCATCGGGATTGTCCTGTACACGGTGTCCATGTGGGCGGCGGGGCTCATGGAAGGTCTCCAGTGGCGGGCCTACGGCGAGACCGGGCAACTCCTCCACCCCATCTTCCTGGATATCGTCCACCGCCTTGATCCCTTCTACATGATGCGCCTCGCCGGCGGGCTGCTGTACCTGGCGGGAGCGCTCATGATGCTCTGGAACTTCCACAGGACCGTGCGCGGTCCATCCGAGCAGACCAGCGAGGTGCTGGCCGCCGCTTCGGCCGCCTGAGGAGGGAGCCATGACCAACACGGAACAGAACACGGGCTCGGAAAAGGCCTACGGCCGGTTCCACAGACGGCTGGAGGGGAAGGGCGCGATGTTCGCGGTCGCGACCACCATCGCCATCTCCATCGGGGGAATCGTGGAGATCGTACCCATGTTCACGGCCCGGGCCGGGCCGGAGCGTGTCGACTGGGTAACACCGTACGCCCCCCTGGAAGTGGCCGGCCGCGACATCTACATCCGGGAAGGCTGCTATCTATGCCACTCCCAGATGGTCCGCCCCATGCGGGCGGAGCTGCTTCGGTACGGGGAGTGGACCAGGGCGGGCGAGTACACATACGACCGACCGTTCCTGCTGGGATCCCGCAGGCTGGGACCCGACCTTCAAAGGGTAGGCGGAAAGTACCCCGACGCGTGGCACTACGAGCACATGCGTGACCCCAGGAGCACGTCGCCGGGGAGCGTGATGCCGGAGTACTCCTGGCTCCTGGACAGGCGGATCGATCCGCCGGACGTGGCCGCGTCCCTGCGGGCTCTTCGGCGTGTGGGCACCCCCTACACCGATGGAGAGATCGACGGGGCAGCCGAGAGCCTCTCGGCTCAGGGCGAGCAGATCGTCGCGGCCCTGGCCGCGGCGGGCATCCAGACCGAGGCGGACCGCGAGATCGTGGCGCTGACCGCCTACCTGCAGAGGCTCGGCCAGGATGGAAACCGGGCACTGGCAACGGGGGGAGCGGACGAACGATGAACCCACTCATTCAGGAAGCCGTCCAATCCGTGCATCTCGCGTGGCTCCTCGCGGCCTTTACGGTCTTCTTTCTCGGACTGTTCGTCCTTCTGGTGTGGTGGACGTACTCGCCGGGGAACAAGCGTAGGTTCGAGGATGCCGCCCGGATCCCCTTCTCGGATGGAGGTGACAGTTGAGCAAGGACACCGATCGACTTCTGGGACACGCCGACGAGGCGGACGGCATCGAGGAATACGACAATCCTCTCCCCGATTGGTGGCTGGGCCTGTTCTGGATCACGATCATCTGGGCTCTGGCCTACGGCGTGCACTACCACTTCATCGGCGACCGATCGCAGGAGGCGGCCCTGGCTGCCGAGCTGGCCGCGGCGGAGCAGCGATGGCAGCAGGCGGTGCCGGGGGAGGGGTTCGTCATGACCCCCGAAGCAATCCAGGCCGGCGAAGAGGTCTACGCCACCAGCTGCGTGGCCTGCCACGGCGCGGCGCTGGACGGGGGAATCGGACCGAGCCTCGTGGACGAGGGGTGGATACACGGGGGCTCTCCGGAGGAGGTCATTCACACCATCACCGAAGGGGTACCCGAGAAAGGGATGCTCAGGTGGGGGCCGATCCTGGGCCCCGAGAAGATCAACCAGGTGGCCGCCTACGTGCTCTCCAAGAGTGCCGCGGACTCGGGAAAAACACCTCCAGGATCGTCGTCCTCCCGGTGATGACAGCGATCTGATTCTTCGCCATGCTCGGCTTCTCCGGAACGCGCGAGTGGGTCTACCCCCAGTCGGTTCAAGGGCGGTTCACCCGCATCCGTCGCTGGACGTTTCTCGGCCTTCACCTGATCCTCTTCGCGACGCCCTGGATCTACGTCGAGGGGCACCCGGCGCTTCGCATCGACATCCCTGGACGGAGGGTCTTCCTTCTGGGTGAGATCTTCACGGCTTCCGATACCATCTTCCTTCTCCTGCTGCTTCTCTTCCTGGCGTTCTCGCTCTTCTTCTTCACGGCGATTCTGGGGAGGATCTGGTGCGGATATGCCTGCCCCCAGACGGTATTCCTGGAAACGTGGATTCGGCCCATCGAGCTATGGATCGAAGGCGACCGCAGCCAGCGCAAGCGGAGGGACACCCGGGGACTCAGCTTGGACCTGGCGTGGCGCAAGGCCGCGAAGTGGTCTCTGTTTCTCTCGGTGTCCTTCCTACTGGGAATGGCCTTCGTCAGCCTTTTCTCCGGAGCCAGGGAGCTGTGGACCGGGCGTGCAGGTCCCGTGGCCTACTCCCTCGTGGCGGCCACCACGCTGATCTGGTTCTGGGACTTCACCTGGTTCCGCGAGCAGTTCTGCAACTTCCTCTGCCCCTATGCCCGTTTCCAGAGCGCCCTCACGGACGACGAGACGCTCCTCATCGCCTACGACCTCCGGCGGGGGGAGCCTCGGGAGCCCGGCCGAGCGGCCGCGGCGGACGGCCGCTGCATCGAGTGCGGAAAGTGCGTCGCAGTCTGTCCTCAGGGGATCGACATCCGGGACGGATTTCAACTGGAGTGCATCCAGTGTGCGCGCTGTATCGACGCGTGCGCAGGGGTGATGGAGCGGCTCGGGCACCCCACACTGGTGCGATACACCTCCGTCAGCCAGGAAGAGGGACGGCGTGCGCGGCGATTCCAGCCCCGCACTCTGGTCTACGCGGCGCTGTTGGCCGCTCTGTTCATCGCTGGAGGGGCGCTGGGAGCCGGGCGAGTCCCCTTCGAGGCAACCGTCAACCGCGCGCCGGGATCCCTGTTCACGGTGGACGCGGACGGCTTCGTTCGGAATACCTATCTGCTCAAGATCACCAACAATGCCCCCGGAGGTCCCATTCAGTTTCACGTGAGCGTTGTGGGGCTTCCGGACGCCGAGGTCATCTCTCAGGCCGAGGGAGTCGAGGTCGGGTCCACCGTGACGAGAACCATTCCCCTCATCATTCGAGTGCAGGGCGACGCAGGACTCGCACGAACCACCCCGATCCAGGTCCACATCCGCTCCCCTGGCGCGGAGGTGATCGTTTCTACCACCTTCAAGACGGGTGCTGACATTGGATCCACGAGCGCCGCGGGATGATCGTCTCTGGCCGATCGCGATCGTCATCGGTCTGGTGCTGGTGGTGCTCGTGAATCTGGCGTTCATCTACATCGCCGTCTCCGGCGCGGATCAGGTTGTCCCATCCTACCACTCGGAAGAGCGCTGAGGGCCCGCTGGCCCGTCTCCGTCGCCCGGTGGCGGAGGGGAGCTCCGCCGCGGTCCGCTTCGAGGGCGGTCCGGCCAGCCGTTCCCTCCGCTGTCTGCACTGCGGCACGGCCGTAGAGGATCCTGAGGACACCTACTGCTGCCGGGGATGCGAGATCGCCGCGGCCATCATCAGAGGGGCGGGGCTCGGGCGATACTACGAGGAGCGGGAGGAGTTCGCCCCTCGCCCTCAGCCCGCGCTGGACGCATGGCACACAATCCCCGTGCACGTGGGAGAGGACGGGGTGGCGGACGTTCGCCTCATGGTGGACGGGCTTCGCTGCGCGTCGTGCGTCTGGGTGACCGAGAACGTGCTGCAGCGCACCCCAGGCGTGGTGGAAGCCGCCGTCAGTTACGCCACGGGTCGGGCGACCTTGCGATGGGATCCGGCGCGGGTGGATCTCCCGTCTCTGGCGGGTCGGATCGCAGCGCTCGGATACCGACCCCGGCTCCTGGGCGAGGAGTCCCGGCCGGACCGGGATCTCCTCCTCCGCCTGGGAGTCGCCGCGTTCGCGGCCTCCAACATCATGCTCATCTACGTGGCCCTCTACGCCGGCTGGTTCGGCGGAATGGACGCCCGCTTCGTCACCCTCTTCCAGTGGGCTTCGTTGGTGCTGGCGACGCCAATCGCCCTCTGGTGTGCGGTGCCGTTCTTCTCGGGGGCGATCCAGGGGCTGCGGCACGGGGTGCTTCACATGGACCTTCCCATCGCCCTGGCGGTGGCAGTCCTGTACGGACATGGGGTGTTCACGACGTTCTGGGGGGGACACGCCTACCTGGATTCCCTGGGCATGCTCGTGGCTCTCCTCCTGGCCGGGAGGATGCTCGAGGGGCGATCCAGGCGACGGGCCGCAGAGGCGGCCGTCTCCCTGGCCGCCACGGTCCCGGCCACCGCTCGCCGCATTCGGAACGGTGAGGTCCGGGTGGTGGCGGCCGACGAGCTTCGGCCCGGGGAGATCATCGACGTGGGCACCGGCGAGGAGTGCGCCGCGGACGGCACGGTGGTGGACGGCGCCGGAACGGTGAGAATGGCCATCATCACGGGCGAGGCGCGCCCCGTAGCCATCGGACCCGGGGACCGGGTGGTGGCTGGAGCCGTGCTCCAGGATGGGGCAGTGACGCTGCGCGTCGAGGCGGCGGGCCAGGAGACCGTCCTCCAGAGAATGGCGGAACAGCTTCGGTCCGCCGCGGACCGGGGAGCCCGCCCCTCCCGGTCCGACCGGATCGCCCCCTGGTTCACCGCCGGCACCCTGCTGGTGGCCGGGGTCACGTTCGCCGTATGGCTCATCTTCTCCGGTGTCGGCGTGGCTCTCACGACCTGCGTCGCGGTATTGGTGGTGGCGTGTCCCTGCGCTCTGGCTCTATCCCGCCCGCTTGCCGCCGCCGCGGGCCTGGGAGCCGCCGCGCGACGAGGACTTCTGTTTCGATCCGCCGACGCCCTCCTTGACCTGGTCGATGCGGATGTCGTGGCGCTGGACAAGACCGGCACCGTCACCCGAGGGGAGCTCACGGTGCTGCGTGCCGACGATGCCACGCTCAGGGTGGCGGCCGGTCTCGAGCGCTTCAGTGCCCACCCCATCGCGGCAGCGATCACGGCCGAAGCGGCCCGGAGAAACATCCCCCTCCCCAGAGCCGAGGGAGTCAGGGAGCGGGTGGGCGAGGGCGTTTCCGGCTTCGTCGACGGGCGAGAATGGACTCTCCGATCGGGAGGGCCCGGACGCGTCGTCCTGGTGGACGCCAGGGGGAGTCGCGCCGAGGTTCACCTGGGTGACTCCGTGCGCTCCGACTCCAGACGAGCGGTGCGCGCCATCCGAGCGTTGGGGCTGGACGTGGTCCTTCTCACCGGAGATCACGAGGAGGTGGCCAGCGCCATCGCCGAGGAGGCTGGGATCCAGCAGGTGATCCCCCGCGTCGACCCGGAGGGCAAGGCGGAGTGGATTCGCTCCCGCCAGGAGGCGGGGCACCGGGTTCTCTTCGCGGGAGACGGAGTGAACGACGGCCCGGGGCTCGCGCAGGCAGACGTAGGGGTCGCCATGGGAACCGGAGCAGCCAGCAGCCTGCTGGTGGCGGACGGCGTCGTTTCCCAGGGTTCGATCCTACCCATCGAGGTCGGGATCCGAGCTGCCCGCGCGTGTCGCCGTGCCATCCGCCTTAACCAGGCACGCTCGATTGGGTATAATGTGCTGGCAGTCAGTGCAGCGGCCGTGGGCTGGGTGAATCCGCTGGTGGCCGCCGTATTGATGCCGCTGTCCAGCTTGATGGTGATCTGGGGGGCTTCCCGGGTCGAGGCAGTCGTGCGTGGAGGGTCCGAGTGACCGCCGTGGTGTTCCTTCTTCCCATCGCCCTGCTCCTGGGAGCGGTCTTCGTAGTGCTCTTCCTGCTCGCCGTACGGGACGGCCAGTTCGACGATCTGGACGACCCTCCCGAGCGCATCCTGCGAGACTAGCGGCTCTTGCCATCCCGTCCCTTCACGGCCATCTTCTGGCCGCAAATTTGGACCGGGTAGAGAGACCGGCATCCGCTCTGTCTCGTACGTTCAGGAGCACACATGGGCAGGCTGGTGGCAGTCCTGGCGGTCTTCCTGATCATCGGAGCGCCGATCGCCTATTACGTCTGGGACACCCTGAGCGACTTGCTGGCCGGCAACTTCGAGGGTACGGCAGTCGTCTCATCGCTGGTGCTCCTGGTGGTCTTCATCGTCGTGTCCCGATTCCTCGGCAAGTACGTCCGCAGTATCTCCAGCTAGGTATCCCGCTGGGCGGACGAGTTCCCAATAGACCGTTTCTCCCAGGCAATCCACAGGCAGGAGAAGTCTTGATGCCGGACGAAGCCGTCGTGTCCGAGGACGGGGCCGAACTTGAGGAGGAGGTCTCCCCCCCGGTGGGGACGCTGTTCATCCTCATGCTCTACATCATGGTTCTGGCTGGGATGTGGGGCGCCATGTACTGGATCCTGTTGAGCAGGTAGGCCGATGAACAACGTCGAGAAGATGGAGAAGGCCTGGCTCACCCTCTCGGGGATCATGCTCCTGGTCTTCCTGATCGCCCTCCTCTATGCGAGCGTGGGGCTTGGAATCACGCTGCCGGGACCCGCTGGCGAGATCGTGCCGGCCGAGGTCCGGACCACACCTCCCTTCGACAACCCCGGGGTACGGGAAATCGCGCCCGGGCGCTATGAGGCCGTTGTCATCAGCCAGGCGTGGGTGTTCCAGCCGAGCGAGATGCGCTTCCCGGTGGGGGCCGAGGTCACTTTCCGGACCACGTCCGTGGACGTCGTCCATGGCTTCGAGATTGAGGGAACCACGGTCAACGCGATGGTCCTTCCCGGACAGATCACGGAGGTCACATACACCTTCGCGGAGCCGGGGGAGCACCTCCTCATCTGCCACGAATATTGCGGCAGGCTCCACCACACCATGTTCGGGAGGATAATCGTCGAATGAGCACGCCCGTCGTCTTCGATCCATCCGGCTTCGAGCTCCCTCCCGCTCAGAAGAGATCCATCCGGTGGATGATCTACTTCGGCTTCATCATCCTCGGCGTGGGATTCCTCAACGGTCTCGGCCAGGCCCTCAACTACGCCGACATCGACATCCTCAAGTACTTCCCGGGGATGAGCACCTACTACCAGGGCCTCACGGTCCATGGCGTCTTCAACGCCCTCGTCATGACCTTCGCGTTCACGAATGGCTTCCTCTCACTCACGACGGCCCGCTCGTTGAACCGACCCCTGAATCCGTTCCTCACGCATCTCTCCCTCTGGGTGATCGTCATCGGATCGGTCATGGCAGCCGGCGCCATCGCTACCGGTCAGGCAAGTGTACTGTACACCTTCTACCCGCCCCTCCAGGCTCACTGGACCTTCTACCTGGGGGCGGCACTGGTGGTCATCAGCACGTGGATCGTGTGCGCGAATCTCCTGGTGACGCTCAAGGGATGGCGGAGGGAGAATCCGGGTGAGCGCATCCCGCTCATGGCCTTTATTTCCATCTGCACCTACGTCATGTGGGTCATGGCGTCCGTGGGGATCGCCACGGAGGTGGTGGGATTCCTGCTCCCGTGGTCCCTGGGCTGGATCGAGGGAGCGGACCCCCTGCTCAGCCGAACGCTCTTCTGGTTTACGGCCCACCCCATCGTGTACTTCTGGCTCCTGCCCGCCTACGTGTCCTGGTACGTGATGGTGCCCAAGCAGGCGGGCGGGAAGTTGTTCAGCGACACGCTGACCCGGGCGGTGTTCCTCATGTTCATCGTCCTGTCGATCCCCGTGGGCTTCCATCATCAGTACCTGGACCCCGGCATCAGCGGCGGCTACAAGGCCCTTCACACCGTGCTGACGTTCGGCGTCTTCTTCCCCAGCCTGGTGACGGCCTTCTCAGTCATGTGGGCGCTGGAAATGGGAGCCCGCAAGCGGGGCGGGAAAGGGCTCGTTCGTTGGCTTTTCAAGCTGGACTGGAAGAACCCGTCTCTCGTGGCCCAGATCCTGGCCATGATCGCGTTCATGCTCGGTGGGATCACAGGCCTCATCAACGCCAGCAACACGCTGAATCGTGTCGTTCACAACACCGCATTCGTGCCCGGTCACTTCCACCTCACGGTGGGCACCGCCGTGACGCTCTCGTTCATGGGCATCGCGTACTGGCTGATTCCGTATCTCACGGGGCGCAAGCTGGTGGCACCGGGCATCGCGCGGCTCCAGTCCTGGCTGTACTTCATCGGCGTCCTGGTCATGGCCCGGGGGCTGATTTCCGGAGGCATGGAGGGCATGCCGCGCCGCACCATGCTAATGGACTCACCCTACAAGGAGATGATCCCGTCGTGGGACCTGGCAGGACTCCTGACCGGAATCGGCGGTGCCATCATGTTCCTGGGCGCGGTGGGCTTCTACGGGGTCCTGGTGGGAACGGCGCTCTTCGGGAAGAAGGAGGTGACCGTTCCGGACCTCCCATTCACCGAAACGATCTCCGCACCCACGAAGACGGTCTGGGGCATCCGAATGGACCAGTTCCGCTACTGGGTGACCGTCACGATCATTCTGGTCCTGATCGCGTACGGACCCTTCCTGGTCCAGTATCTGCCGCCCAAGCTCACCTCGCCGGGACTGCAGATCTTCTAATCGGGCGCGGAAGTCGCGGGGGGGTTGAGGAAGCGATCCCCAGGACGCACATAACTGGCAAGCAAGGGCCGGCGCTCTCGTGGTGGCATTCGCTCACATCACGATCGATACCGCTGCATGTACAGGTCTCGCGCCTGTCCCACCCAGTTGTCCCTCCGAATTCGGTCGGGAAACGAGTTCAGGGCGTGGGCGACTCTGGTGATGTCCTCGTCATTCCAGAGCGCGATGTCCTGGTAGGTCCGATAACCCAGTTGGTTCAGCGTCCGTTCGAGCACCGGCCCGATCCCGGTGATCCGTTTCAGATCGTCCCGTCCACCATCGCCCGCCGCGGGCCGAGGGGACTCGCCGAAGACCCCTGGAGAACCCCGTGAATCCTCATCCGGAGACTGCAGACCGTCATCCTCGGCGACCGCTCTTCCTGAACGCTCTTCGTCACGATCCAGCATGCGGGACAACCTCTCCCGCATGCTCCGGATCTCGAATTCCCGCTTCTCGATCTCCAAGGCCTGGACCTGGCTGAGTTCCTCGATCTGGCGCTCCCTCTCACGCAGTTGCCCTTCCAGAGGCTCCAGCTCGCGGATCCGTTGATCCCTGTCCTTGACGAGGCTCCCGAGAGGTTCGAGGAGCCGGATCTGGGCGTCGCGCTCCTGGATCTGAGCGTCTCGCTCCTGGATCCGGGTGTCTCGCTCCCGCATCTCGGCCTCCCACTCCTGGATCTGGACATCTCGCTCCCGGATCAACTCCTCCAGGGGCTCGAGCCGGAGGATCTCACCGCTCAGCCGTGCGATCTCCTCGTCCTTCCGCTCGAGGAGTGATCGGCTCTCCCCTGCCGCGCGCTCTCTCTCCTCCTGCGCCTCGGCGCTTCGTTGCTCCAGCTCCGCCAGGCGAGCATCCCTCTCCCTGAGCATCCCCGCCAGAGGCTGTAATTCCTCTATCCGGGCCCGTAGCTGGGCCAACTCGCTCTCGCGCTCCTCCACCGACGCTCCCTGCTCTGCCTGAAGCTTCCCCAGCCTCTGATCTCGCTCCTTGACCTGCACCTCCAGATAGCTGAGCCTTCCTTGCACGGAGTCGAAGATGAGCTGCAGTTGATCCAGGGACTCGGCCTTCGCCGTGAGCTCATCCGTCAGCGCGGCCACCTGCTCGTCTCTGTTCTCCAGCAGTTCCTGAAGTCCCTTGAGCTCCGCGTTCCTCCTCTCCAGTTGCCCCACCAGCTCGTCCCTGGCGGTCTCGAGTCGGCCCCGCCACTCCTCCTCCGTCTTCCCCAGCTGATGATGCTCCCGGGCTGCCCGGATGGCCCAACCCAGGAGAATACCGAGAGCGGCAGCGGCAGCGAGCCACGCCACGATTTCTCCAGCTAGATACCACATTGACCTCAGCCTCTTCGATCGACCATGAATTCGATCCTGCGGTTGGCCTCGCGACCCTCGGGCGTTGAGTCATGTGTGATCGGCCGAGTCCCACCGAATCCAGTCACCTCGAAACGGTCTCGATCCAGGCCCCGAGAGACCAGGTAATCGAGCACGGCCCTCGCTCGCCGAACACTCAGGTTCCTGTTGGCAGTGGCGTCCCCCTGGGCATCCGTGTGACCCGCGATGACGACCCTCGGCTCGGGGTACTGCCGGAGTAGGAATCCGACTTCGTCCAGGATCAGCCGGCCTTCGGGAGTGATTCCGGCACTGCCCGTCACGAAGCTGACCCTGCGACCCCACGTCAGATGGTCCAGGCCCGACTGAAGCTCCTCCTCCGCGCTCGCCGGCCGAATGCGAAGGTCCAACATGAGTTGGACGGACCCTGCAACCGCGGCGACCGCTTCTCGGATCCGCGCCTCCTCCTCCTCATCCGCGACGACCCCGGTGAGGACCCCTTCGCCGCCGCTCACGGACAACGACCAGGCCTCTGCCGCCCCGCTCAGGGATTCGAGAGCAGCCCTGACTTCACCGAGCCAGGGGGCAGAATCCGCCCCCGCGACGATGCGGATCCCATCACGAAACGCGAGCCTAGCCGGCGGAAATCCGCCTCCACCGAGTAGTCTCTGGCGAGCCTCGGCGTCGGGTAGGACCCCCTCCAGCCACAAGGAATCGCCGGTTACCGTCACCTCTACGGCGGTTGTACCGGCTTCGACCACCTCGCCGGACCGCGTCCAGACGTCCACCGACCGGACTCCGGCGATTCCCTCCAGCGCGGCCTCGACGCGGGTAGCGAGGGCGGGCGATACGACGGCTCCGGCCACTCGGACGTCCCTCCCACGCACCGAGATTCCCTCCGCCGCGATTCCCAACCTGGACAGTGCCGCCTCCGCCCTGAGGGATAGCTCCCCCTCGATCCGGGGCACCGAGAGGGCGATACACGCGACGCAGAGAGCCACGAGAGCAAGGGCGGCGCTCCAGGCGACCCTCGTGGCCTTCACGGGTCCCGTTCCTGAAAAGGACGGATCCGCGTTCCCTTCATTCCACACCCCCTCAGGGACGAATATGTGACTTTCGGGAAGAGGATAGGTCTCAGTGGATCAGCACGGCAAGTCGAGGACACGGGTCTCGACGCCGCCTTGACACGCTGGCGTGCCCGCCGCCAGCGTGACGTTGGAACGGGCCGAGAAGCAACTTCGAACCCACGGCCGCGACAGGAACCCATCGGAAAGGAAATCATCATGTCCTCACTTCTCGGAATGCTCACCCAACAGCTCGGTGGCGGGAACCTTGGCGCCCTCAGTCAGACCCTCGGGTCCGACGAGAAGAAGACCCAGGGCGCGCTGGCAGCCGCATTGCCTATCCTCATGGCGGCCATGGCCCGGAACTCCTCCACGCCGGACGGCGCGTCATCCCTTCACCACGCCCTGTCACGTGACCATGACGGCAGCGTGTTGGACGATCTTCAGGGCTTCCTCCGCAGCCCTGACACCGGAACCGGTGACGGGATCCTTCGCCATGTTCTGGGAGAGCGTAGATCTCAGGTGGAGGAGGGAATCAGCAAGAGCAGCGGCCTCGACGCCGCGAGTGTCGCGAAGCTCATGGCGACGGTGGCGCCGCTGGTGATGGGGGCCCTTGGCCGTCAGCAGCGGCAGCAAGATCTGGATGTCGGGGCCCTGACGGGCGTTCTGGCCGAGGAGAACCGCACGGCTGCAGAGACGGCGCCGGCCCTCTCCGGTCTGGCGCGCATTTTGGACAGCGACCAGGACGGAAGCGTGGCGGACGACCTGGCCAAGCTGGGCAAAGGTCTGCTGGGCGGTCTTTTCAAGGACTGAGGCGAGCCCCCGGCAGATTCGGCGGGCCGGCTCTCCTTCGAGCCGGGCCGTCACAGGTATGCGGGCCGGAACGGGGAAGGGGCTTCTCAATCCCAGAGGAGCACGATCTTTCCGAAGTTCCGGTTCTCTTCCATCCACTCGTGGGCCTGGCGCGCCCGCTCCGGTGGGAAGACACGGTCCAGGACCGGCCGGAGGCGACCTTCTTCCAGAAGAGGGACGACCCGCGCCTCGAACTCCGCGGCCAGCGCGGCCTTCTCTTCCACGGCACGGGCGCGCAGGACGGTTCCTCGCAGGGTGGCTCGCTTGCTCATGAGGAGCCTCAGGTCGATCTGGGCTCGACTGCCACCTGGAACCCCAACCACGATCTGGCGCCCTCCCCCCCGGAGAACCTGCAGGTTGCCCTGGAGATAGGGCGCTCCCACCAGATCGAGAATCACGTCCACCCCTCGCCCGTCCGTTCGCTCCCTCACACGGGCGGGCCAGTCTTCAGACGCCAGAATCCCGACATCCACGCCGAGATCCCGGGCTCGTTCGATCTTCTCCCGCGAGCGAGAAGTCCCGATCACCCGAACGCCGGAGGCTCGAGCCAGCTGCGCGGCAGCCGTTCCCACACCGCTGCCCACGGCATGAACCAGCAGGGTCTCTCCCTCCCCCAGCCCAACCTGTCGAAAGAGCGCGTCGTACGCGGTCATGAAGACTTCGGGTACCGCGCCCGCCTCCTCCAATGCGAGGCCACGCGGTGCTCGCACGGCTGTGCTGGCGTCGGTGACCACGTACTGGGCGTAGCCTCCTCCACCCACGATGCCCATCACCAGGTCGCCCGGTCGCCACCTCTCCACATGGTGACCCACGGCGTCGACGACGCCTGCGTACTCGAGCCCCGGGATGTCTTCGGGCCAGCCTGGAGGCGCGGGGTAGCGGCCCCGCCGCTGCGAGAGATCCGCCCGGTTCACTCCCGACGCTCTCACGCGGACCCGGATCTCTCCCGGTCCAGGATGCGGCCGTGGCAAATCCTGGACTTCCAGGACTTCCGGGTCCCCGAACTCGGTGATCACGATGGCTCGCATCCTCTCGGATTCCTCCATCTGCCCGCCACTCCTGGAATGTTCACCCGAGCATCCGGGTAGTAAACTTAGCCAAGCCCATGATACTCGGAGTTCCCCCCGCGCTCCAGGGACGTTTCCGCTCCGCTTCTGGGAGGCCCGAATCATGACTGATAGAGTGCAGGTGCCCCTCGATCTGTCCCGGCCCCTGGCGTTCATCGATCTCGAGAGCACGGGCCTCAGGCCGAACGCAGACCGAATCATCGAGCTCGCCGTCCTCCGCGTCTCTCCCAACGGGGATGTGGTCGAGCGGGTGCGGCGATTCAATCCCGGGATTCCGATTCCTCCAGAGGCCAGTGCGGTTCACGGCATCTACGACCGTGACGTGGCGAGCGAGGCTCCCTTCCAGGCCCGCGCGAGAAGCCTGGCCGACCTCCTGGATCCTTGCGACATGGCGGGATTCAACATCCGCCGGTTCGACGTTCCCTTTCTCCTCGCCGAGTTCCTCAGGGCCGGAGTGCCGTTCGACTGGAAGGGACGGCGAATCATCGACATCCAGATGATCTTCCATCGGGAGGAGCCCCGTGATCTCACCGCCGCGGCGCGCTTCTACCTGGGACGGGACCATGAGGACGCGCATTCCGCCCTGGGAGACATCCGCACTTCCGCCGCGGTGCTGGCGGCTCAGTTGCAGCGGTATGAGCTCCCCCGGGACGTGGCAGCACTTCACCACTACTGTGACGAGGTGGCCCCCTTCGTTACCGAGATCGAGAAGTGGTTCGACGAGCCCGCCTCCGGCGAGTACCTGTTCCGCCGAGGGAAGCACCGCGGCCAGCGATTGGACGACGTCGCGCGTCAGGCCCCCGACTATCTCCACTGGATGCTGAGCGCCGAGGACATGGACGAGAGCGTCCTGGCAATCGTGCGGGAAGCGCTGAGCCAGGCCTGGGGAGCCCTCTGAGCCGAATTCTCGGCGGCTTGCCGTCCTTCCCCCCCGCGGCGCATCTTCGAGGCACGGCGACCCTTGGCACGGCGCCGCACGTAAAGATCCCATGAAGTTCAGGAGGAGCGGCATGCAGCCCAGCCGCAGGCAGCGCACGACCCTTACGGCATGGGGGCTCACGGTTCTCTTTCTCGTCCCTTTCACCGCCGGACTGGGCCAGGAAGCGGCCCCTATCGGAACCGACGAGCTGCAGGCTCTCCGACCCCGTCTGATCGGTCCCGCGGTCACCGGCGGTCGGATCCACGATATCGAGGCGGTTCCGGGCAATCCATCCACGCTGTACGTGGCGTCGGCGTCCGGGGGACTGTGGCGCTCGTACAACCGAGGGCAGACGTGGGTGAACGTCTTCGACACCATGGCGGTGAGCACGTTCGGGGACGTGGCCCTGGCGCCTTCGGACCCCCGAATCCTCTATGCGGGCACGGGAGAGCAGAACAACCGCCAGAGTACCTCCTGGGGCAACGGAGTGTATCGCTCCGAGGACGGGGGGGACACCTGGCGTCACCTGGGCCTCGCCAGTACGCGCCACATCGGAAAGATCGAGATCCACCCTTCCAATCCGGACATCGCCTACGTGGCGGCCCTGGGAAACCTCTGGACCGCGAGCCCGGAGCGGGGCTTGTACCGGACCAGGGACGGGGGCCAGACCTGGGAGAGGGTGCTCCACGTGGACGAGCACACGGGGATCGTCGATCTGGTAATGGACCCCTCCAATCCGGACGTTCTCTACGCCGCCACCTACCAGCGTCTCAGGAGGACGTGGGGATTCAACGGCGGTGGACCTGGAAGCGGGATCTACAAGTCCACCGATGGCGGCGAAACCTGGCGCGAGCTCACCTCCGGCATTCCGGAGGGAGACAAGGGGCGGATCGGGCTCGCCCTCGCCTCATCGAACCCTCGCGTGCTGAATGCGCTTATCGAGCACGCGAACCGGCCGGGCACCTATCGATCCGAGGACGGCGGGGAAAGCTGGCAGCGCGTCAATACGCTGAATCCCCGGCCCATGTATTACTCCGAGATCTTCATCGATCCCTCCAACGAGGATCGGGTCTACGTGCTGGGCACATCGTCGTTCCGTAGCGAGGACGGCGGACGGACCTTCCAGGACATCTCGGCGCGCCCGACCTACGACGTGGGCGTGCACGCCGATCATCACGCCCTGTGGATCGATCCAGACGATCCGAGTCACTTCTTCCTCGGCGGAGACGCCGGCCTTCACGAGACCTACGACGGCGGTAGGAACTATCAGAGAATCAACAACTTCGTCATTGGCCAGTTCTACGCCCTGGGCTTGGACATGAGAGATCCCTACTGGGTGTACGGAGGCATGCAGGACAACCACTCCTGGATGGGACCCTCCCGCACGCGGCACTGGATCGGAATCCTGGGAGACGACTGGAGGCAGATCGGCTTCGGGGACGGAATGTACTGGCAGATCGATCCCACCAGCCACCGCTACGCCTACGGGAATGCCCAGAACGGGAGCTACACCCGGGTCGATCCCGAGACCGGCGATGCGCTGGATATCCGGCCGTATCCGCCGGAGGGAGAGGAGGACTACCGCTGGGACTGGGCATCGCCCAGCCTGATTTCCGGGCACGACCCAAACGTCGTGTATGTGGGCGGCAACCGGCTCTTCATCTCCCGGGACCGGGGCGTCACCTGGGAACGAACCCAGGACCTGACCCGTCAGATCGACCGGGATACCCTGGAGCTCATGGGAGTGAGAGGCACGGATATCACGCTCTCCAGGAACGACGGCACTTCCAGCTACGGTGAGATCACCACAATCGCGGAATCACCCCTGGACGCCTCGGTCCTCTGGGTGGGAACGGACGACGGAAACCTCCAGGTGTCCAGGGACGGTGGCACCTCCTGGTCCGAGGTCTCCCGAAACATCCAGGGGTCGCCTCGGGGCACGTACGTGAGTCGGGTGGTGGCGTCCCGCGCGGACCCGGGGACGGCGTACGTCACCCTGGACGCCCACCGGGACGGGGACTTCGCACCCTACGTCTTCCGAACGGAAGACTTCGGGCGGTCCTGGCGGTCGCTGACGGGAGACCTCCCCTCAGGATCGGTAAGCGTCATCCTCGAGCACCCGGACGCATCGAATGTTCTCTTCCTGGGAACCGAACATCACCTGTTCGCCTCCACCGACGCCGGGGAGACATGGTCGCGCATGCCGGGCCTCCCGACCACGGCCTACGACGATCTCGTGATCCACCCTCGGGAGAAGGACCTGGTGGTCGGAACCCATGGCCGGGGCATCTGGATCGTGGACGACACCCGCCCCCTGGCGGAGTGGAACGCCGAGATCGCCGACGCCCGCGCGCACCTCTTCTCGATCCGGCCCGGGACGATCCTCCACTACTGGAAAGACACATCCTACCGGGGCCAGGCCGAGTTTCACGGTGAGAATCCGCCCGATGGAGCGCTCATCACGTATCTCCTCGGACCGGGCGGCGAGGACGCCACGCTGACCATCACGGGACCGTCGGGAGCGCTGGTTCGGACGATGGAGGTGCCCGGCGCCCAGGGCCTGCACCGGGTGAACTGGGATCTCCGACACGGGCTGGCCGGAGAGGACCCGGCATGGGCTCCCCAGGACACGGGCGTTCTGCCTCGCCCCACGGAGCGGCGCGGTCCCCTGGTGTCTCCGGGGACCTACACGGTGACGTTGGAGTCTCGGGGTATCCGCATGGCCCGGACGGTGGAAGTGCGAAGCGACCCGGACTCGCCGGCGACCCTTGCCCAGCAACGCGAGCGGGAGGCCTTCCTCCTGACCCTGCTGTCCCTGGAACGGGAGATCGAGGAGTCCACCTCCAGGATCACGTCCCTCCGGGAGTCGGGCCAGCGGGGGGCCCAGGAGCTCCGGGATGTCGAGCAGGAGCTCAGGCGGCACCTGGCGGTGGCCAACGGAATCTATGACTCCCTGAACGGGAGCGGCGTGCGGCAGGGCACCCTCTACCCACCGACGGAGACTCATCGCCAGCGGGTTGCCGAGATCGAGACGGGGCTGGCCCAAGTGGAGCGGGT
Organism: Gemmatimonadota bacterium; assembly: GCA_039586555.1. Taxonomy (GTDB): domain Bacteria; phylum Gemmatimonadota; class Gemmatimonadetes; order Longimicrobiales; family Gaopeijiaceae; genus JBDHKE01. Next base: position 57,665 of record JBDHKE010000001.1, on the reverse strand, counting down.
GCTCAGGGAGGGGTAGGCGCTCAGCGGAGGTCACGAGACCAGGTAGGTACTGGATAGCGCCGCTGGCTGCAGGAAGCCAGCGATCCCGAAGAAGATTAGCCCCGGGCTCACACTGGCAGGCCCGGCCTCATGACCTTCCCCGTGATGGACTCGGGTCGTGCAGCCACAGAGCGGCAGCTGCGATGCCTTTTCAGAAGACAATGCGGAAGAGCGGGATCAGGGTTGCCTCGGTCCCTCCGTCCTCCCCCTCGTTGTCCCCCCGGGTGTCCGAGCCGAACTGGTCGTACACGAGCGCCGCCCCCACCGCGGTGGACACCCCCACCAGCAGGCCCGTGCGCAACCAGCTCAGGCGGCGGACCTGGATCTCTTCGATCTCCGCGAAGGGGAGATCGATGCGGTTCACCACTCCACGTCCTAGGACTCCGGCCTCTTCACTGCCCACGGGAATCCCCAGGTACAGCGCATCGGCGCTGGCCTCCAGGACGCTTCCCTGAAGGAGCTGTCCGTCGTTTCCCGTGGCCCCCCGAAGCGCCTCCACCTGAGCCTGGCTGATTCGGGCCCTCACCGCGGCGCCCTCCGTCACGCTCTCCAGGGGAACCGTCTGGTAGCTGTAACAGGCCCATGTCGCCGGGATCCCCAGCGCGAGCAGCAAAGCAGCGAGGTTTCGCATCTCCGGTCTTCTCCTCCCAGCGCCCACCCATGAGTGGGCTTCGCAGGACTCGGCCCATGACAGAAAATAGTGACGGGCCGCACAAAAGAGCAGGGGTGGCCGGCGGCCACCCCTGCCCAGGATCCTGCTCTGGACGTCGAGCGTCCTTGAAGAAGCTAGCTCAGGTTCTCGTTCGACCTGCGCTCCTCATCGCTGATGGGGAAGCACAGATCTCGACCCTGAGCGAAGGGGTCGGGCGCCAGCCCGCCCTGCTCCTGCCAGCGGCGCAGGTCCCAAAGCCTCCGGCCCTCCAGCCACAGCGTGGCGGAGCGCTCCACCCGGAACAGCGGCCAGGCCTCCGCATCGCTGGCGGGCACGTCCAGGGCATCCATCCCGTAGTGGGCCCGGGCCTGGTTCAGGAGGTCCGTCATGGCTCCCAGCTGCCCGCTCCGCAGCGCGGCCTCGGCCCGGATCATCAGCATCTCCGTCCCCTTGGTCAAGGGGACGTCGGCACCCTGATCCAGGTACTTGAGCTGCTGGTAGAAGGGAGTCTGGCCGTCCTGGCCCTTGGCCACCTCTCCCGCGTCGTCGTACACGATCTGCCACGGCACGCGGGGATCATCCGGATAGTCCTCCCAGATGGTGCTGAACACCGTGAACTCGAAGCGACCGTTGGTCTCGAACTGCAGGTCGTTCGTGATGGCCGACGAGAAGATGGCCTCGTACACGAAGTCGATGGGCACCTGCTGGGCGTCGGACACCGCCCCGTTCCAGTCCCCCAGCCACGCCCGGACGGACGCCCGACCACCGTACGCGGCGGACACGATGCCGCTCTGGCCCGCCGCCTGACCCACCTGGATGGCCCGGCTGAACAGGCTGTCCGCCCGGTTGAAGTGCTCCGTGTAAGGTACTTCGGGACCCCCGTCGATCACCGACTCGCACTGCAGCTCGCCCAGGATCCGGTTGGCGAACCCACCCAGCAGGTAGGCCCGGGCCACGTCCCGGCTCCGCTCGAACTGATCCGGGATGATGCCCCGGATGCGCCGGATCCCGTTCTCGGCCACGAAGCGGGCCTGCTGCAGGGAGCCCCACTCCCCGTCCCAGTCCTCCGGGTCGTTGTAGAAGAGCCCCCGCGGCAGCGTGCCGAAGTCGTAGCTCCCGCCGTGCCAGAGGTTGCCCCCGGCCATGGCCACGTCCTGCAGGTAGCCGTCCACGGCCTGGGTCAGGTCGTAGGACATGCCCACCACCAGACCCGAGACCGCGTCCATCGTGTTCAGGTCGGCGTCCGCGATCCGCCCCGGGGCCTCCACGTCCAGCGTCAGGACGTCGGAACAGGCTCCCAGGGGGAGGAGCACCGCGACGGTGAGCGCACCTAGCGCTCTCACTGTATTCGTCATGTTCGGGCCTCCTCCTCTTAGAACGTCACGCGGAACGACAACAGCCACTGGCGCGGGTTAGGGAGGTTGTAGTACTCCCGGCGCCCGTAGTCGCCCGTGCCGTCGAAGATCCCGCCCTCGCTGCGATCACTGAAGTCCTCCACCTCCGGATCCATCCCGCTGTAGTCGGTCCAGAGGTAGAGGTTCGAGCCCGACAGCGTCACGGAGGCCCGGCTGGCCCAGTTCTCGACGAACCGCTCCGGAATCTGCAGCGTCGCCGACACGGCGCGCAGCCTCCAGAAATCCGCCCGCTCCACCCAGAAGTCGCTGTTATGCCCGTAGCCTTTAGACCCGCTCCAAGCGCCATGCCCGTTCAGGTAGCACCTGGCCCGCTCCAGCGCGGTAACATCGTTGAGGGCGCTGGTGTCGCCGTCGTCGTACGCGATGAGCTTGGCCTGGATGTCGAAGCAGGGCTGCCAGGCGCCTCTCCGCCCGTTCTGGTAGCCGGTGTACTGAGGCAGGTAGTGCCCGCCCTGATGCTCCACCAGGGCGTCCAGGGTCAGCCGGTTCCACAGCGTCACGTTGGTGCTCAGCCCGACGAGCTGCGTCGGGTTCGTGGGACCGATGGCCTCGATGGTGTCCGACACGATGGGATCGGCGAACTCGTTGGCGTTTAGCACGCGCCGTCCGAAGTAGGTGGCGACGGCGTGGCCGTCGCGGATCTCCGCCTTGTTGTCCGCGAAGATCACCTGGCCCGCCACGTCCACCGCCTCCGTGTGCATGAGCGCCACGTTGGCCCGGGCCCGCCAGTCGATGAAGTCGTTGCGGAACAGCGTCCCGCTGAGCTGGAACTCCAACCCTTCGCTGAGGATCTCGCCCACGTTGCGCTGGACGGTGGACAGGATGCCCAGCGACGGCGGCAGCGTCACCCCCACCAGGGCGTCGGTGGTCTCGGCCCGGTAGGCTGTTACTTCCAGCCCCGCGCGGCCCTGGAAGAAGCTGGCGTCGAAGCCCGCCTCGTACTCACGGGTGCGCTCGGGTCCCAGATCCGCGTTGCCGATGTTGAGCGGCGTGAAGCCCGGCGAGCCCTCGTCTCCCGAGATCGGCGACCAGGTGCGCAGCTTGTCGAAGGCGCCCGGCGCGCGGCCGGACTCGCCCACCGCGCCTCTCAGCTTGAAGGTGTCGAACCACTCCGTCGGCCAGAACTCGTAGTCGGATAGCACGAACGACACGCTCACCTTCGGGTACGCCTGCAGCCCGAAATCGTCACCGAACGCGCTGTTTCCGTCCACCCGCAGGCCCCCCGTCAGGAACAGACGATCCTGCCACCCCAGCACCTCCTGCAGGAAGAACCCCGCGTTGGTCTCCGCCACCTGATTGTCGTCGGGCGGATCCCAGATGGCCCCCGACTCCAGCGTCACCGACCCGGGGCCGGCGAAGTCCTCGGTGAAGTAGAAGGTCTGGTCGTGGCGGTCCCGGAACAGCTGGCCACCCCACGAAAACGTGGACGTGAGGTCGTCGAAGAAGGTGTTGCGCAGCGAGCCAGCGTAGTCCAGCGACATCTTGGTCACCCTGTGGCTGTTGATGGAGTAGTCCCCATCGCGATTGCGCAGGTAACCGAAGGGCTCCAGCTGCGTGCTCTCCATGAGCGTGTAGTCCCAGCCCACCGAGAACCGGTTCGTCAACGATTCGGTAGGGTCGTAGTTGACGGTGAGGCCCGTGGTGAAGCGGTCCTGAGTCACGGAGTTTTCGACGTCGAAGATGTAGCCGTTACTGATGCAGAGGGCATCGGCAGGAGCGGGGTCGCATTCCTCGCCCTTGCCGCCCTTGAAGTTGCCGGCCAGCCCCCGCCCGATGTTCAGCAGCATGCCGTCCGCGCTGTTTCCGTCCTCCACCAAACGGGTGTTCCGCCGGGTGTAGGCGGTGTTGAGCTGGAACTTCAGGTCCTGGATGGGCGAGAAGTCGAGGTTGGCCCGAAGGCCGCCTTCCCGCGAGCCGTGATCGCCCTCCACCGTCCCTTCCGTGTCACCATAGGTCCCGGACACGTAGTAGGCGACGTCGCCGACCCCGCCCCGTACCGACAGGTTGTAACGCTGGATCAGTCCCGGATCGAACCAGCTTCCGTCCTCGGGACAGGTGGGATCCCACAGGTACACCCGCTCGCCCCACTTGTCGCTGCCCCGGGTGCGGTCGCGCAGGCCGTACAGGTTCTCCAGGTCACCGCACCTGGTGTAGAGCTCCGTGGGGTCGCTGTCCGGACCCACGTGCCCCTGGTCGTTGATGCCCAGGGCTATTTCGGCGTTCCAGATGGGCGTCCCCGATACTCCACGCTTGGTGAAGATCTGGATCACGCCCGCCGACGCTTCCGTTCCGTACAGTGTCGTGGCCGACGCGCCCTTGATCACCTCGATGCGCTCGATGTCCTCCGCCGCGATGTCCTGCAGCGGCGAGTAACTCACCCGGGACCCGCCGCCGGTGCCGATGGGCTCGTTGGTCACCCGGATGCCGTCGACGTAGAGCAGCGGCTCAAAGGTCTGGGACGCCGTGTTCTGGCCCCGAATCCGCACTGTCCTCCCCGTCCCCGGCTGACCCGAGGAGTTCATGATGGTCACGCCGGGAATCCGGCCGCCCAGGATCTGCTCCGCGTTAATCACCGGAGCATTCTCGAACTCCCGGGACGTCACCGCGTCCAGGGCGTTTCCGAGCTCACGAGCCCGCACCTCCACCGCCGTCATCGTGACGACGATCTCCTCCAGGGCCACGGCGGTCTCGGTGAGGTCGAAGTCCGCCACAGCCGTCTGCCCGGCAGCCAGCGTCACGGTCGTAGTGGCCGTCCCGTAGCCCAGAATCTCCACCCGCACCCTGTGCGTCCCCGGTGGAACGTTCAGGATCAGGTAGCGCCCGTCGTTGCTCGACAACGCCCCGATCCGCAGGTCCTGCACGTAGACCTGGGCTCCCGCCAGCGGGCGCTGCGTCGCCGCAGCCCGCACCACCCCAGTGATCCGCGACGCCTCCTGAGCGGATAGGGGTGCAGCGAGAACCCCGAGGCCCAGGAGGACCAGCATAGCTGGCCACCCCTTGGCGAACGTTGAAGCTCTCATAAGACACCATTCCTTTCCTGAAGGATGCCAACCTCCCTAGCGAGAAGGCTTTCGAGCTTCCCGCACCCAGCGAGAAGCCTTGTCAGTCGGAAGTCCCTGCGTCGCCCCTGAGGAGAACGATCGAACCAGGCCTCTTCCGACGCGACATTCCAAATAGAATCCAAAAGAAGATTGAGCCCATCAAGAAGATTTCAGGAACTGTAGTCAAAAGGGCACAAAAAACTTAAGGCGTTTGCCTGGAAATCGAAACCCGGCCAGTCCTGGACCGCTACCCTGATATTCTTCGCGCCTCTCCCCTGGGGCCGGTCTCCTGGAGCTCGATGATCCGAGGATCCGCCGGCGTTCCCTCCCCTACTGGATTCCGATAGGGCCTCAGCATGAAGGGTTGCCCCACGTACATGGGCTCCCCCTCGTCGAAGCGCGGTTCGATGGTGATGACGTGGTGCCAGATCGCATCGCCGGTCACCGGATCCACCTCGTCCAGGTCCAGCGGCGCCGTCAGCCCGCCTGGCAGCTCGTAACCCAGTTGCGATGCCACGCGGTCGGTGGACCACTCGTCCCCCGGCACATCCTCCACACCCGCATTCAGGTAGTCCTCGTCACCCGAAAAGGGACCCGATCCCGTGTCGTCCCGGGCGCTGAGAAGACCGTTCTCGTCGGGGCGGAACTTCCCGTAGGAGACCCAGATCTCGTCGCCTGAGCCCAACCCTTTCACGATCCAGCCCTCGTACATCCAGCCCGCCGTCAGCTGGGTCACCTTGACTTCCCGGGTCCCGTGCCGGTTGCGCTCCGGGATGGTGGAGAACATCCAGAGCCCGGCATCCTCCAGGGATGGGTAGCCCAGCTCCACATTGTTGCTGGTGGTGAAGAGGGAGTGGGCACCCGGCTCCTCCTGCAGAGGAAGGCCGGTGGTGACGCTCCTCTCGATGCTCAGCTCGGCCCGCCCGTCCTTCACGGGCCCTTCCATCACCGTGTAGATGGACCGCTGCTGGTCCGTGTCACCGGGGGGCTCCAGGGTGATGGAAAGTCGGACGGGATTCGCCACGGGGAGCTGGAACGTCAGGGTGACCTCACGGTCAGGGGCTGTGGGCGGCAGGTCCAGGCGGCCCGCAGAAGTCACGCCCCCGTCAGCCCCGTGAGCCCAGAGCTCCAGGGCGCCTTCCCGAGCGGGATCGATGCCCCGCAATCCAGTCAGCACCAGCTCCATGCGGTCCCCCGCCTCCAGGTTCACGGGATCGTCGCCGCAGGCGCTCGGCACCAGGAGGCACACGCTCAGCAGGAGGAAAACGAACATGCGCGTCCTGCGAGTATGACGCGCCCAGGTTTCGATGTCTCGCACGATTCAGTCTCGTCTAATGGTACTGAACTTTGTCGAATCCTCAACCCGTCAGAGCGGTTCCTTCCGCCGCCAACTCGGGATGCTCTTCGTGTACCCTTCCTCTGCCCTGGACCTCGAGCTACTTCGGGATCTCCAGCCCGCTGGGGACCCGCTCCGGGGCCTGGAACAGCGGCCCTTCGGTGGTAATGCGGTCCGTGTACGCGGCCAGGAACTGAACCAGCCGGCTGACCTCCTCGGTCGTGAGCCCCAGAGGCCGTACCAGGGGATCCAGTTGATTCGACGTCACCTTCGGGTGATCGCTCTCTCCCCGGTTCTTGAATTCCACCACCTCCCGCAGGGTGGCCGCGGTCCCGGCGTGGAGATAGGGGGCCGTCAGCTCCACCTGGCGAAGTGGCGCCGTGCGGAAGGCGTAAGGGGTTCCGCCCAACTCCCCCCAACCCACATCGTCTCCCGGGGTGGTATCCCTCCCGAGACCCGCCTGACGGGCACCGATGACATACTGGCTGAAGTCGCTGCCCGCCGGACCCCGATGGCACGCGGTGCACCCCGCCTTGCCGATGAAGAGCTCCAGACCCGCCTCCTGGGCATCACTCAACGCTCCTTCGTCGCCCCGCAGGTAGCGGTCCAGGGGGGCGTCCGGCGTGAGGAGCTCCCGGATGTACGCCGCCAGGGCCCGCCGCAGGGTCGTGGAGGTGATGAGTCGGGTCGGATCCATACCGTGAGCCGCCACGATCTCCGGGTAGGCACCGGCGAAAAGGTCCACGTACTCCGGAATGTCGCGAAGCCGGTGAATCACGCTGTCGATGGCGTGCACCTTGGGGTAGGTAAGACCCCGAAGCTCCTTGTCGGCGGCGATGGGATTGAGCACCTGCCCCTCCAGGCCGAAGGCACCGCCCGACCAGAACATCATGGAGTTCACGGTGGGCGCCGGGCTCTTCCGGCCGTAGACGCCCGTGTTGAAGACGGTGGGGCTGTTGCGGGGCATGAGCCTGAGCGGCGGCGGCTGTGGATCCGTGCGCTCCGGCCCTAGCCCCGTTCCCCCTGCCCCGGACGCGAACTGCCGTCCATCCCCGAAGGCGAAGCCGGGCAGGTGACAGGTGCTGCACGCCACGTCCATAGGTCCCGACAGGATGGGGTCGAAGAACAGCATGTGTCCCAGGGACACCCGCTTTTCGTTGTACGGGTTGTCCACCGGCCGCGGCGGCTCCAGGGGAAGCGGCTCGAGGCCCGCGTCCAGGGCTCGCTGGATCAGAGAGATCTCCGGTGGCTCCGTGCCTCCTCCGCCATTGCCGTCGCCCCCGCATCCAGCCAGAACGGCCAAAAGGGCCAGAGTCCAGCCTGCGGTCGCGCGACGCCGGTGTGGTTCTCTCTCCCGGGGTCCCGACGGAGCCTCACTGCCCTTCCTCTTTCCCATCCTCCGCCCCCTCATCCCTCGAAGCTCACTTCGCCGGACTGGCCTGGCCGAAGCTCGATGGCCCCGAAAGGAGGACTCAGAGAGCACGGAGGCGCCAGGGGGATCACGGCGAAGTGGCCCTGGGAAAGGTCCGTCGCTGCGTAACGCCCCTGAGCGTCCGTGGCCACCGTAGCGTCCGTTTCCCCGCCGATGACGCGCACCTGCGCGTCGGGTACCGCCGCTCCACCGCAGCGGACGGTCCCGGTGATGCGGGGCGGGATCAGCACCACACCCGCGAACACCAGCTCTGCCGGCTGGTCACCCACTTCCACCTCTCGCTCCACCGGCGTGAAGTCCACGTTTCTGAGGTTCGCGGTGGCCAGCTCGAAGCCCGTGAGCCGAGCCAGATAGCGGCCCGGGGGAACGTCGCTGAAGCTGAACTCCCCCACCGCGTCCGTGGCGGCCGCTTGAAGCACCGTCCCTCCCTCGCTGAGCGCGACCACCAGGTTCGCGATTCCTTCGCCCGTCTTGGCGAAGGTCACGTTCCCCCGCACGTCGCCCTCCCCTATCTCCGGACCCGTGGGCTCCTCGTCATCCCCACAGCCCGACAACAAGGCCGCCGCCAGCACCATGACAGCGGCCAACCGAAGCTTCCGGAGATGGTTCATCCTCAGACGGCTGTCCTCCCCAGTCATCTCCAACCTGGAATCTCGCATCGTCTCGGATCGAGCCCCGGCGGGCTCGACGCTCCTCCTCGCTTGCTGATGACCCGGATTACCCCTCCCGAAGCTCCCGTTCCATAGCTCCAGCCGCCACTGGCCCCCCGAAGGATCTCGAGGTAGGCGATGTCATGGGCGGCGATGAAGTCCATCATCTGGCTGGCGCCGTCCGACCCGAGGTTGACACCGTCCAGGATCAGGACGGGACTTACGGGACCCGCGCCGGAGCGGGTTCGGGCCGTGGAAAGCCGTGATTCGAGACCCGGCTGATTTCCCGGTGTGCGGACGAATTCCGGAGCCACTCGTTGGAGCACCTGGCTCAACGTGCCGACGTGCATCTCCTCGATTTCGGCCGCTGTCACGAGCTCGCCTGCAGCGCTCCCGGCCATCATCGAGCGTCGGACCGCCTCCACGGCCCCTTCCGCCACCTGGAACGCGACGTAGGCAGCGCTCAGCCTGCCCACATCGAGCTCGCCGAAGGAAACCTGACAGGCGGGCGTCACGATGGCGATCCGGTGAGTCCCCGGGGGCACGTCGAAGAAGACGTACTCCCCGGACGCATCGGTCTGGGTCTCCTGCCCCGAATCCAGAAGCAGCAACGCCCCGGTCACGGACTCGCCTGTATACGAGTCCAGGACCGTGCCTCGGAGCATCACCGGCTGCTGGGCAGCGAGCGGTAGGGGGAGGAATGAGATCAGCGCCGCGACTGATACTAGGGAGCAGATTCCCCTGAACATGGGTCTCACATTCTCCGAATTCCGCGCCCGCAGGGCCAGCGTGGCGCCCGACTGCGCTTCCAACCGGACCGCGACCGCCGAGATAGCAGGATCCATCAGCAAAGAATCTATACGATTTCCGCTGGGTCGTCTTTACGACGAGAGTTGCTCCACGTTCGTGCTACGCGGAGTCGCTTGCTCGAGCCCCTTCCGCAGGAGTGAGGTTCAGCCCACCCGGTCACCCTCACTGGTATCCGGGAAGCCCACGGCCTAGCTTCTTCCCGCATCCAGAATGGGAACTACCAGGGGTCTCAAGCCCATGATCTACCAGCTTCATTCGCTCGTCCGTTATGCCGTCCTCTTGGTCGCGCTCGCGGCACTCGGGTACGCGCTGTACGGCATTCTGGCCCGCCGCCCCTACTCGATTCGCATGCACCGCATCGCCTCGGCGTTCAATTGGATTCTGTTCCTCGAGGTCCTGCTGGGCTCCATGCTCATCGTGTCCGCCCGCTTCCGTTCGCCGGGGCTGGTGCCCCACATCCTCCTCACGCTGGTTGCCACCGGCGTTGCGGTGCTGTCCTCCCGCTCGGTCCAGCGCCGTCCTTTGGGGGAACGGAGCTACGCCCGACACCTCATAGGGGTGCTCACCTCCCTGGCGTTCATCGTCGGAGGTGTCCTATCCCTGGGATACGGGCTCCTCTGAGAGCGGACCGTATGGACAAGGACACCTCAAAGGGAGATCTCGCTTCCCCAACGGGTGATTCCGCCCCTGAGCGGGAATCCGGAGCGGGTCCCGCGCTTGCCCTGGTGATGGGAGGCGGAGGCGCCCGGGCCGCCTACCAGGTGGGCTTTCTCCGCTGCCTCGCTCGGCAATTCCCCGATCTCCAAGCCCCGATCATCACCGGCGTGTCGGCGGGGGCCATCAACGCGGCGGCTCTGGCGGCTCACCACGGCACCTTCCGACAGGCGGTGGACGAGCTCACCAGCCTCTGGTCGAATCTCACCGTGGAGCAGGTGTTCCGTGTGGACGCCTGGTCCCTGGCCCAGAACGTGTTCCGCTGGGGGTATCAGCTGGTCTCCGGCGGGCTCACCCGAGCTCCCCGGGTGCGGGGGCTCGTGGACACGCAGCCTCTCCGGGAATTTCTGAGTGACGTTCTTCACGCCGTGCACGGCGAGATCACCGGGATCTCCTACAACCTCAGCCAGGGGCGTCTGCGAGCGGTCGCCCTCAGCACTTCCAACTACACCACCGGGCAATCCGTCACGTGGGTCCAGGGCACGGAGGTGGATCACTGGGAGCGACCGCAGAGGCGGTCCTGCGGGGCCAGGCTCACCATCGAGCACGTGATGGCTTCGGCGGCCCTTCCCATCTTCTTTCCGGCAGTCCGCATCGGAGGCGCCTGGTTTGGCGACGGCGGCATCCGGCTGACGGCCCCTCTCGCTCCCGCAGTGCATCTGGGCGCGAACAAGATCCTCGCCATCTCCACGCGCTACGGACGCTCCGCGAAGGAGGCCGAGTCTCCGGCCGTTGACGGCTACCCGCCCCCGGCCCAGATCATGGGCGTCCTGATGAATGCGATCTTCCTGGACCTGCTGGACCAGGACACCCTCCGCCTGGAGCGGCTCAACCGGCTGTTGCACCGCCTCCCCGAGGAGCGTCGGGACGGGCTCAGGCCCGTGAAGCTCCTTACCCTGCGGCCATCCGTGGACCTGGGCCAGCTGGCCAACCAGCACGAACCTCAGCTCCCCCGGGCCTTCCGCTTCATGACCCGGGGTCTGGGCACCCGAGAGACGAAGACCGCCGACGCGCTGAGCCTGGTCCTCTTCCAGCCGGACTACCTGCGATGCCTCATCGAAATGGGCGAGGCCGACGCCAATGCCCGTGCGGAAGAGATCCACGCCTTCATGAGCGACGAATCGACCTAGGGTCGCGGGATCCCTGGAGACCTGTGCGACCGGCGAGTGCCAGGCGCGCGAAGGAGTCGGTACCGATTTGTGGGTAGTGGGTTGTGAGCGGATCGTAGGCAAGACAGACCCCGGGGGCAGCGATCCTCAAGGCTGGGCCTGAGGTCGAGATGCTCGCAACCGGCCCGCACGCTAAGGGTTCCGGGCGCGCGGACCTGAGAATCGCAGGAGAGATGAATGCCGGACGACCCGAAATCCAAGCTGGCCAACGAGCTGGAGTCCCGGGAGGTGGCCGAAGCGGCTCGGGAGGCGAAGTGGGAAAGGAGGAGCTTCGCGGGGGCGCTCTTCGACGGGCGCCTCGAGCTCGGGCTCATCCATCCTCCCCCGGATCCGGACCCGGAAGAGCAGCGACGGGCAGATGAGTTTCTCCAGAAGCTGGAAGCCTTCGTTTCCGAGCACGTCGACGGGGATGCCGTCGACCGGGAGGGTCGGGTACCCGAAGCCGTCCTGAACGGGCTGCGGGAGCTGGGCGCCTTCGGCATCAAGATTCCCCGCGAGTACGGTGGGCTGGGTCTCGCTCAGCTGAGCTACGGCCGGGCTCTCTCCATCGTGGCGAGTCGCTGCGGATCCACGGCCGCCTTCCTCTCGGCCCACCAGTCCATCGGGGTCCCCCAACCTCTCACGCTGTTCGGCACCGAGGAGCAGAAGCTCCAGTATTTGCCTCGCCTTGCCAAAGGTGCCCTCTCCGCCTTCGCTCTCACGGAGCGGGAAGCGGGCTCCGACCCGGCCAACATGGCAACGACGGCCGTGCCGAGCGATGACGGCCGCCACTTCATCCTGAACGGCGAGAAGCTCTGGTGCACGAACGGGCCCAGAGCCGAGATCCTGGTCGTCATGGCCGGCACCCCGGCCCGCCCCGGCGTGAGGGGGAGGCACCCGATCACGGCCTTCATCGTGGAGACCGACATGCCGGGAGTGGAGGTCATTCACGAGTCCAGTTTCATGGGCCTCCGGGGAATCTCCAACGGTGTGCTCCGCTTCACGGACGTGAAGGTGCCCCGGGAGAACATCATCTGGGGCGAGGGACTCGGCCTGAAGCTGGCCCTCGTCACCCTGAACACCGGACGCCTCTCACTTCCGGCCATGTGCGCGGCATCCGCGAAGATGTGCCTGGAGATCTCCCGCCTGTGGGCGACCGAGCGGGTCCAATGGGGAGCCGCGATCGGCAAGCATGACGCCGTCGCCCAGATGCTGGGAGGCATGGTCGCCAATGTCTTCGCCATGGACGCCACGGTGGAGTTGACGTCCGCCATGGCCGATTCCAAGCGGTTCGACATCCGCCTGGAGGCCGCCATGGCGAAGCTGTGGCACAGCGAGAGCGCCTGGCAAACGGTTCATGAGGCCGTCCAGATTCGCGGGGGGCGGGGATACGAGACGGCAGACTCCCTTCGCGCCCGGGGAGAGGCGCCTTATCCTCTGGAGCGAATGCTCAGGGATCTCCGCATCAATCTGATCTTCGAGGGGTCCAGCGAGATCATGCGCCTCTTCATCGCCAGGGAGGCCGTGGACGGACACCTCCGGGTCGCCGGAGAACTCGTGAACTCCAGGGCATCGTCGCCGGTGCGGCTGCGGGCGGCCCTGAGGGCAGGGCTCTACTATGCCTGGTGGTACCCCACGCGCTGGCTGGGCTGGGGGCGATGGCCTCGCTACTCCGGATTCGGCCCCCTGGCCAAGCACCTGCGATACGCGGACCGTACATCGCGGAAGCTGGCCCGCACACTCTTCTACTGCATGGTTCGATACGGGGGAACGCTGGAGCGACGTCAGGCCGTGTTGGGACGGCTGGTGGACATCGGTACAGGGCTCTTCATCATGACGGCTACCTGCGTGCGTGCCTGGGGCCGGCTCCAGGAAGACCCTAGCGACGGGACGCCGTTCGACGTAGCGGATCTGTTCTGTCGCAGAGCCCGTCGACGTATCTCGGACCGCTTCCGGGAAGTCTTCCGGAACGACGATAGCGTGACATATTGGGCAGCTCAGAAGGCCATGGCCGGAGACCTCGCGTGGTTGGAGGGCGGCATCGTCAGCACCACCCCCTCGCCCGCTGCGACGGCGGGGCTGTAGGCCATCTCAGCCTCCTCCGGTGCCTTGTCCAAGGGGGAGGCGATGGGGGCGCCGGAAAGCGCATAGTGAACCGCGACTCAGGGCCGCAGCTACACTCCGGAGGCGAGAGCGTCCTCGAACTGACGGCGGTATAGCCGACCGTACAGTTGGCTGCGCTCCAGCAGCTCGGCGTGCGTCCCCTGGTCCACGACCTCGCCATCATCCAGAACCAGGATTCGGTCCGCCCGAATGACGGTGGACAGGCGATGGGCGATGACCAGTGTGGTCCGCCCCACCATCAAGCGTTCCAGCGCATCCTGCACCAGCGCCTCACTTTCGGCGTCCAGGCTGCTCGACGCCTCGTCCAGAATCAGGATGACGGGCTTCTTCAGCATCACCCGGGCGATGGCCATTCTCTGTCGCTGGCCCGCGCTGAGCGTCACGCCACGCTCCCCGATCTCCTCCTCGTATCCCCTGGGAAAGGTCCTGATGAACTCGTGCGCGTGGGCTTCCCGTGCCGCCGCTTCCATCTCCTCCCTGGACGCCAGCGGATTGCCGTACGCCAGGTTCTCCGCAACGGTCCCAGCAAAGAGCATAGGTTCCTGCGGGACCATCCCGATCAGACTTCGGAGCTCTTTCAGCCGAAACCTTCGGACGTCGATCCCGTCCACACAGACTCTCCCCGCCTCAGGATCGAAGAAGCGGAGCAGGAGGGACGCGAGAGTGCTCTTCCCCACCCCTGAGCGACCCACCAGGGCCACCGTTGCCCCCGGCTCCAGGCTCAGGTCGATGTCCTGCAACACCCAGGGCTTGTCGCTCCCATACCGAAAGGAGAGACCCTCGAAGCGTACCGACCCGCGTACGGGGACGGGCAGAGCGACGGGCCGAGGGGGGTCCGTGAGCTCGGGAGGCTCGTCGAGGATCTCGAAAATGCGGCGAGCGGCTCCCGCCGCCTCCTGCAGGTTGCCCCAGAAGCCGGCCAGGGAGGTCACGGCGCCGGCGATGGTCACGGCATACAGCAGGAAGGCTACCAGGGTGCCGGGGGTAAGGGATCCATCCAGAACCAGCCGTCCTCCTTCCCAGAGAACGACGACGATGGCGCCGAAGGCGGAGAAGGTGACCGCGCCCGCGAGAGCCGCCCGTGCGACCGCGCGCTGAAGCCCCGCATCTCGGGTAGCGTCCACCTCGTCCGCGTACCGCTGCGCCTCCCAGTGCTCACGGGTGAAGCTCTGAACGGTGCGGATCTGCGTGAAGACCTGCTCGGCACGGGAGATCGCCACGGCCAGACGGTCCTGGATCCCGGTGGAGAGCCTCCGGACTCGCCTCCCGAACAACCAGCCGATCACCGCGGCAAAGGGAATCGCCACCAGGGTGACCAGCGTCAGCCGTGGGTGGGTGACGGTGACCAGCACGAGGGCGCCCACGAGAAACAGGCCTTGGCGGATCAGCTCCGGGACTCCGAAGCGGAGGACCTGCTGGATCAGTCCGGAGTCGGACGCGATCCGGGAGGTGATCTCTCCGACCCGTCGCCTGGCGAAGAACCCGGCCGGCTGGTGCACCAGATGATCGAAGAGGTCCTTGCGAAGATCCGCCACCACCCGCTCCGACGTAGAGGCGATGAGGTAGCTCTGGCCGAAGTTGACCAGGGCCTGGATGGCGAACAGGCCCACGAGGCCGACGGCGATACGATTCAGCAGGCTGCGATCCCCGGCGAGAAAGGCCGCGTCCAGGAGGCCCCGGACGATCTGAGGGAATACCAGAGCGATGGCGGTGCTGATGAGTAGCAGGATCGCCGCGACACCCAGAGCCGACCGGTAGGGACGGACCCGAGGCGAAAGACGGCGGAGAAAGCCCAGCGTGCGAGCTGGGCCGAGGCGTTCTCTGGGCATGGCCTTCCTCATCCCTCGGGACTGAACGAGACGAGAAGATACCCCCTTGTCCGCCGGAGCTGAAAGAAGGAAGCTACTGCATCGATGGAATCGATCTGGAACGAGGGCCGTTGATGACCGTTCTGCAGATGCCGGTGGACCGTCCGGGCCTCCACCATCGCGGGTTTCTCGCTACGACCCTCTGGACTCTGGGACTGCTGTACCTGGGCAGCGTCGTGCACGCTACGGAATCCAGTCTGGCCTGCCCGGACTGGCCCACCTGCTTCGGCACCATGATGCCCGAGATGACGGGGGGAGTCTTCTGGGAGCATCTCCACCGCCTCGTGGCCGGCGGCCTGCTGCTGATCTTCGCGGCCACCACGGTCCTGGCGTGGAAGGCTCTTCCCGAGCGGCCAGGCGTCCGGTACGCCTCCCTGCTGGGGGTCGGTCTGCTTCTGGTACAGTCCGTTTTCGGTGGCCTCACCGTGATGCTCCGGCTGCCGGACGCCATCTCCACAGCCCACCTGGCTCTGGCGTTCCTCTTCCTGGGGCTGGCCACGGTACTCACCGTCGTCACCTCCCCGGGATGGGAGGATCGGCCCAGGATTCGGTCCCCTCAGGCAAGGGTAATCCGGACCGGCGGGACGTTGCTGACAGCCCTGGTCTTCGGCCAATCGGTCCTCGGAGGTGCCGTGCGCCATACAGACTCGGGGATGGCCTGCCCGGACATTCCCCTCTGCCTGGGCCAGTGGATTCCGCCGCTGGAGAACGGTCTGATCGCCACCCACTTCGCCCACCGACTTCTCGGGCTGGTGACGGCGCTCGCCGTGATCGCACTGACCGGTTACGTCCTTAGGAAGGTCTCTGCGCCGGGGGTGCGCCGCCTGGCTCTGGGGGCCCTGCTGGTCGTCGTGGCGCAGGTGGCGCTGGGCTTCGCTTCAGTCTACTGGAGGCTCGCGGTAGCTCCCGTCTCCCTGCACACCCTGGCGGCTGCGGCCCTGTTCGCCGTGAGCGTCGCCATCGCCAGCAGTGGCTGGAGGACAGCCGCCGCTTTCGGGAATCCGGCGAGGGACGTGCTGGTGGGTTCGGACGGATGAGCGCGGAGGAGGTCGGGGCCGCCATCGCGCCCCTCAACGCCTTTCTCAACCTCACCAGCGCTCTTCTCCTGGTGGGTGGCTTCATCGCCATCCGAACCAGGAGTGTCCGGCGCCACCGGGCATTCATGCTGGCCGCCCTCATCACCTCGGGCCTCTTCCTCGTCTTCTACGTGCTCCGTTTCTCCATCACCGGGACGCACCGATTCGCCGGCGAAGGGTGGGCCAGGGGGATGTACCTGTTCATCCTCTTCACCCACATGATCCTCGCGGCTTTGGTGGTGCCGCTGGTTCTTCGTCTTCTCTACCTGGTGAGCCGACGCCGCTTCCACGCGCATGCTCGCCTGGCTCGCTGGACCTATCCCATATGGATGTACGTCTCCGTGACGGGGCTGCTGGTGTACCTGCTGCTCTACCACGTCTACGGCTACCTCTGACCACCTGGGCAGCCGGTCCCGGATCGCTCCCATTCGCCGCGGAGATGACGTGTCGGTCGATGGGAGGGACAGGTCCTGGACAGCCGCACGAAATGCGTTGGAAGGGGTGGGCCCAGTGTGCTAGTGTGCCGGCGCAGAAGTCCTGTGGCTACCGAGAGTGTCGAGGCGCTCGATCCAGCAAGGCGCGGCGAGCCGAGCGGCCCAGGCGTCAGCAGAGCGAAGCGACCTGCGAAGAATGGCCATAGGACTCTTGCGCGGGTGCACTAGCGTACCGTCGCAGAAGTCTGGTAGCCACGGAGAGCGTAGAGGCGCCCGACTCAGCAAGGCGGAACGACGAAGGCATAGCCCAGCTACGTCGAGGAGTTCCAACGAGGCTGGGCGGGATGGATCGGCGCTCGGATGGCAGCAGGACTTCTGCGACGGTGCACTAGGTAACCCTGGGAATCGAGATCTCCACCTCCCCACCTCCCCCGTCCCGATTCCGGAGCCAGATCTCACCGCCGTGTCCCCCGATGACTTCCCGGGCGTGGGAGAGGCCCATGCCAAGGGAGCCCTTCTCGGTGGTGTAGAAGGGGTCCATTGCCCGCTGCAGCGCTTCCTCGGTGAACCCGGGGCCTCTGTCGCGCACGTGGATGCGCGCCCTTCCTCCCTCTTCCTGCAACTCCACCTCCACCGGAGCTCCCATTCCGAACCTGCCAGCGTTCACGAGGACAAGGAAGAGCGCATCCTTGAACGCCTCCGGAGCCACACGAGCTCGGACGGGCTGGGAAGGCCTCTTCATCTTGACGAGGATGCCGAAATCCCGGGTGTACTCCCGGATCACCTCCTCGAGAGTCCGGGTGAGATCGCGCACCGAGAGATCGTGGGCCACCTCCTCAACGAAGAACTCGACGTCCTCCACCGCGTCCAGAACCTCGTTGACCTTATCTGCGAGGGCCGCTCCGCCCCTTTCCAGGCCTTCCTGGAGCGGTTCCGAAACCGACGTCTGCATGTAGTCCGAGACGCGCCGCAGAGTCGCCTTGATCCCCTTGTTCCACTCGCTCCCGCGGGGTACCCATCCTTCCGCCAGGGTCTGGCTCAGCTCTCGGGTCTCCTCCACAAACACCGCCACGCCGTCCTCCGCCGCCGGACTGTCCCCCGAACGCAATTGCGCGGTGATCTTCGCCAGGGCCCTCGCGGCTCGCTGTCTCGTCTTTCCGGACCCGGCAAACCAGCCCAACGCGAATGCGACGATAGCGGCCGTTGCCGAGGCAACCAGTGCGATTGTCGTGCTCACTCGATCCCCTCCGCCACCTGCTCTGCGTGGCCCTTCGCCTTGACCTTTCTCCAGGCCTTCCGGACCACACCTCTTTCATCGATGAGGAAAGTGCTCCGCTCGATCCCGAAGTACGTGCGCCCGTACATGGACTTCTCCTTCCACACCCCAAACGCCTCCGATACGGTGTGGTCGGGGTCCGAGAGGAGGGGGAAGTTGAGATCGTACTTGGCCTTGAACTTCTGGTGGGAGGCGACGGAGTCCGGGGACACTCCCAGAACGACGGCGTCGGCGCCTTCGAACCTCGGTATGGAGTCCCGGAACTCGCAGGCCTCGGTGGTGCATCCGGAGGTGTTGTCCTTCGGATAGAAATACAGGACGACCTTCTTCCCTCTGAGGCTCTCCAGGCTCACCTGCGATCCATCGTCGGCGGCCAGTACAAAGTCGGGTGCGGGATCACCTTCCTGAATCAACGCTCTCCTCCTCAGTCTCTGGTCTTCCTGTTTCCGTCTCGATCTCTCTCCACCTTCTCTTTCGCTCCACCTTCGTCTTCACCCCATCTTTGTCTTGATCTCCATCTTCCATCTTCGGCCTTCATCTCGCCGTCTTCGGCCTTCATCGCCAGGCCCCTCACCTCGATTCGTCGCGGCCCCGCGCTCGACCCGTCCTCTCATCCCGCCTCGGGCAGAGGCGTCGAATCGCCACCCAGCATCTCCAGGTCGATGATGGGAACCTCAGCCCTTTCTTCCATCAACGTCCACTGGCAGTGCCCGTCGCCCAGAGCCTTGCAGTGGGTGTGGCGCACGACCAGGGCTTCACCCAGCTCCCGCTCCACCATCTGCTGACAAAGCCCCGTGATCAACGCGCACCCGTCGCCTCCCGGGTCGATGGCGATGAACAGGTGGTCCTTCCCGTAAAGGACGAAGGGACCGTTCCCGAACTCCACGATGCTGCCCCCGAACAGCGAGCGCAGCCGACGACCGACCCGCCGCCGCGCCAGAGCCATCCGGAGGCGTCGCGGATAACGGCGCCTTCGGGGCGCTCCCCTCGAGCTGGCGGCGGCGAGGCGACGTCCCGTCTCCCTGAGCGCGTCCTCGGAGTCAGGGCGGCGGATGACCAGGTGCACGAGGTCCCGCAGCTCGCCCTCAGAAACCTTGTCCCCCCGGCGAACGTCGTGGCGATATCGTAGGATCTGGGCCTCCACCACCCCGCTGAGACCCAGCCGCCGGGGAAGCGTCACGGACAGGTCCTCGTCCTCGAGAACTTCCTCGGGACGATCCAGGGCCCGGATCACTTCCAGGAGTGCCAGCGCCACCGACGGTGCCACCGACCGGCGGTCCCACTGCACGTTCAGGCCTTTCCTGTTCGCCATGTCCGTCACTCCAAGCGGCGCGCCGCCGCGCGGGATCTACCGCTGCTAATCTCGGCGGGCTCCCGCCGGGAGGCAACGAACCAGGGGCCAGCCGCCGCGGCTGCGGTTGCCTCCCGAGGGTCGACTTCCGTAGACTCCGCCCGCCAAGATGAAACGGAACCCTGCATTCGACCCCCCCGAGTACCGGGATTGGACGCCCGATCCCCGACTGGTAGAGGAGTTTCTGGAGCGCACGGTCCGCGATCCCAAAATCGAGGCGGCGGTCCACGAGCTCTCCGCGCATTTCCTCCTGGCGCTCTACCGCGATCTGCTGCGTAACCGCCTGTTCGACCGGGCGCTGAGACGTTGGGTTCGGGTGGGCACTATCTCGAAGGCCTGGCTCGGGACGGGAGAAGAGGCGGTCACGGTCGGATGCGTCGCCGCCCTGGATCCCTCCCGCGACGTGGTCACGCCGATGATCCGGAACGCCGGCGCGCTGTACATGATGGGAATCGCTCTGGCCGAAATGTTTCGCGGGTACCTCGCTACCGCGGACTCTCCCAACGGCGGCAGAGACCTTCACATCGGATCGCTTGAACGGGGGGTCATCCAACCGATCAGTCACATGGGAGCGAACGTTCCGATCGTGGCGGGTGCGGCCCTCGCCTTTCGCTTGCGCGGCGAGGATCGGGTAGCCCTTACCTGGATCGGCGACGGGGCCACTCGGACGGGCGAATGCCACGAGGGCATGAACCTGGCAGCGGTGCAGAACCTTCCGGTGGTGTTCGTGATCCAGAACAACCAGGTGGCTCTGGGCACTCCCGTCTCGCGCCACGGTGTCGGGGAGCTGTCCGGATGGCCGGCCATGTACGGGATTCCCTCACGCACGTGTGATGGCAACAACGTCCTGGAGATGTATGGTGCGGCGCGGCTCGCCGTGGATCACTGCCGGCACGGCCGCGGACCCCGCGCCATCGTGGCAGAGACGTTCCGGATGGGAGGGCACGCAACCGATGACGAGCGGGAGGCGCGGGAGTTGTTCGCCGCCGAGACGTTTTCCCGTTGGGGGAAGCGAGATCCCATCGGGCTCTACGAGGAGTATCTCGTGGGACGGGGAATCTCCAGGGCTACCCTGCAGGAGGTCGAGAGGGGCGCCGTGACCGAGATGGAAGCGGCCGCCCGGGACGCCCTCGGATCACGGTCGAATCTCCCGGCGGCCGAAGCCGCCCGATTCGAGGGCGTGTCGCGAGGAGGGACCCTCGTCTCTCTGGACGACCGCCCCCGGTGAGGTGCCCCATCCCGCCGCAGCCGATTCAACGGAAAGCTTCAAGTTGAAAAGAAGAGTCTTGAAGCCCTTCCACCGATGCCCCATATTGGAGGGCCTCGTTAAACGAGAATGATTATCAATAGGCTTTTGCGGACGGGAAGGACCATGCCGGAGACGACCCTAACGAAGACGGGCCAGGTTGCGACCATGACCTTCCTTCCCGACCTCACGGACGAGGAGCTGGTCACAGCCCACCTGGAGGGCCGCCCCCGGGCGTTCCAGGAGCTCTACGACCGTTACCGCGAACGGTTGATCCACTTCATTACGCGCAAGACCGGAGATCCCGACCGGGCTCAGGACCTGGTGCAGGAGGCTTTCATCCGGGTGACGCGGCATCTGCACCGGTTCGACACCGAGAAGAAGTTCTCCACCTGGGTCTACACCATCGCCAGCAACCTCTCCAAGAACGAGCTGCGCAACCGGTCGCGCAGCCCGATCGTCCTCTTCCAGCGAATCATGAACAACTGGGACGACGATCACCGACCGATCCAGTTCGAGGACGCCACCATGATGCCGGACGACCTATACAGGAAGCGGCATCTTCGTAAGCTGGTGGAGGCCACCGTGGAGGAACTGCCCGAACACCATCGCCTGGTGTTCCGCTTGCGCGAGCTCGAAGGAAAGAGCTACGAGGAGATCGCCGAGATCACCGGCGTGAATCTGGGCACCGTCAAGAGCCGCCTCCACCGGGCTCGCAACTCGTTCGCACAGCGGATCGAACCGTTCCTGAACTGATCACCCCCTCCCCTCTCTCCCGGCGAGCGCAGCGGCGGAGCAGACTTCCGAAGGCCTCTCTCTCCGAGGGGCCTTCCTTCGTTGCGCCTCGCGCTCCTTCCGGCTTTGGCCCCAGGTCCTTTAGATTCCAGCTTGGAGCCCAGGACTTCCCGCGAGCGGGAGAGAACCCGTCCACGACGGGTCCACCGCCGATGCCACCGCAAGACAATGAGTATGTTCGAGAATCTTCGCCGGGCCTTCCGTGAAGCCGTGGACAACTTCAAGGAGGAGCTAAATCGGGACGACGTCCCGGAAGCGGTTGGCGAGCTGCTCAAAGGAATGTACAACGAGGTGACGGACGCCCAGGCGTATCTTCGCAAACTGGAAGAGCAGGTTGCGCGGACGCTGAAGCAGGCGGATCGGGAGCGGAAGGAGGCAGCCACCTGCCGGCGTCGAGAGCAGATGGCCATCAAGATCGGCGACAAGGAGACGGCCGGAGTGGCCCGGGAGTTTGCCGAGAAGCACGAAAAGACTACTACCGTGCTCGAGCGTAAGGCCCTGGCTCTTCAAGAGGAGGTGGAGGTCCGGAAGGTCGAGGTCCGCGACATGCTGGAGAAGATCAAGGAGGCCCAGAAGCAGAAGAACTCCCTGGCAGCAGCAGCGGGGCGCACCAGTGCCCGGGCTTCCATCTCCCAGACCGACGACCTCTTCTCGGAGCTCGACCGCATGGCGGAGAAGATCATGGGCGAGGAGAGCCGGGCCCAGGCCGCCCGGGACCTGGCCGATGAACTGGATGGGCCTCCGATTCCGGAAGACGAGTGGCCGCCAGTAGATGTGGACACCCGCCTGGAGGAACTGAAGCGGAAGATGAGCAAGGAATAGGCCTGGCCGGCCGCCCAGCGAGCGAATACATTGCCCCCGCCCCGTACACCGGAACCCTGTGAGCCCGGCACCCAGCGATGGAGAACTGGATCGGAATCGGAGTCTGGATCCTGCTCGGAGCCGCCATTGGTCTCGCGATGAAGGCCGTGGTAAAGGTTCCTCGAGAGCGATCGGGTCATTCACTACTTCTGGCGGTGTTCGGCGCTCTCGCAGCGGTGATCGGAGGGATGCTCGGGGTGGGCATCTTCGAGTTCGATCGACCCCTCGCCCTCAGCGTGGGTGGCGTCGGCGGAGCCGTCGCGTTCGCCATTCTGATCACCTGGGTGTACCGGTGGGGAGTCCGCGGACTCACCTGATCGTGTGGAGTGTGCCGGGCCTGCCCCCGGCCGTTGAGTCGACCCACGAACGGGTTTCGTGGGTCTTCGTGTTTCTCCGGATTCTCGAGTCATGACCGAACCACAGGACTTCGTCACCCGAGAGCTTCCCCGATTTCAGGAGGAGATGTTCGCCTTCCTCCGCATACCGTCGGTGAGCATGCGCTCGGAGCATGACGGCGACACGAGGACCGCCGCGCGTTGGCTGGCAGACGCCATGAAGGATGCCGGGCTCGCTGCGGAGGTTCTGGACACGCCCCGCCATCCCATCGTTCTGGGAGAATGGCGTGGAGCAGGGGACGACGAACCCACCATCCTTATCTATGGCCATTACGACGTTCAGCCGGTGGAGCCACTGGATCTGTGGGAGTCACCTCCCTTCGAGCCGGATGTCCGCGGCGACCGCATATATTGCCGCGGAATAGCCGACGACAAGGGCCAACTCTTCCTCCACGTAAAGGCCCTGGAGGCGCACCTGGCGACGCGCGGGAACCTTCCCGTGAACGTCATCTTCCTTGCTGAAGGTGAGGAAGAGATCGGCTCACCCAGCCTGGTCCCCTTCGTCCGGGAGCACCGGGCCCGACTGGCCTGCGATGCCGTGGTGATCTCGGATACGTCCATGTTTTCGCCGGAGCTTCCCTCCCTGCTGTTCTCCCTCAGAGGGATCGCGTACTTCGAAGTCCACGTGCAGGGGCCTTCCAGCGACCTCCACTCGGGAAGCTACGGTGGCGCCGTGGTCAATCCGGCCGTCGCTCTCGCGCGCATGATCGGGACGCTCCACGATGACGCGGGGCGAATCGCCATCGAGGGTTTCTTCGACGACGTCATGGACTGGGACGAGTCCACCCGGCGGGCGATTCGCGACCTTCCGTTCACCGAAGACGGTTTCCGCGCGGAAGTCGGGGCTCCGGCCCTGGGCGGCGAAAGGGGCTACACGACCCTCGAACGCCTCTGGATCCGACCGACCTGCGACGTGAACGGGATGCTGTCCGGGTACACCGGAGAGGGCTCGAAGACCGTCCTTCCCGCGTCGGCCATGGCCAAGATCAGCTTCCGGTTGGTCCCGGACCAGAGCCCGGAGCGTGTCGAAGCGCTCGTGAAGGAGCACTTCCGGAAGGTAGCCCCTCCGGGCGTCACGGTGGCGGTCCAGCATCTTCACGGCGGATACCCCTGGAAGGCGGAGACAGGAGGGCCTCTCATGGACGCCGCCGGAACGGCTCTCGAGGCGGCTTTCGGGACCAGACCCGTGCTGGTGGGCGAGGGTGGCTCGATCCCAATCGTGGTGGACTTCCAGAGGATTCTGGGCGCTCAGTGTCTCCTCGTGGGCTTCTGCCACCCGACTTCCAACATCCACGCGCCCAACGAGTGGTTTCCCCTGGGCAACGTGGAGAAAGGGATCCGGACCCTCGTCCGGCTCTACGAGGAGATCGGACAGTCGGAGAGGGCGGGCTAGTCCGCCGTCACTCGGAGGCGTTGGTCACCATGGCCGAGGCCCGGACCAGGGCCCGGGCTTTGTTGAGCGTCTCCTCGTATTCGAGGGCAGGATCGGAGTCCGCAACGATCCCGGCCCCTGCCTGAACGTAGGCTCGGCCGTTCGCCACCAGGACCGTCCGGATGGAGATGGCCGTGTCCATGACTACACCTCCGAAACCGATGTAGCCCACCGCGCCTGCGTAGGGTCCCCGCCTCACGGGCTCCAGCTCGTCGATGATCTCCATGGCGCGGATCTTGGGCGCTCCGGAGACCGTTCCGGCCGGAAACGACGCCCGAAGGACGTCCAGAGCGGACAACCCCGGGCGCAGGGCCCCCTCCACCTGGCTCACCAGATGCATCACGTGGGAGTAGCGCTCGACCACCAGAAGCTCAGGCACCGAGACCGATCCGTACTCCGCGACCCGACCCACGTCGTTGCGTCCCAGATCCACCAGCATTCTGTGCTCGGCCAGCTCCTTCTCGTCCGAAAGAAGCTCGGACGCCAGGCTCTCGTCCTCTTCGGGACTCCCTCCCCGGGGCCGCGTGCCAGCGATCGGGCGAACAGCCACGCGACCGTCCTCCACGCGAACCAGCACCTCGGGGGAGCTGCCCACAAGAGTGATCTCGTCCAGCTCGAGGAGGAAGAGATAGGGAGAGGGATTCAGGGTTCGAAGGACGCGGTAGAAGTCGAAGGGCCGGGACCGGAGGGCGAGGGAGAGTCGCTGGCTGAGCACGACCTGGAAGGCGTCGCCGGCCCGAATGTACTCTTTCACCCGGCGGACGGCGGATTCGAACTCCCCACGGGTGAACGTGCTTTGCGGCAAAGGATCGACGAGAGGCTCCGCCAGCAGCTCGAGGGGCTCGGGCGGCTTCGTGGAACGGAGCTGCTCCACCAGGGACAGCGTCTTCTCCGCCCCTTCGTCATACAGCGTTCGAAGAAGCGCGACGGACGAGCCGGGCTCCACCGGCACAGCGGCGATGGCCATCGCCCGGCCCAGAAGGTTGTCTATGGCCAGCACGACATCCGTGAACATGAAGAGCGCGTCCGGAAGTCCCAGATCGTCTGGCGGCGGGGAGGGCAGCTGCTCGAACTGGCGAACCACGTCGTACCCGAAGTACCCTACTGTTCCGCCCCAGAAGCGGGGCAGGCCCGGGACGCCGGCGGGACGTCTGGAGCGGAGTCTGGCGTCGAGATCCGCCATTGGATCCCCGGCCGGTGCGGGAGACCAGCCCCCGGAGGGGGTCCAGAACTCGGCCGATCCGCCTCGGAGTCGCCAGGCGGCGGAAGGGCTCGTTCCCAGGAAGCTGTATCGCGCCCAGCGCTCTCCGCCGACGACGGACTCCAGGAGGAACCCGAACGGTGGCCGCCCGAGCTTCGCGTAGGCCGTCACGGCGGTGTCCACGTCGAAGAGGAACTCCCGCCAGACGGGGACCACGCCCGCGCTGCTCGCGAGGGCCCTGAATTCTTCAAACGTCGGCTTGAGTCGCAAGGGCCTTCGGGAAAGGTCGAACATCGGTGAAGTCAGAAGCGCGAATGTCCGGACCCGAGACCGGAAAGTCAAACACGTTGTTGGCCGTCGACACGGGCGGGACCTTCACCGACCTGCTCGTGTTCCGGGAGGGTCGAATCCACGCTCTGAAGGTTCCTTCTACGCCTCGGGATCCCTCCGAAGGAGTCCTCACGGGTCTCCGGCAGCTCATCCCGGAGTCCGAGGACTTCGCCCTGATCCACGGCTCCACAGTGGCCACGAACACACTTCTCGAGCGCAAGGGAGCCACGGTAGCGCTCATAACGAATCGAGGCTTCGAGGACGTCATCGAGATCGGTCGTCAGAACCGTCCTCAGCTCTATGCTCTGGTGGGTCATCGCCTCCCACCCCTCGTGCCCAGAGGGCTCCGCGTCGGGGTGGCGGGGCGGCTGGACTCCCGCGGCGAGGTGCTGGAGCCCCTGAACGCCACCGAGCTGGAGGCGCTCCCCCGGCGGCTGGCCGGAGCGGAGTCGCTGGCCATCGTGCTGCTCCACTCGTACGCCAATCCGGCGCACGAGCAGACCATCGCCGAGGTTCTGCGGGAGATGGGGCTCCCTCTGGCTGTATCGTCCGAGCTGATCCCCGAGTACCGGGAGTACGAGCGTACCTCGACCACGGTCGTCAACGCTTACGTCGCTCCGGTCATGTCCTCATACCTGGGCCGCCTGGCTCGAGAGGCGAAAGCCGAGCCCATCCGCGTCATGGCCTCCAATGGAGGGGTGCTACCGGTGGCGCGGGCGGTGGCCCAGCCGGTCCACACAATCCTTTCCGGTCCCGCAGGTGGTGTCGTCGGGGCTCTGGCGTGGGGGCGCAAGGTCGGTTTCGACGACATCATCACCTTCGACATGGGAGGCACGTCCACCGATGTCTCCCTGTGTCCCGGGCGCCCTCTGCACACCCTGGAGTTCGAGATCGGCGGCCAGCCGGTCGCCCTGCCGGTGATCGACATTCACACGGTGGGCGCCGGGGGGGGATCACTCGCCCGGCTGGACCCCGGAGGGGCACTGCGGGTGGGCCCGCAGAGTGCGGGCGCGGACCCGGGCCCCATCTGCTACGGCAGGGGCGGACGCCAACTCACGGTCACGGACGCGAACGTGTGGCTGGGGCGCTTGCCGGCTGATGCGTTCCTGGGAGGAGAAGGGCGGCTGGTCCCCGACGAAGTAGAGAGCGAAATGAAGCGTCTCGCCTCGGCTATGTCCACCAGCCAGGAGGCAGCCGCCGAAGGGATCCTCGCGGTGGTCAACAGCGCTATGGAACGAGCTCTTCGTGTCATCTCGGTGGAGCGAGGCCACGACCCTGCCGACTTCTCGCTCGTGGCCTTCGGTGGTGCAGGCGGACTCCACGTGGCCGAGCTGGCCGCCCGCCTGGGGACTCCGCGAGCGCTGATCCCGCCAGGCCCCGGGCTACTCTCCGCCTTCGGGATGCTCGTGGCGCCCATCTCCCAGGACCTCTCCCGCACCGTTCTCGTTTCCGACCAGGACGCCGAGCACGAGGCCCTCCTGGAGGAGGTCTTCGGATCGCTCGAGGCCGAGGCCTTGTCCCGGATGGCAGACGACGGATTTCCTGCAGAGAGCGTGAGTCTGGAACGACGCGTGGACGCCCGCTACCGGGGCCAGAGCTTCGAGCTCCGGGTACCCGCCGAAGGCTGGCAGGACCGTTTCCACGGGCTTCATCGAGAGCGGTACGGATATGCTCGCCTGGACACAGCCGTAGAGGCCGTCACCCTCCGAGTCGCCGCCCGAACCCACGGCCTGGAGGTGCCTTCTCCCAGGCTGGAGCCTGCCACCGGGCCTCCACCCACAGAGCCCGCAGAGGTCTTGACCGACGGCCGGAGACAGAAGGCAGTGCGAGTGTGGCGTCGCGACTTGAGGAGCGGACACTCCCTCCAGGGTCCATCCCTCGTGCTCGAGTACAGCTCTACCACCTGGATCCCCGAAGGGTGGCAGTTGCAGGTGGACGGGTGGGGATGCCTTCACCTGTCCCCCTCGGCCTGAGTATCTTGATGGGCTTGTCGTCTTCGGCATCCTGAGAACCAGCCTGGAATCATGACCGAACAACCGGGACGGCCACGGTCGGAGCCGTACGCATGGGCCGCGCTGACCGCAGTCATGGTCGCTGCGCTCTACATGATCACCCTAGGCCCAACCACGGCCTTCTGGGACACGAGCGAGTACGTCGCCACCGCCCACATACTGGGGATTCCTCACCCGCCCGGGAACCCGCTCTTCGTCGTGCTCGCCCGAACCTGGAACGTCCTGCTCTCCCCGCTGGGTCTCCCGGTGGCCGTCCAGATCAACCTCTTCTCGGTCCTGATGAGCGTCCTCGCCCACGGACTCTGGTTCCTAGTGGTGTTCCGCATCCTGAGCTTCATCCACGAGGATCGACGGTTCAGCCTGGCGGGCGCCTTCGTCGCCACCCTTGTCAGCGCCACCTCGTTCACGGTCTGGAACCAGTCCACGGTGAACGAGAAGGTCTACACCGTGTCCCTCATGACCATCGCCCTTCTGACCTGGCTCGCCTTCCACTGGAGAGATAACCTGGGGCAGGGCAAGGATGACAACCTGCTGGTTCTGATGGTGTTCATCCTCGCCCTTTCGGTAGGGAACCACCTGATGGCCTTTCTCGCCGCCCCCGCCCTGGTTGTGTTCGTCCTGTGGGTCCACCCCCGCACGTTGCTGAACTATCGTTTGTACGTTGCCGCCGCGGCCGCCACCTTTCTCGGGCTCTCCATTCACATGTTCCTCCCCCTCCGTGCGGCCCTGGATCCGATCATCAACGAGGCCGATCCCACCTGCGGGTCCGTGGGCAGCGCCCTGGTCAGCATCGTCAGCTGGGGTCAGGCAGGGTGCGCTGAGCTCGCGGCGGCGCTGAGCCGGCAGCAGTACGACAAGCCGCCGCTGATCCCGAGGCTGGCGCCTCTGAGCTCGCAGGTGTCCAATTACCTTCAGTACTTCGACTGGCAATGGGCCCGCTCCCTGTCCGGCGACGACACGGTCTTCCCGATAGCCCGCACACCGTTTACGCTCCTGTTCGGTGGGCTGGGCGTGTTCGGAGCGTTCGAGCACTACCGGAAGGACCGCACCAGCTGGTGGTACATGCTGATCCTGCTCATCACCCTCTCCGCCGGACTGGTCTTCTATCTCAACTTCAAGTACGGCTATTCCATGGCCGCACCGGTCCTGGACCGGGACCTGCACGAGGTCCGCGAGCGCGATTACTTCTTTATCGTGGGCTTCTCGGTCTGGGGTCTCTGGGCTGGAGTGGGGATTGCTGCGTTGTGGAAACGGCTCGCGGCGCGGGCTGGATCGAGTTTCCGCCTCGCCGCTCCGGTCCTCGGGATCGGGGCTCTGCCGTTGCTTCTGAACTGGCCTTACGCAAGCCGCGCCGGGGACTACGCGGCGCGGGATTGGGGCTACAACCTCCTCATGAGCGTCGAGCCCTACGCCATCCTCTTCACCAACGGCGACAACGACACCTTCCCTCTGTGGTACATCCAGGAGGTGGAGGGCATCCGGCGAGACGTGACCGTGATCGTCACTTCGTACCTCAACACGGATTGGTACGTCAAGCAGCTCCGGGACCTCACTCGACCCTGCTCCCCCACGGTCGACCCTACCGAAGACCCTACCCGTATCCTTTGCCAGCGACCCTACCGGCCCTCGGCTGGCGAGCCTCGATACACCCACGACCCCGCAGAAGCGGAAGCCGGCAGGCAGGTGCCGCTCCTGACCACCGACCCGGTCAGCCCTCCCACCCGAACGGCCTTCGATCTGGATGACGACACGATCGAGCGGGTCGCCGGTTCCTACTCGGTCCTTCGTGAGGCGCGCTCGTTCCGCTTGGGGAACATGGCCGCTACGCTTCCCGCCGGGCAGATCCTGCTCCCATGGCACCAGTTTGCCCTTTCAGCCATAAACGCGTCCCTGGGCGATCGTCCCGTCTACTTCGCGAGCACCACAAACGCCTTCGAGGCGCTCGGGCTCACGCCCTATCTCATCCGGGAAGGTCTGGCATTCCGGGTTTTCAATGGGGACATCGGCGAGGAGGCACCGGAGGGGGTGGTACGCATGGAGTACTCACCCCTCTCTTCCGTCGTGGGTGACTGGCTCAACGTACCGAGAACCGAGACACTGATCTGGGACGTGTTCGTTCATCGCGGCGGGATTCCGGACGACTGGTCCTTCTGGCCGGATCGCTCCACTCTGGGGATTCCGAACTACTACGCGTGGGCACATTTCGCTCTTGCTCAGGCGGCTCAGCAGAGAGGCGACGAAGAGCAACTTGCCCGCAACCGGGAGCGGGCCGAGGCGTGGGCGCTCCTGGGCAGCTAGTGTACCGCCGCACACCAGCGTGCCAATTGCGGAGGTTACGCGGCAGTGACACCTCTGTGACGGCACACTAGGCGCCCTTCACCACAGGGATGGGCCTCACGACGGGAACGACCTGGCTGAGGCGACGCACCTCCAGGCCCTCTTTCATCGGCGGTGTCTGGATCTCGAACACCGCATCCCACACCTCCGGCTGGCTTTCCATCACCGTTCCATCCGTGAGAACCCACACATCCCCAACTTCCGGAAGTAGAGAGCGCAACAGCGGTATGGACCCCGCCCGGGTGTCCTCGTCGATCTGATCCAGCTCCCGAGCCAGGACGAGGCCAGGCACTCGAAGGCCCTCTCGATGGACAGCCCGCGCCAGGGCAAGGCGTAGGCAGAGATACGCGGCCCAGCGGTCCACCTGGTCCTCGTCGGTCCCCTCCCGCGCTTCCGACCCCGGCAATTCGACCCGTCCGTCCCGGAGGACGAGCCCCCATCGCCTGCCGCCCGTGATCCGGGAGAGGAGGGTGCCCGATGCCGCCAGGAGCTCCGA
Organism: Gemmatimonadota bacterium; assembly: GCA_039586555.1. Taxonomy (GTDB): domain Bacteria; phylum Gemmatimonadota; class Gemmatimonadetes; order Longimicrobiales; family Gaopeijiaceae; genus JBDHKE01. The sequence continues at coordinate 27,194 of JBDHKE010000001.1, read as the reverse complement.
GCGTGCCTCACGTTCCAGGTCTCCAGCGACGGCCTCCAGGGCATGGATGGCCATGCCGAGAGGAGGCGCCGCGGTACGATCCGGAGGGCCGTTGGGCATCTCGGCGGCCGCCTGCTCCTTCTTCAGGACACCCTCCTCCAGTCGAAGCCTTTCCCGCTCCAGTTCCTCGGAGCATCGTTCCATCTCTGCATGTAGCCGGACCGAGCGACCCTCCAGCTCCTGAAGCTCCTCCGGCTTGAGCTCGAGCTGTTCCCGACGCTTCTTCCACCACTTTCCGTCCTGAACGACCGCCTCCCACTCGTCCCTCAGCTCGCTGACGACGCCCTCGAACCGCTCCGAAAGTGCCCGACCGCAGGTGGGACATTCCGCGGTCGCCCCCCCCTCTTCAAGGTTCCGCAGTCCGTCTCGGAGCTCTCTGGCGCGGTCCCGATAGGCCTGAAGGTGCGTCTCCGCGTCCTGCCGCTCCCGGAGCCACTCCATGGTGCGGAACGCCACGTCCCCGGAGGCTTCGGCGGCATCCGCCCGGAGGCCCGCGAGTCGACACTGCAGCTGTTCCAGATCACTCTCACCCCGGCCTGCGCCGAAGGGGGCCTCGCCCTCGCGTCCTTCCATCGCCATCGATTCATCCGGAGCGCTCGACCCGGAACCTCCCGACAGACGGAGGGCCGCGGACCGGCCCCCAGCCGCTCCCCTGAGGTCCGCCAGTAGCCGGGATCCTCTTTCCAGAAGCGCCTCCAGATGCCCCGCCGACACTCCCTCCACAACCACTCGCTCCCCCGCGACCCCCACTTCTCCGCGTCGGTGCGACCCCGAACCCTCCCTCGAGGGCTCAGACACGTCGAGCAGCTGAGGGAACTGAGCATCGAGCACACCCTCCAGGAGTGCTCGGGCCACCTTCCCCCGCGCCGTCGCAGCGTCCAGCACCAGCAGGTTGAGGCTACCCTTGACCTCCCTCCCAGCCCTGCCCGATGGTCGCCCACCGGCGACCTCCACTTCCTCGAGCTCCCTGGCCAGAATCCCGTCGACGGCGGACAGGGTCTCTGCGGAAAGGCGCGCTCGAACTCGATTCGACAGCGACGGCCGGGACGTCACCGACAGCTCGTCTCCCGCCTCACCGGAATCCCCCTCGCCCGCCGACTCCACCCTTACGTGGACTGCCCGGTAGCGGAGCTTTCTCAGCACTTCTTCCTCCAGCACACTCCATCGATCGGGTGGGAGACCTCCGATGCGAAGTCGGACCATCTTCTCATCCACTCCACCCGGAACGGCGGCGATGGCCTCCTTGATCCTGCGACTCACGGTGGCGGGGTCGGCTCGCTCAGCCCGTATCGGAGCGAGCTCCACCACCGGACGGCCGGGGATGGGGTGGAATCGGGTCGTGCCATTCTCGAGGTCGAAGGTCACGAACCCCTTGTCGAAGGCCATTTCTGCCCAGGGGTCCAGGCCGATTCGCTCCAGAGATCCCGCCACGATCGCCCTCTCGCCCACCCGAGTGTACTGGTGAGGCCCTCCCAGAGCGACGTAGTCCCACTCCTCCAAGTGCACGCTCTCCCACTCCTTCGACGCGTCCCGTGAATCGATTCGCACGCGCGAGAGCAGCAGGTTCACGGAACACGCGGTATCGGGGCTGAGAACGACCTCGGCCTCGGACCGACGGGCTCCATGCGGCACCATCACCACTCGAACGTCCTGATCGCGGACGTGAACCTCCCGCACCGCCCGGAACGCGACGTGCACGGTCGGCAGCGCGTCGAACGCGGCGATAGCCCCGGTCTCGCCCGGCCGGAAGGGTGTGTCGTGGGCCCCGGCGATGGTAAGGACCGGCGTATCGGGAAGAGCTCCGGCCAGGGTTCGGAGCCCCCGGGCAAAGGTCACCAACGCGCTGGGTGGGGGCGCCCAGCTGTGAAAGACGTCCCCGGCAACGAGGATCAGATCGGGACGCAATCGTACCAGCTCTTCCGTCGCCACCAGGAATGCCCGCGCCACATCCAGCTCGCGGATGTTCTTCCCACTCCTCGAGCTCCCGAAGGCGCGGAAGCCCAGATGCAGATCCGCGAGGTGGGCCAGGATCACCGGCCTCCTCCCGCTCCCCCGAGAGCGCCTCTCTCGGGCTCCACGGACGCCGCCCCCGTCTCCGCCCTCTCCATCCGTAGCTGAGCGCTCCCCTCTGGCGAACCCGACTCCCCCGGGCTCCAGGTTCCGGTGGCTTCCTGCTGGACCAAAAACCCGCGGACCTCCTCCGGCCAGCCGTCCAGGGCCTCGCCACTCATCACCATGAAAGCCCCCCGAATCCCCTCCTCACCATCAGACAGCTCCGGAGCTCTCGGAGCTCGGGCGGCGTAGAGCCGCACGGCTGGGAACACCGTTCGCGCCCACTGCAGTACGGCCGCGAGGGGAGCACCGGCCGGCCCCTCCCGCAGGGACAGTCGACCGAGGATAGCAATCCCCCGCATTTTCAGGCAGGAGGCCAGGTCCCGGAGATCATGTCGGGACGCCGGCAACCGGGCGGAGCTCCATGTCGGAGCCTTCGTGTCCACGAGCACCAGATCGCACGTCCCTGCGCGGCCGACCGCGAAGGTCCTCAATCTCTCGTGACGGATCTCCAGGTGGTTGTCCTCTTCGGGGGAGAAATGGCGCATGGCCGCCTCGGTCACGGCCACGTTCTCCTCCAGCACAACGACACGGGCGTTGGGAAACAGGACGCGAAGGTGGCGGGACACGGTCAACGACCCACCACCCACCACCAGCACGCTCTTAGGCTCCAAGCCCCAGGCAGAAAGGCTCGCCAGAGCCGCGGCCTCATCGGGAATGGCCGGAGCACCCCTCTCCTCTTCCGCGCCTCTCAAATGCCGATCTTCGATCAGAACCTTCCAGAGCTGTCTCGGGCTTCCGCGCACCCACTCCTCCACCCTCACCTCTCCAAAGGGCGTCCAGCGGCTCTCCAGCTGCTCCACCAACCTCCGGGCATCCAGTAGACGGCCATAGAGCAGAGCCCCACCAGAAAGAGCGACCATGCCAAGAAGGAGGATAGACGGGGGCGTGAGCCGAGGAAGGAGCAGGGGACCCGTTACCAGAAACGCCAGGGCGGCGCCGGCCAGCGCCAGGGACGGTGCCCGGCCTCCGTGTCGCGCCGGGGCGCGGAGAGTCCGATCGGCGCGCGCCATCTCTCCCAGCAGGGCGCCACCGGCGAACAGCGGCAGCCCCCCCATCAACGCCAGGCCCAGCCCCTGCCACAGCGGTGTCGGAGGGGACACCCGCAGCAGGGTCCAAGCTCCCGAGTAGGCGGCGGCGGCCAGAAAGGCGACCAGGGTGAACAGCCAGCGGCGCCGGATCGCATCCACGACCTCATGCTGCGCGGCGGATGGCGCCGTCCAGAGACCGAGTCCCAGAGCGCCCGCCTGGATCGCGAGCACCAACGACAAGGCCCTCAGAAGTCCCTCGCCGGAGTAGAGGAGCACGGCGGCCGCCGTTTCCGCCGCAGCTGCCAGAGCCGCACCAATGAGCAGCGGAGAGATCCAGCCGAAGGCTACGGATGCGTTCCTCACGTTCCCAATCGCCTGTATCGGCCTCTGAAGTACACCAGTGGCCTCCCGGCGCCCGCATCACAGCTCAACACCTCACCCACGACGATGGAGTGGTCTCCAGCCGGATAGACCTTCCAAATGCGACAGTCCACCCAGGCCAGACAGCCATCCAGCAGGGGATTCCCCAAGGCACTCGAGCGGAGAGACACACCACGAAAGCGCCTCACTGGCGGGGCGGAGGCGAAGCACCTTGCTAGAGCTTCCTGATCGGAGGTCAGAAGGTTGATGGCGAAGGATCCGGAAGCGATGAGAGGGTCGTGTGTGCTCGACCCCCGGTCTACGCAAACCTGCACCAGGAGCGGATCGAGCGAGACCGAGCAAACCGAGGTGGCCGTGAGACCCACGGGATGGCCCTCAGGGGCCCGGCCAGTGACGATGGTGACCCCCATCGCCAGATGACCCATCACGCGCCTGAATCTCCCCTCGTCCGCCATGGTGCCCTACTCCGTTCCTCGGGCGCGACTCGCACCGTCCGGCCGCTTTACTTTGGCCCCCGAGCACGGATAGCTTCAGGCTCCCCCCGGTGGCTATCCACCGGCGGCCTCATTCAGTCCCCTTCGTCGGGAGATGCCTCGGTAGACCATGTCCAGAGCGGCGTTCTACCCAGCCTTGCTCGGCGTGATTGTAACGGCCCTCCCAGGCTGCGACAACGTAGAGTGGGGCGGCTTCGATGTCCGCCTCCAGCGCCCCGTGTCCGCATCCGACACGCTCCCCCAAGAGATTGCTCAGGCAGAGGAACCCGCCATCCCCCTGCCAAGCGGGCCGGTCCTCCACCTAGTGCGCAGAGGCGCCGGGGAGCCCCGGATGATTCCCCTGTTCGAGATCTCCGGCGACTCTCTGATCCCTCTGCCCCTGGAAAGCGAGTTCCCGGGCTTCGTGGAAACGTACAAGAAGGAGCGCTTTCCCCCGGGCTCTGAGTTCGTGCTCTTCGCCGAAGGAACTCGCGTGGGAAGCTTCCTGGCCACCGAGGCGATGGATCCCTTGGGGGATTATTGCCTCCTTCGGCCCCGGGTCAGGGGGATCGTGGAGCTCGTCCCCCAAGCCGCCGAAACTCAGGACTTCCTCGCCATCGCCGAGGCACACGCCGGGAGCTTCTCCCACGGCCCTCTGGCCTCTGCCGAGAGTGACCGCACGCAGCGCATCCTGTCCTTGAACCTGGCTGGCGAGGCCATCACTGCGGTGGGTGCCCGCTGGCCGTCCACCACCATCCTGGACATCCGCCGAGACATCCGCTCCCTGGCCCTTTCCGGTGCCGAGCGCCCCGCATTCGCGGCTACGTTCGTGAACCGAGACGGACTGGCGCTGGGTGAGGCCCCGAGCCAGGCCTACAGCCTGTTCATCCTGGGAGAGGGTGACCCGAGTGGATACAGGACCACGTTTCGCTGGTTTCGCGACTACGGACGCGAGGGGAAAGCTGCGCCGCGGCTCCTGAGCTATCTGGATTGGAATCGGGACTCATCAGAGGAGCTCGTCCTCGAGGTGTTCGGACAGGAGACCCGCTGGTTCATGGCGATCGGGCAGCGAGACGGCAGGTGGCAGGTGCTTCAGCAGGATTCCTGCGGCGAACCGGCTCAGGCGCCCGAAGCGTCCGGGTGATCCGGAACCGACTGACCGGCTTCCGGATGATGTCGCTCATCCGGTCGGCCCTTCTGGCAACGCTCGTCGTCACCCACTCCTGCGGCGCTCCGGACCTGGATTCTCGCGATACCCTGGAACAGGCGGCGGACCCGCTACCTCGACCCCCGCAAGCTTCATCTGCCGCCGAGCTCACCCGATTTCCTTTCGCGATCGTGGACGCCGCAGGAGTGGAGCACCGCTTGTCCTCGCCCCCCTCTCGAATCGTATCTCTCGTTCCCTCGGCGACCGAAACCCTGGTGGCGCTGGGGGCGCGGGATCTACTGGCAGGCCGAACGGACCACGACGCGGACGAGACCCTCGCCACGTTGCCTTCCGTGGGAGGGGGCTTGCATCCCGATTTGGAAGCTCTTGTCGCCCTGAGTCCGGACCTGGTGATCCGCTTCGCGGGCCGGGCCGACCCCACCACTCCGGCCCAGCTCGATCGTCTGGGAATTCGCCACTTCGCGGTCCGGCCTGATCGCCTGAACGACGTTCTGGAGGTCGTGAAGACCCTGGGAAAGCTGGTGGGACGAGGCGAGAGGGCCCGGGCTCTGGCAGCCCAGATCGAGAATGAGCTTGCCGAGGTGAAGAACCTGGTGAAGGGCCAGGAGCCCGTGCGGGTCGCCTACCTCGTGGGCGGCCGCCCACCTCTGGTCGCGGGCCCGAGCAGCTTCATTCACGATCTGATGGAGCTCGCGGGCGGCGATAACGTCTTCGCGGACCTGACCAGCCGGTACGCCCCCGCTAGCCTCGAGGAGCTCATGGCGCGCCGGATCGACCTGATCCTCGTGGCTTCGGGCACGTCGAGCGGGCTCCCGGGGCGCATGCCGGTGCGGCAGGTTCCCCAATCCATCGAGATCCCCGGAATCCACGTGGGCGGAAGCGCACGGCGGCTCGCGGGAATCTTCCACCCGGAGGTCTTCCGGTGAATCGGTCTCTGCTGGGAGGCCTGTTGCTGGCGGCCCTGGCCCTCTCCATCCTGGCCAGCGTCCGGTTCGGGACCGTCTCCCTGACTTCCGGAGAGGCCCTGGCGGCAATCCTGGGGGGAGGAGATGAGACGCACAGGGCAATCGTCCTCCAGCTGAGGCTCCCCCGAGCTTTGCTCGCCGTGCTGGTCGGCGGAGGATTGGCCCTGGCCGGTGCCGTCTTCCAGGCCCTGCTCCGAAACCCGCTCGCCGAGCCATACATTCTGGGAATCTCCGGTGGCGCGGCTGGCGGGGCCGTTCTCGTCCTCGCTCTCGGGGTGTCCAACGCCGGATCCTGGACTCTCCCCCTGGCAGCCTTCGCGGGAGCCCTCGTCGCGATCTTTCTGGTCTTCCGCGTGGCGTCGGCCGCCGACCGGTCGCTGGACGTCCGGGTTCTTCTCCTCGCCGGAGTCGTGGTGGGAGCTTTCTTCTTTGCCTGCATCTCTCTCCTCCTGGCGATCTCGGACGCTCCCACAGTCCGGACCGCGGTACTCTGGATGATGGGCAGCCTGTACGGCGCCACCTGGAGGGGTGTGGCGATGGCCGCCGCATACACGATTCCTTCGGCCATTGTCCTTCTCGGCCTGGCTCGGGCGCTCAACCTCATGGCCATCGGCGAGGAGACGGCCAGCTATCTGGGGGTCAATGTGGAGCAGATCAAGCGGGTCGCGTTCGCCGTGGCCTCACTGGTCACCGCCGCCGGCGTCGCTGTGGCGGGCGTCATAGGTTTTGTGGGGCTCATCGTCCCGCACGGGATCCGCATGCTGGTCGGTTCGGACCACAGAGTCCTGCTTCCCCTCTCCTTCCTCGCCGGAGCCGCGTTCCTCGCCTTTGCGGACGTCGCTGCAAGAATGGCCCTGGCTCCAGGGGAGATCCCCATCGGGGTCATCACCGCCCTGGTGGGGGTGCCCCTCTTCCTCTTCCTTCTCAGGGGAAGCTTGCAGTGACCACCTTCGAGGCCCGGGATCTGGTCGTCCGATACGCCCCCGGCACCCCTCCAGCGTTGAACGGGGTCTCCATGGTCGTCGAGGAGGGTGCGTTCTACGCAGTCCTGGGCCCGAACGGCTCCGGCAAGTCCACGCTGCTGAGAGCCCTGCTGGGGGTAGTCCGTCCTCACACTGGGGAAGTCAGCCTGCGGGGAATCCCACTGGACCGATGGCACCGGAGAGAGCTCGCACGCACGGTGGGGGTTGTCCCTCAGCTCGAGTCCGTGGCCTTTCCCTTGACTGTGCGTGAGCTCGTGGCCATGGGGCGCTACCCGCACCTGGGCCCCCTCCGGGCCGAAGGGGAGGCGGACCGGATCGCGATCCGACAGGCTCTCGAACAGTGCGACGTGGCCCGCCTCCGCGAGCGGCCGATCACCACGCTCTCGGGTGGGGAGCTGCAGCGTGTACGGATCGCGCGGGCCCTGGCTCAGGAGCCCCGGGCCCTGGCCCTCGACGAGCCCACGGCGTCACTGGACATCCGACACGAGATGAGCATCTTCGAGCTTCTTCGAAGATCAGTGGACGAGGGGCTGACCGTGCTGGTCGTGACCCACAACCTCAACATCGCCGCCCGCTTCGCCGACCGCCTTCTCGTCCTGGATCGCGGTAAGGTCGCCGCGGAGGGCGTCGCTGAAGATGTATTGACGGAAGAGGTGTTGGGCAGAGTGTACCAGTGGCCTGTGTCCGTTCAGCGAGAGCAGGCCACAGGCGGTCTTCAGGTCACGCCTCTCACGCGCCCCCGCCCGTAACGTCGGACCCCACTTCCGAGAGGATCGTCTCGTAGCTTCCGTATCTGGACGGGGCCACGAGGCCCGCCTTTACCGCCGCGCTCACTGCACACTCGGGCTCGTGGGTATGGCTGCACCCTCGGAACCGGCACCGATCCAGATGAGGAATGAACTCGGGGAAACAATGGGCCAAACCGTCCGCGTCCACGCCCCACAGTCCCGCATCTACGAAGCCGGGGGTGTCCGCGACCCAGCCTCCGCACTCCAACTGAATGAGTCGGGTGCTCACCGTGGTGTGCCTCCCGGTTCCCCTCTTCCGGCTCAGCGCTCCGGTCCTGAGCGCCAGACCCGGTTGGATGCGGTTCAGGAGGCTCGACTTCCCGGCCCCCGAGGGTCCAATCACGGTGGACGTGCCTTCACGGAGGACCAACTGCAACTCGTCGAGACCTTCTCCGGTCACCGCACTGGAGCGGATGAGCTGGTACCCAACGCCGTCGTACAGTCGCGCCAGCTGGTCAACTCGATCTACTGAGCCTGGGAGGTCGATCTTGTTCACGACCAGAACCGACTTCAGGCCATTGGCTTCCGCTAGCACCAGCAGGCGGTCGATGAGCTCCCTGTGGGGATCTGGCTCCTGCGCTGCAACGACCACCACCGCTCGATCCACGTTCGCCGCCAGGATCTTCGGCCGGCGTCGTCCGGGAGATCGGCGCACCAGCTCCGAATTGCGTGGATGCACCTCTTCGATGGTGGGCCCTCGACCCGGCTCCTCCTCCACGCGAACCCGGTCCCCCGGGACGATCCGGGACAGGGACCCGCGCTCCTTCTTGAGCCGTCCTCGCAAGGACGCCTCCACCTCGCGGCCGTCCTCGAGCAACAGCCGGTAGATCCCGCCGACGGACTCCAGGACTATTCCAGTCATCAGCCTACCCGAGGGGTGACGCAGACCTGCTTCAACGATGGCCGCTCCAGGTGCCCGGAGCCCTCTCCCGGCTCCACCATGCGGCGGCGGACCGTCTCACACACCCGATGCGCCAAAGAAAGACCCCGGCGCGCCCAGAAGTGGGGCCCACCGGGGTCTTTTGCGGGGTCTTCGCCCGCTCGGGGAGGTCACGCCGCGAATGACTCCAGAGCGGATCCCTTGTCGCCCTGCCTCAGGCGGCGAAGGGCTCGATCTCTCAGCTGCCGGATGCGCTCCCGGGTCACCCCGAGGAGATTACCGATCTCCTCCAGCGTGTGCTCCCGCTCGCCTTCGAGTCCGAAGTAGAGGCTGAGCACCTTCGCGTCCCGCGGCTCCAGGGTCTGCAGCGCGTTGCGAACGGTCTCCTGGAGAAGGCGCTGCTCCACGTCCTGCTCCGGCTCGGCGGCTTCCTCCGTGATGAAACGCTCTACCAGCTGCGAGTCCTCACTGTCCCCGATGGGAGCGTCGAGTCGGATCTCCGCTGCATTGAGGGTCTGGAGCGATTCGATCAACTCGGGCGTCAGATCCGTGGCCTCGCTGAGCTCTTCGGCCGTGGGCTCTCGCTTGAGCTCCTGCTTGAGCCGCTCCTTCTCACGGAAGATGCGGGCCAGGTCCGAAGCGCGGTTGAGTGGAACCCGGACTGCCCTCCCCTGGTTGGCGAGAGAGGCCAGAATCGCCTGCCGAATCCACCAGACCGCATAGCTGATGAACTTGACCCCCTGGTCCGGATCGAACTTACGGGCCGCCGTGACCAGCCCGACGTTCCCCTCCTGAATCAGGTCTGTCAGTGAAACGCCGCGATTCTGGTATTTCTTGGCCACGCTGATCACGAAGCGGAGGTTCGCCCGAGCTAGCTCCTGAACCGCATCCTCATCCCCCCGACGCGCGCTGAGGCCCAGCTCTCGCTCCCGCTCGGGCGTGATCAGCTCATGGCGGCTGACATCCCGGAGATACTGATCGAGGGCAGACTGCTCCTCCACGCTCGCGTCGAACCCGGCCAGCAGGTTCTTACGGGCTTTCCGGGCCCTGTGGGTCCTGGTAGCAGTAGCCATCGTCACCTTCAACTCCTATATCGACCTGGCCGGCACAGCGGCTCAGGGAATTGTCGAAACCGTTCTGATCTCTCCCCCGCGCTCACATCCGCAGGTTCCGTCCGGTCCGGAGCCGTTAAAGCTATATACACTCTTCCACGCTGTCCAGAATGGACCGAGCGTTGCAACCCCACCCAGCATGGAAGGTTCCCCGCCGAACAGCTCAATGTCGCGGGTCCTAGCGATAGATCATGTAACCCGGAGAGGGCCCACATGTTCTCGTTCTCGATGGGGCTTGCCGGGAAGCTTGCGAATCTTCGAGCCCAACCCGGAATCGCGCTGGGGGTCCCCCAACGGGTCTTTCGCCGCCCCCCCTCCCCGAACTCGCATTCACTATGTTCTCCAGGGGAGGGCAGAGACATGGCCCGGCGGGACTTCCCCTCACGCTGGCCGCGTCACCCGCTCCAGAACCACGTCCGGGGAGAGAGTCCGGCGCCGGAAGGTGAATACCCGGAGGACGCGCGCGCTCCGGTATAACTCTTCCGCAAGCCGCGGAAGATCGATGAGACCGGGAAGCCCCCCCGGCCGGAGACGATCCACCCGGCCGTCCCGGCGCTCGACGAGGATATCCACCTGGAACATGGCCTCTTTCGCCGGAAAGTCGATCACGACTTCCCCTGGCTCCAGGTCCAGCTCTTCGGCCAGCTCGTCCTCCAGATCGCGACGGGCCGTCGAGTCTCCCACGACCCAGTCCTGAACGGCACGGCCTCCCAGGTCCGCGGCGGTGAGCTCCACCGCTCGCTTCGGCAGCCGTCGAGCCCGGAGGGCCGGAAGCCATCGTCCGGACAGCCTTAACGCCACCTCTCCTCGTTTGCTGGACGCGCGGCGCCCGATCTCGTAGAGAAGCTCCTCGTCGGTGGGGCCCACCAGGTCCGCTGGCCTGATGATGCCTGCACCCACGGCATCGTCCACGATGCGCTTGTAGAGTGCGGTGGCAGCGCGAACGCCATGATGCCAGTACACGTTGCGGAACATCTGGTACTTGGCAAAGAGGAGAGACTCCAGAGCGCTCACCGCCTTCTCGTGGATTCCCACCTCGATTCTCCCGTCTTCGGGATCGGGCAGCAGGACCAGCCCCAGGAGAAGTCGGTCCACGTCCACCTCCCCGTAGGGTACCCCGCAGAAACGGGCGTCCCGGCGGAGGTATTCCATCTTGTCCAGGTCCAGGGTTCCACTGACCAGCCCCTGCAACGGCACATCGCTCTCGCCGCGAATCAGGGCATGGATCCGATTCGCCGCGTCGGTACCCAGAGATTCCAGAGCTTCCGCCAACTCCGGAGATTCGAAGAAGCGAAGACTCACGGCCTCGTGATCCGCTGGGATTCGATCCGGCTCGAGCTCCTCCAGGGCATGAGAGAACGCATAGTGCCCGATATCGTGGAGCAGCGCCGCATACGGCACGATGTCCAGGTCTCTCCACGCCTCGGGTGCGGCGGTCCGCTGCCGATCCTGCAGCAATCGGAGAGCCGTGGTTGCGAGATGGTAGACGCCCAGGGCGTGGTCGAATCGGGTGTGAGTCGCACCCGGATAGACCAAGTGGGCGAGCCCCAGCTGGCGGATGTACCGCAGCCGCTGGAACGCGGCCGTGTCGACGATGCGCATGGCCGTGAGATCCACGCGAATGGTATTCCAGAGGGGATCCCTGATGACACGAAATGGCGACTTCATGGCGGCAGAGTAGCAGGCCGCGCGGAGCCATACAATGTCAGCGGGAGTCTTCTTAGTGAGCTGGAGGGCAGTCGCCGTGCTTCCCCGGCTGGATCCGATCCGCGACAGTGAGCCGGTGGGCCAGAAGGGTGTCAGGACTCGAATGGACGTCATATGTTTCCCGAAGGAAAAGCGAAGACACGTGACAACGTGTGAATTCGACGAAGCTCGCCGTTCTAGCCGGTTCGATGCGGCCCTCTCAATGAGCCCAATCTCCAGGATGCACCGGTTGCGCGCACACGTGCGGGACCAGGCCGAGAACCGTCCGGGCGTCTACCGAATGGTGGGCTCGGACGACGAGGTTCTCTATGTGGGGAAGTCCATCCGGGTGCGGAGCCGGCTTCTCTCCTACTTCCGATCCAGTCCCCGAGAGAAGCCTGGGGAGCTCATTCGCTCCACACGCCAGATCGCGTGGGATTACGTGCCGAACGAGTTTGACGCCCTGTTAACCGAGATGAGGCTCATCCAACGATGGCAGCCTCGCTACAATGTCGAGCACAAGAGGAAGAAGAGGTACGCCTTCGTGAAGATCACAACCGAGCTGGCACCTCGGATCGTGCCCACAAGCCGTGTCGTCCAGGACGGCTCCACCTACTTCGGCCCCTTTCCAGCCTTCCGTTGGCTCTCTGACGCCGTCCGCAGCCTCGCCCATACCCTCCAGCTCCGGGATTGCCCGGGCTCGACTCCGGTCCATTTCGGGGACCAGCTCGAGCTGCTGAGCTCCCACCGGGCACCTCGGTGCCTCCGGGCGGATCTGGGATCCTGCCTCGCTCCCTGCTGCGGTTCACCCACCGCGTCGGAATATCTGAAGAAGGTGGCCGCAGCCCGGAGCTTCCTCGAGGGACGGGGCCATCAGCCCCTCCGCCAAGTCGAAGAGCAGATGAGGGAAGCGTCGAGGCGCCAGGACTTCGAGTACGCCGCCTTGATTCGCGATCGTCTGGACAGCCTACAGCGCTTTCGGGACGAATTGACGGCCTTTAGAGGAGCGATGGAGAGCCTCTCGTTCGTCTACCGCGTTCCGGGGTTCGGGGGCGATGACAGGCTCTACCTCATCCGTCGAGGTAGAGTGCGGTCCAGCCTTCCGGCACCCCGCTCCCGGGCGGAACGAGCGCGAACCATCGGCCGGGTCGAGGAAGTGTTCGGCGAAGCGGACTGTGGGCCGGCAGGTCTTCACCCCCAGGAGGCCGCCGAGATCCTGCTCGTCGCTCGCTGGTTTCGACTCAGGCCGAACGAACGGAAAAGGGCGGTTCCGCCGGAGGATTGGGTGAAGAAGAGGGCTGGACGGTAGACGATCCCTCCACCGTCAGCGTCACAGCGGCCCGTTAGAGAACGAAGACTCCTTCCGAACGGGAGACGGGGATCGAATGAGAGGGCCAGGATGCGGAGGCCAGTGGAACCCGGAGGGCGGGGCCGCGGCCAGATAGGCAAGAAGCGCGAGACGCCCAGGCTGCGCAAAGAACCGCCACAACAGCCCCTACCCCTCCCTTCCCATCCTCACGATTCTGTCGAACTCCTCCCTCCGCACAGGCTGCACGGAAAGGCGACCGCGCTTGACCAGCACCATGTCGTCGAAGGCCGGGTTCGCCTTGATCTCATGGAGGGTCACGATGCGTGGGAACCTCTCCACGAACTCCACGTCCACCATGTCCCACCGTGGCTCCTCCGGACTCGACTTGGGATCGAAGTACTGATGGTTTGGGTCGAAGGCGTGGTGATCCGGGTAGGCTCCCTTCACGACCCGCACTAACCCAGCTACTCCAGGAGGGTTGGTGGCGCTGTGATACAAGAGCGCCTCGTCTCCCACCTTCATCGCCCGCATGTTGTTTCGCGCCGAGTAGTTGCGAACCCCCTCCCATGACGTCACCCCATCCCGCTCCATATCGTCAATGGAGTAGACCGACGGCTCGCTCTTCATCAGCCAGAACTGCTTGGCCATTCGCTTGCTCTCCTCCCTCCTTCGTCTGCCGATTCATGCCAGCTCCCGCGCGAGGAGACGGTGTCCCCTAAACGACCCGCTGCCGCACGGCGGCAGTAGCGCAGCGGGGGAGCGAGGGGGACCACCGTCTCTTCGCACTCCCCCTCACCACACCAGATGGAACTTGGTCTGCCGCCGGAATACCCAGTGCCGGCTGCCCTCCTCGTCCAGGTACGCCTCCTCCTCCTGCCGACAGCTGGCCGGCTTCCCATCCCACTCCGGGATCGGCGTCGTGGCCTGAAGCTCGATGGAGTGCCACGTAGAAGGTAGGAGCACCGCGTCCCCGCGGACCGGCACACCGCCCTGGGCATCCCAGCGCCCGATGAGCGGTCCCGCCCCGTGGCCGTGGTCGCCGATGGGGTGGGTGTAGATGGTGCCGTCGATCCCTTCGGCGCGCATCTGCTCCAGGGCGTTCGCGAGAATCGCGTTCCCGGTGAGTCCCGGCTCCATGTGCTCGAGAAGGATGTCCTGTAGCCGGTTCGAGTTGGCCAGGCACTGCCTCAGCCCTGCCGGAACCTCCCCTTCTCCCTCCCGGAGCACATAACCCAGATGCTGGGTGTCGGTGTGGAGTCCCATGGCCACGACCCCGAAGTCCACCCACAGCAGGTCGCCACGCTGGATCACCCCGATTCCACCACCTTCCGGGATCTCCTCCCCCGCCCTCTGCACGTTGACGTTCGTGTGGAACCAGGTCGTCATTCCCAAATCCTGGATCTTCTGGCGCAGCCACCAGACCACATCGTCCGTGGTGGTGACGCCGGGCGTGACCACGGCGTTGGAGAAGGCCTGGGAGAGCATGGCGTGCACCGTCTCCTCAATCTGCCGATAGCGAGGCATCATCTCCGGAATCCGGAGGGCGATGTAGCTCGTGGACAGGCGAGGCTCGCGCTTGACCCGTGCCAGGTACTCCGGACCGAGGGCCCTCTCGAGTGCTTCGCGCTCGCCCGAATGAAGGCCATCGGAGAAGGCCCAGTGCTCGTCGATGTTCAGAACGATGCTCTCCGGGTCCCGATCCTCCACTGCTTCATGGAAGAGCCGCCACTGCTCGTCGCCCCACAGCTCGGCGTTCTGCCGGCCCGTGGGCGCGGGACGGGCAGAACGGTACGGCTCGTAGAGGCCGCCCTGGCTGCCGCCGCCAAGGGCGAGCCGCTCCACGCCCAGCTCCGGGCCTCGGTCGTGAAAGACGTAGATGGAGCGCCGCCGGGCCGCGAAGGTGGTGGGTGCCACCATTGAGTGGAATACCGGGTCCTCGGCGTACTCCCGCATAGAGAGGACCCACATGTCCACCCCATACTCTCTCATTAGCTTCGGGAGCACGGTTTCGAGCCGCTGTTCCGTCCAGGCCTGTTGCACTTCGGCTTGATGGCGGAGGGGGGGGAGTGAGTGAATCCGTGGGGGCGCGTCATCCGGCACGCGCATTGGCTTCTGGGCCGTCGCGTGATGGGGCAGCAAGCAGGAGCCCAACACGGCGGCGCGGAACAGAAACGGGATCAAAGGTCGACCAATCATTCTCCTCATTCTCCAACCCGCGATCATGTTAGCGCGTCGCAGCACGAAAGCTCCCGGCGCTACCCGATCACCCATCCCGAGAACCGTGAGGCTCTCGGAGCGCCGGGGGCCCTGCCAATGTGGAGTCCCGAAGATGTCTGGGGAAGGGAAGGGCCGGACTCCTCTCTTGTTCGATCACCAACGCCAGCTCAGCTTTCACGGCGCATGCACGAATGAGCCTCCCCCTGGTACCTCGAGGAGAAGTGGCCCATGCACCACAAACACGCCAACGATCTGCCGGCCGAGACAGTCTCGGCCGGCTCCCGGACCACCCGACAGGTCCTGATCGGGCCCGATGAAGGCCCCAACTTCGCCATGCGGCGGTTCATCATGGAGTCTGGCGGTGGGATGCCTCGCCACACCAACACCGTCGAGCACGAACAGTACGTGCTACGTGGAAGGGCCCGGATCGGAATCGGGGAGGAAGTGATCGAGGTCATGGCGGACGACGTGGTCTTCATCCCGGCAGGCATGCCCCACTTCTACGAGGCTATTGGGTCCGAGCCCTTCGAGTTCATTTGCGTAGTCCCGAACGAGCCTGACCGGATCGAGCTGGTGGATGGGGGGGATGCCCCCTGACGCCTCCTGCAGATGGCCCAGCTCTCCCCCTCGGCAGCCGCGAAGGGCCGGCTTGAGCTTCGCCCCAAGCCCAGGTCAGTCGTGGACGGACGCGAGCTCGGGCACTTCGGACGGCGTCATCATCCGCGCCTGGGCGTCCACCGTCGCGATGGTGACCAGGTCCACCACTTCCTGGACCGAGCTCCCCCGCTCCAGGACCTGCACCGGCCGGGCCATGCCCATGAGGATCGGTCCGATCACCTCAGCCTCGGCCACTTGGTCCAGAATCTTCTGGCAGGCGTTGGCCGCGCTCAGATTCGGGAACACCAGGATGTTGGCCGGTTTGCTCAGGTGGCAGAACGGAAAGCCGTCACCGAGCATCCGTGTGTTGAGCGCCGCGTCGGCCTGCATCTCGCCATCCACCTCCAGCGTCGGCGCCAGGAGCCTCACGCGCTCCGCAGCCTCTCTGACCTTTTCCGAGTAAGGATGCCGCACGGAGCCAAAGTTGGAGAACGAGAGCATCGCGATGCGGGGCTTCATGCCGATCTCCTGGGCGAACTGAGCCGCGAGGAGCGCGATCTCCGCGAGCGTCTCGACTTCCGGGTCGATGTTCACCGTTGTATCGGCGAAGATGAGCGGATCCCGATGGGGAAGAGTGACCATGTGCAGACCGGCCACGTGCCTCACCCCATCCGCGGTCCCCACCACCTGGATCGCAGGCTTGAGGGCCTCCGGCATGTTCGACTCCATCCCCGCCACCAGAGCGTCGGCCTCGCCCGCGCGAACCATGGCGCTCGCGAAGTAGATCGGCTTGTACATGTTCGCCCTGGCCTCGGACCTCGTGAGGCCTTTTCGTAGACGCCGCCGATACAGCTCCTCCGCGTAGCGCCCACGTGCCTCCCGCGCCAGAGTGGGGTCGATGATCTGGACGCCTCGAAGTCCGACACCGAACTCCTCGGCTTTCTGACGGATCGAATCCGCATCGCCGACCAGTATGGGTCGGGCGATCCCCTCCTCCACGACCTGGCCAGCAGCCCGGATGACGCGCTCGCTTTCCCCCTCGGCAAGCACCACGTTGAGGGTCTTCTCTCGCGCCCTGTTCACCATCAACCGCATGAAGTGCCATCCCGGCCCGAGGCTCGCCTTGAGGCGGTCCCGGTACTCATCCAGATCCAGTTGGATCCGGGCGACGCCGGTTTCCATCGCGGCTTTGGCCACGGCCGGAGATACGTAGAATCGGACCCGAGGATCGAAGGGCTTGGGAATCAGGTAGTTGCGCCCAAAGTCGAAGTGCTCTCCGCCGTAGGCCATCTCCACCGACTCCGGCACGTCTGTCTTGGCCAGCTCCTGAAGCGCATAGGTGGCGGCCAGCATCATCTCGGGGTTGATGGCCGTGGAGCGGACGTCCAGGGCACCGCGAAAGATGAACGGGAACCCCAGGACGTTGTTCACCTGATTGGGATAGTCGGAGCGACCGGTGGCCATGATGGCGTCGTCCCGTACCTCCGCCACCTCCTCAGGCAGGATCTCAGGATCGGGATTGGCAAGCGCGAAGATGATGGGGTCCTTGGCCATCGGGGCCACCATATCCCGAGTTACCGCACCCTTCACGGAGAGGCCGACGAAGACATCGGCGCCCACCATGGCGTCGGCGAGGGTTCGGGCATCGGTGTTCACGGCGAACTTGGCCTTGTACTCATTGACCTCGTTCAGGCGGCCTTTGTGGATCACACCCTTGCTGTCCACCATGATGATGTTCTCCAGCGTGGCCCCCATGCGGAGCAGGTGCTCCCCCGTGGCGATGGCTGACGCTCCCGCGCCACTGAACACGATCCTCACCTTATCGAGCGTCTTCCCGACGATCTCGAGGGCGTTCAGAAGAGCTGCGCCACCGATGATGGCCGTCCCGTGCTGGTCATCGTGAAAGACCGGGACGTCCATGGTCTCCTTCAGGGTTCGCTCGATCACGAAGCACTCGGGCGCAGCAATGTCCTCCAGGTTGACTCCGCCGATGGTCGGCTCGAGCAGCTGGCAGAAGCGGATGACCTCGTCGGGATCTTCCGAGTCCACCTCGATGTCGAAGACGTCGATGCCCGCGAACTTCTTGAAGAGCACGCCCTTCCCTTCCATCACGGGCTTGGAGGCGAGGGCACCAATGTTGCCTATTCCCAGAACGGCGGTGCCATTCGACACCACCGCGACCAGATTGCCCCGAGCGGTGTACTTGAAAACGTCCAGAGGCTCCTTGTGGATTTCCCGGCAGGGCTCGGCCACACCGGGGCTGTATGCGAGGCTCAGATCGTCGGCCGTGGCGACCGGCTTCGTGGGTATCACCTCGATCTTTCCCGGCCTCTCGCCGGCGTGGTAGTCGAGGGCATCTTGACGGTCAATACTCATGGGATCCTTCGCTGTGTTGAGGTCCAGAAACAGTGAACACACCTATCCTATTCCGGCCCGAGAGCCGGGGAAAGCCCTGTCGCGTTTCGCACCGAGCCAGGCATCTCCTGCTTTGTCACGCTATCCAACCGAAAGCACTGGACAAGCGGCATGAAGCCCGCGCCTAAGGCCACTTTCGTTCTGGTCACGTTGTGCCTCACCGCGGCGGCTGAGGTGCGCGGACAGGAGTGTCCCGACGGCCGGATCTCGTCGATCTTCATCGACAACCACTCCATCTTCGACGAAGAGACGAAAAACGGACGGTTCGAGTGGGCGTATAGTCTCGCGAATCGCTTCCACATTCGCACCCGCCAGGACTTCATCGCTGCGGAGCTCCTCTTCCACGAGGGCGAGTGTCTCGATCCCTTCCTCCTGGATGAGTCCGGTCGGATCCTGCGCCAGCATAGGTTCATCGCCATAGCGGACGTCTTTGCCGTTCCCCTACCGGACGGAACGCACGACGTGGTGGTGGACACCCAGGACGAGTGGACCACCAAGGTGAACGTGGGTGTTGCCTTCGATCAGGGATTCCAATTCGAGAAGCTCGACGTCGTCGAGGAGAACTTCCTGGGGCGAGGGCTGCTGCTCGGCTTCTTCTTCGAGGAGAAGGACGAGCGGCGGGATATCGGCGTCTCGTTCGAAACTCCGCGACTCTTCTCCAGCCGGTGGGACGCGCGCCTGACGGTTGGCAACACCCGCATCGGCGATCTGTTCGAACAGGGGCTGTTCTTTCCTTTCGTCGCCGAGGTTGGCCGCGTCGGTGCACGGGAGAAGTACCTCCGTCAGGACGTCCTCTTCCCCTTCGCTGCTCCTGGATATCCGAATTTCACCCACGTGGCAGTGCCCATGCTCGAGGAGATCTTCGAGGCCACGGGCGCCATCCGGCTTGGGAGGCCCGGAGATCTGACCGTCCTGGGGCTCGGTGTCTCCCGACACGCGCGGGAGTTCCCCGACTATCCAGGAAGCGTCGATCTGGTGCTGGATGGTGACTTCTCGAATACCGCACCCGCCGGACCAGACGAGGTGGCCGCTGTCGATTACCTGATCTCCGACCGCAGCTCGACTCGAGTGAACTTCATCCTGGGCCAGCGGAACCTCCAGTTCATCCGGCGCCGGGGGCTGGACGCCTTGACCGGCGTCCAGGACGTCGCGGTGGGCACCGAAATCGGCATCACCCTGGGCCGGAGCCTTGGTGTGCTGGAGCGAAGGGGCTTGAGCCAACCCGACGATCTATACACCCAGGTCAGCCTCTTCGCCGGAGCCGCTACGGGCCCGGTCGTGTCCAACTCCGCCTTCCGGATCGAAGCGCGGCAGGTGTTTGCCGGAGCTGGTGGCGAGGAAGGCTGGAGAGACATTCTGGCCGAGTTAGACGCGTACGCCTATTGGCAGCCGAGGCGGGCGACGCGTCACACCTTCTTCGGGCGCGTCTCGGCTAGCGGGGGTTGGTCGATGGTGACCCCCTTCCAGCTCACGCTAGGCGGTCGCGAAGGGCTCCGAGGATACGATCAGGACGACTTCCCCGGGGGACGGCGGGTTCTGTTCACGCTGGAAGATCGGATCCGACTGAACTGGCCCGCTCCGAACGTCGTCGATTCAGGCTTCACCGTTTTCGTCGACGCGGGGCGGATGGTGAGTGGCGATGTGCCCTTCGGGGTGGATTCGGGGTGGAGGGCGTCCTTGGGGGCCGGACTTCGGCTGGGGTTCCCCGCGGGCACGCGCAACACGGCACGGATCGATGTCAGCCTCCCTGTGGAGAGAGGGGCAACGTTGGGGGACCTGGTAGTGAGGGTGAGCGCCCGCGAACTTCTGGGAATCGCCCTGGGGTTCGACGACACGCAGATGCTCCGGAGCCGTGCGCTGGACAGCAGCACGGACTTCCGCGGTGTGCAGCGGTAGCCACGCGGTGCCCCGCAGGTGATCGGTCCCAGGCGCAACGCTCCGGAGCTTCTGGACCGGTATGGGCCGGACCCTTCGACGCTCGAGCGGAATCTGAAGCACATCGATCAGGCCAACCGCTGGCTCGGAGGCGAGCGAGCTCTCCGGCGATACCTGGCCCGCTTCCGGCGGTCAGGAGCCACGAGCCGCATTCTCGACCTGGGAACGGGGAGCGCGGCATTGCCCCTTCGGCTCAGGCGATGGGCCTCCCGGAGCGGAGCGTCGTGGACCTTCGTAGCGGTAGACCGGCATCCCGACGTCACGCGTCTGGCCATGCACAACGTGAGTGGCCGGCCCGGCCTGCTTCTGGTCCGGGCAGACGGACGGGATCTGCCGTTTCCAGACGGGACGTTCGAGATCTCACTCTGCACGCTGACCCTTCACCACCTCCCCAATTCGGACGCCGTCCGATTCCTTGCCGAGATGGCCCGCGTGACGAGGAGGTTCGTGGTGGTCAACGACCTGGAACGGAGCTGGCTGCACCTGCAGGGATCGAGGCTCCTCTCGGCAACCCTATGGCGCCGCAACCCACTGAGCCGCCATGACGGACCCACCTCGGTCCTCAACTCTTTCCGGGCCGATGAGCTCCGCGGTCTCGCACAGGCGGCTGGCCTGGTGAATCCATCGGTGCGTCGCCACTTCCCTTTCCGACTCGTCCTCACGGGTGAGCCGCCAGGGGGCACGCTCTGATGCCCCCCCTCACAGGGCCTGACGTTCTCGTCGTCGGAGCGGGCCCGGCTGGGAGCACGGTGGCTCAGCTCCTCGCGAGGGTTGGGTGGGAGGTGATCCTGCTGGACCGGGCTCGCTTCCCCAGGAGCAAGGCTTGTGGAGAGTCGATCAATCCAGGCGCCGTGGCCACCCTCCAGCGTCTCGGCCTCCTCGATCGCGTGCTCGCGGAGTCCCCTTCCCCGATTCGAGGCTGGACACTGCGCACCGCCGGGGGGAAAGCCGCGACGGGGCGATTCGCCCGAGGGGAGTCCGGGGGACTCGGCATCCCCAGGCGCAAGCTCGACACCGTCCTGGTAAGGGCGGCCAGGAGAGCGGGGGCTCAGCTCGAAGAGAGGGTGCGGGTGATCGACGTCGCCCTGGGACAGGGGAAGATCCTGCCGACCGTGACTACGCTGACTGCGTCGGGCTGCCGCGCGGTGCGACGAGCGCGCGTTGTCGTGGGGGCGGATGGCCTTCGCTCCGTGGTCTCCCGGCGTGCGGGGATGCTCGCCCGGCCACCCCGGATTCGTAAAGCGTCGATCACGTTTCATCTGAGGGGGGCTCGGGTTCCGGCGGATACGGGGACACTGTTCCTGGACGAAGGGCTCACCGCTGGCCTCGCACCGGTCGGCGAGGGCGGACGCCTGTGGAACTGCACGCTCGTGGCCAGGGTCGGTACGCCGTACGCACGGATGCTGAGCGCGGAACCGGATCACCTCCTGGCGCTGGGTATAGCGGGTCTCGACCAGGGCTGGCTCACGTCACCGGAGCTCGTCGCCGGTCCATGGGGCAGCGGGCCCTTCGACTGGCCCACACGGAGGATGGCGTGCGGCGATGTCTTCCTGGTGGGCGACGCAGCCGGATATTTCGATCCCCTGACCGGACAAGGAATCTACCGCGCCCTGCGCTCCGCCGAGCTGGCGGCGGCCTCCATCGACCGCATTCTCCGGGATCCGAGCATGCGGGCCTCTGAGACCGCCTCGTATCAGAGATCTGTGAGACGGGAGTTCCGACCGGGCCGTTGGCTTCAGCGCCTGATCGAGGAGATCTTTTCCCGCAGACGGCTTCGAGAGCTGGCGGTGGAGAGGCTCTCCAGAGCGTCCGGAAGCCTGAGCGAGCTGCTCCGGGTAACCGGTGATCACGCTCCCCTCAGCCGACTGGCCCGACCCGCCTTCTGGGTCCCCTTGCTCCTTTCGTCCTCCACGGCAAAGGTGCCGGCGCGGGAGGGCCAGCAGAAAGAACCGTCGCATGGTACGGAGCCCCCAGATGTTGACGATTGACGAAATCGTGTGTGACGCCCCCGGGGATGTGTGCTTTCACAATGCCACAGACGTGGAGCGGTGGCCCGAGATCCTCCCCCATTACCGCTGGGTGAGGTTCCGTCGGAAGGACGGGTTTGCCAGGGGGCTGGTGGAGATGGCAGCCTGGCGGCAGTTCGGTCCTCTGAAGTATCCCACGTGGTGGGTGTCGGAGATGGACCACGACCCGGACCGGAGACTGGTGATCTACCGGCACGTCGAGGGAATCACCCGGGGTATGAACGTTCGCTGGGAGATATCGGGGCTTCACGGCGGCGGGACGCGACTTCGAATCGTCCACGATTGGGACGGCCCAAGGTGGCCTTTGGTTGGCACGCTCGCGTCCGAGCACCTCATTGGACCACACTTCATCAGTCACATAGCGGGGCAGACTCTCGCAGGAATCCGCCGCGCATCGGAGGGAAGCTGAGCACATGACCCACAAGCCAACCTCTTCTCCAGGCGACGGCCCGGCGGATCCCCGCCGGGTGGTCATCACAGGGCTCGGACCCCTCACCGCCTCGGGTGTTGGCGTCAACGAGCTCTGGAGAGGTCTCCAAGAGCAGCGTTCACCTGTGTCCCCCATCACCCGCTTCGATGCTTCCCCTTTCCGTAGCCGGATCGCTGCGGAGATCAGGCACTTCGAGCCGGAGCGGTACATGGAGCGCTCGCAGGCTCGGCGCCTGGATCGCTTCGGCCATTTCTCGATCGCCGCCGCCCGCCACGCTATGGCCGATGCCAATGTGGACCCATCCCTCGTGCAGCCTGACCGGGTCGCGGTACAGATGGGCTCGGCACTCGGTGGGATCGCTCACGCGGAGCAGGAGTTCCTCCACTTCCTGGACCGAGGCGTGCGAGGGGTTGATCCGCGCCTGGCGCTCATGGTCTATTGCGGGGCATCGAGTTGCAACGTGGCCATCGAGTTCGGGTTCACAGGGCCGAACTCCACCAATGCCATGAGTTGCGCGTCGGGAACGGTGGCCATCGGGAACGCATGGCGGCTGATTCGTGACGGGGAGGCCGACCTGGCAGTCGCCGGCGGCGTCGAGGCTCCCTTGGCACCGCTTTCGTACGGCGCATTCGCGATCATCCGCGCCATGAGCACTCGAAATGAAGCCCCCGAGCGTGCGTGCCGGCCCTTCGACCGGCACCGCGATGGCTTCGTCATGGGCGAGGGGGCTTGCGCTCTGGTGCTGGAATCCGAGGAGCACGCTCTGGCGCGAGGGGCACAGATCTATGCGGAGATTAGAGGATTCGGCACCACCAACGACGCCTACCACATGACCGCTCCCCGCCCCGACGGCTCGCAGGCTGCCCGGGCGATGTCGGTGGCGCTCCGAAGCGCTGGAATGAGCCCGAGCGAGATCGATTACGTGAACGCTCACGGGTCCTCCACCCCGCTGAACGATTCCACGGAAACCCTGGCGATCCGGAAGGTCCTCGGTCAGCGAGCCCACGAGATCCCGGTGAGCGGCACCAAACCCTACTACGGGCACGCCCTCGGGGCATCCGGCGCTATCGAGGCAGCCATCTGCGCCCTCGTCCTCCAGCGTGGCTGGATTCCGCCCACTCTGAATCTCGACGAACCCGGCGATGCGTGTAACCTCGACTACGTGCCTAACGAGGGACGCTCGCTCGCCACGCGGGCGGTGATGAGCAACTCGTTCGGGTTCGGCGGAATCAACGCTAGCCTGGTTCTGGTCGCTTACCCGGACGGGCGGACGGTCATGGCGGGGTCCGGAGCGAGCTGACGGGCATTGCGAGGCTCCCGCGCCGCGCCGATTTGCACGGACCCCCTTGGACTCATCTCGTCTATTGTTTAGATTCGTTTTCGGTTCTTCCGGGTTCGCGGGGGAGTCGGCGTTCCTCCGCGACGTCATTATCGGGAGAGCCATTCGCTGATGCTCCGGTCCATCCTTTCTCGAACATTCGCTCAAGGGTAGCGCCGCCCGGATGTTCTCAACTGCTCGCGGTCTAGATTCCTTCGATCAGTATCTGCAGGACGTCGAGAAGTATCCCCTTATTCAGAACCCCGAAGAGGAGCGGGCTCTGGCTCGCCGGGCGAGAGCCGGTGACAAGGAGGCCGCAGAGCGCCTGGTGACGGCGAACCTTCGGTTCGTCATCTCCTACGTCAAGAAATACCAGGGACGTGGGCTCGGGCTCGCCGAGCTCGTCTGCATCGGGAATGAGGGGCTGCTGAAGGCGGTGAAGAAGTTCGATCCGGACAAGGGAGTGAAGTTCATCTCCTACGCAGTCTGGTGGATTCGGCAGACGGTCCTTCAGGCCCTTGCAGAACAGACCCGGTCGGTCCGGATCCCGCTCAACCAGAACTCCAACCTCGCCAAGCTCGCTCGCACCGACACGGCGCTCACGCAGCAGCTGGGGCGGTCTCCTGCGGACCAGGAAATCGCGGAAAGCATGGGTGAGCCCGTCGAGACCATCCGAGCCCTTCGCAGAGTAGCAGCCAGCGAGCTGAGCCTCGATGCTCCCATCGACCGAAGCGATCGGGACAGCGCCAGCTTCGGCGAGCGCTTCGGCGGGGGCGATGGAGGCGACATCGAAGGAGACGTGGAATCCATCGCTCGCCGGGAATTCCTGGACGGCATGTTCGAAAGGTACCTGACCGAGCGGGAGCGGAAGATTCTGTACCTCTACTACGGTCTCGATGACGGCGAGGAGAGAACTCTCGAGGAGATCGGATCGCTCCTGGGCGTCACCCGAGAGCGGATTCGGCAGATTCGCAACCGGGCGTTCGAGAAGCTCCGTGAAAGCCCCCACGGCGAGTCCCTCTCCGGTTTCTGGACAGCCAACTGACGTTCGCCTTAACCATCGGGTACCTCCGATCATGAAGGCCCCGACTCTACTCCGAGCCGGGGTCTTCTGACGGTTCTCCCCTACGCGGCGGCCTCTCCCTCCTTCCGGGGAGAAAGGAGCACCAGCTCCCGCACACGAACCTCAGCAGTGGGAACGGTCTGTCCGTCCCGCTCATAGGTATCGTATTCCACCTGGCCCTCCACGTAGACCCGATCGCCCTTCTGAACGAAGTCCTCCGCGAACTGCGCCAGTCGATTCCAGAGGGTCAGACGATGCCAATCCGTCCGCTCCTTTTCATCGTCCCCATTCCCACCTATCCACCGATTGGTGGCCACGGTGAAATGCGCCACTTTCGCCCCGCCCTTCGTCGTCTGCACGTCGGGATCCCGGCCGACGTTCCCGACAAGGATCACTTTGTTCACGCTTCGGCTCATCCGACTCCTCCTTCGCTGACAGGATTCTGGTCGCTGCTCCAGGAACCGACTGACGGGCTGGCTCGGAACGGCAAATCGGCTCGTTCCACCTCGCCGCCTGGCCACGAGCATCGGCCGGCGACGCATCGACGATATGGCGAGAATTGGGGCGATGCGATGGGATTAGGGGAAGGATCTGGGCTGAAAACCCCCAGGGAGCTTCGGGGCGCTAGCCCTTCGTCTCGTACCAGTTCCTCCCCACCCCCAGGTCCACCACGAGAGGCACTCTCAGGCTCATGGCGTTCTCCATCTTCGACTTCACGAGTTTGCCCACTTCGTGGACCTGGTCATCGGGCACTTCGAAGAGCAGCTCATCGTGTACCTGGAGGAGGAGTCGAGCCGGCGATGCCCTCTCCCGCAGGGTCCGATGCACGTCGATCATGGCCCGCTTGATCAGATCAGCAGCGGTACCCTGGATGGGCGTGTTCTGCGCCACCCGCTCACCGAACTGGCGAATGTTCCAGTTCCGAGACTTGAGCTCAGGTACGTACCTCCGCCTCCCCGAAAGGGTCTCCACGTACCCTCGATCGCGGGCGAGCCCGACCTGCTCGTCGAGAAAGGCGCGTACCCCGGAGAATCTCCGGAAATACTCTTCGATGAACTCCCGGGCCTCCCGCCTGGAGATCCCGAGCTGTCGGGCCAGGGAGAAGTCTCCTTGCCCGTAGAGAGTAGCGAAGTTGATCGTCTTGGCCCTGGCCCTCATGTCGGGGGTCACCTGGTCGACTGGAACGTCGAAGATCACGGAGGCAGTCTGTTTGTGCACGTCGATTCCCTTCTCGAACGCCTGCACGAATGCCTGATCGCCAGAGAAGTGGGCCATCACGCGGAGCTCGATCTGGGAATAGTCCGCCGCGAGGAACGAGAGCCCTTCATCGGGCACGAAGCCCTTCCGGATTTCGCGACCGAGATCGGTACGAATGGGGATGTTCTGAAGGTTCGGGTCGCTGGAGGAAAGGCGACCCGTTGCCGCCACCGTCTGGTTAAAGCTGGTGTGGATTCGTCCGGTCTCGGGATTCACGAGCTTGGGCAGGGCCTCGACGTAGGTGCTGCGAAGCTTCTCCAGCTGGCGGTATTCCATCAGGAGTCGAGGGACCTCGTGCCCCGCCGCGGCCAGTTCCTCCAGAACGGACACGTCAGTGGAGGGGCCCGTCTTGGTTCGCTTCAGAACGGGAAGGCCCAGTTCCTCGAAGAGAACTCGTCGCATCTGGGGTGTGGAGTTCAGATTGAACTCACATCCCGCAGCCTTGAAGATGTCTTCCTGAATGAGACCGAGATCTCGATGAAGCCTCTCGTTCATGTTACTGAAGAACGCCGGGTCGATTCGAATCCCCGCGAGCTCCATCTCCGCCAGAACCGGTGCCAGGGGCATCTCCAGTTCCCGATACAGCCGCTCCAGGTCCTGGGCGCCCAGCTCCGGCTCCAGCCGACGTGCGAGTCGTAGGGTGCAGGCCACTCCCCGGCAGGCGTAGTCCCGAGCCTCCTCCACCGGAACGGCCGAGAAGGACACCTCCTTCTGTCCTGACCCCACTACCTCCTTGTAGCCGGAGATCGTCGTGCGCAGGAGGTCGTTGGCCAGTGTCTTGAGGGTGTGCTCGCGTCGGCCGGGATCCAGCACATACGAGGCAATCATGGAGTCGAACCAGAGACCTCGGAGTGACACACCGGCTTGACGGAGGGCGAGAAGGTCAGCTTTCAGGTCGTGCCCGATCTTCCGTATTCCCTCATCTTCCAGGACCTCGGCCAGCGCCCTCATCGCAGGAGAGCCCAGGTCGGATAGATTCGCGGTCGCGCCGGACCCCTCACCCACCAG